>DASWRS010000478.1:0-7481 GCA_036403075.1 Kofleriaceae bacterium
TGGGCACCGACGCGCTCGACCAGCGCCGGCACGTGCGAGATCACGCCGACCTGGCGGCCGGTGGCCTGCAAGGCGTCCAGCACCGACAGCGCGCTGTCGAGCGTGGCGGGATCGAGCGTGCCGAAGCCCTCGTCGATCAGCAGCGTGCGGACCCGGACATCGTGCGCGGACATCGACGACAGCCCGAGCGCGAGCGCGAGCGACACCAGGAAGCTCTCGCCGCCCGACAGGCTCTGCACCGAGCGGATCTCGTCGCCGAGGTCGCGGTCGATCACCTGGAGCTCGAGGTCGTGGCGCGGCACGCGCTCGAGCTGGTAGCGCGGCGCGAGCTCGTCGAGGTGCGCGTTGGCGACGGCGAGCAGGCTGTCGAGCGTGAGGCTCTGCGCGAAGCTGCGGAACAGCTTGCCGTCGTGCGATCCGATCACGTCGCCCAGGATGCGGTCGATCTCCACGCCGGACTCGGCCGCGGCGATCTCCGCGAGCGCGGCGTCGCGGCGGTCCCGCGCATCGGCGTTGGCGGCGAGCGTCGCGGCGAGCTGGGCGGCGCGGCGATCCGCGACCGTGACCGCGGCGGCGAGCGCGTCGAGATCGGGCGCCACGGCGGGCTCCGCCGGCGGCTCGGTGTCGCCGTGGCTCGGCCGCGCCGCCGCGTGCTCGGCGACCTGCCGCTCGCGCTCGACGACCACCGCGCGGGTCCGCTCGGCCGCGCGATCGAGCGCCGCGAGCCGCTCCGCCAGCGCGTCGACCCGCGATGGATCGCCGGACAAGAGCCGCCGCAGCTCGTCGTGCGTGAACCCGGCGTCGCCGCGCATCGTGTCGAGCCGCGCGGCCGCCGCCTCGCGCTCGCGGCCGAGCTGGTCGCGCCGCAGCTCGGCGTCGCCGCGCCGGGCGGTGTGCTCGGCGACCGCGCGATCGATCTCTCGGACCTCGCGGTCGATCTCCGCGGCGGCCGCCGACAGCGCCGCGTCGGCATCGGCGACCCGCTCGGCGCGCTCGCGCCAGGCGGCGGCCACCGCGGCCAGCGCGAGGCGCACGATCGCCAGCGGCGAGCTCGGCACCGGCACCGCGGCGCGGCGCGGCGCAGCGCTCGCCTGCAGCCGCGCCACGAGCGCCAGCACGAGCGTCGGGTCGACCTCGTCCACGATCGGCGGCAGCATCACCGCGGCGCCGTGGTCGCTGCCCGCGCCGCCGTGATCGCCACCCGCCGCACCGCCGCTGCCGGCGCCGACCGCACCGCCGTGGTCGCCGCCCGCCGCGATCGCCGCCGCGCCACGGCCACGGCGAGCCGGTGCAGCGTGGCCTGCGCGCGCCGGCGCAACGGTCCCCGCCGATCGCGCCGCCGCGGCAGGCTCGCCCGGCGCGGCCGGCAGCGCCGCGAACCAGCGAGCCATCGCAGCGGTCAGCTCGCGCGCCAGGGCGCCGCGCTGCTCGAGCTTGCTGGCGTGCTCGCCGCGCGCGCGGCCGATCGTCGCGTCGAGCTCCGCGCGCCGGCGCTCGAGCTCGGCGAGCTTGCCGGCGAGCTGATCGAGCGCGGCCTGGCACAGCTGGACCTCGGCCTGGGCGTCCTGTGCCGCCTTGGTGGCGGCCTCGGTGTGGCTGCGCGCCACGCGGGCGGCCTCGAGCCGGGCCCGGGCCGTCGCCAGGCGGTCGGCGGCCAGCGCCTCGGCCGCCGGCGTCGCCGGATCGCCGACCAGCAGCAGCTCGCCGAGCGCGCCGAGCTGGTCGCGCCACGCGGTCGCCGCGGCCGCCGCGCTGGCCCCGGCGGCGGCGCGCAGCTGCGCGAGCCGGGCGCGGTCGTGGTCGCGCTGGCGGTCGCGCAGCGACGCGGCGGCGAGCTCGGCGGCAATCGCATCGAGCTCGGCGTGCGTGCCATCGAGCCGCGCGGCGGCGGCCGCGATCACTCCGTCGAGCGCACCGCGATCGCGCCACGGGTGCTCGGCCGCGCCGCACAGCGGGCACGGCTCGCCGGCGACGAGCTCGGCGCGCGCGTGCGCATAGCCGGCAGCGCGCCGCAGCTCCTCGATGACCCTGGCCTGCTCGGTGCGCACGGCGATGGCCTGCCGCTGCGCCTCGCCGAGCCGGGCGCGCCGAGCACCGTCCTCGGCCGCGGCCGCTGCCAGCTCGGCGAGCTGGCGATCGATCGCCGCCTGCTGCTCGGTCGCGGCGCCCGCCGCCGCGGCGACCGCGGCCAGCCGCTCGAAGTCGCCGAGCCGGGTCCGCGCCTCGTCCTCCTGGCGCCGCGCGGCGTCGAGCGTCGCTCCGCGCTTCTGCGCATAACCCGCGGCCTTGCGCTTGGCCTCCTCGTGGCGCTGCGTCGCGGCCTGGACCTCACCGGCGAGCTGGCGATGCGCGCGATCGAGCCGGGCCCGCTCGGCGGCGTGCTCGGTCAGCGCCCGCGCGAGCGCGGCGATCGCCTCGTCAAGCGCCGCGTGCTGGGCGAACCGGCCGTCGAGCTCGGGCCACGCGGCGACCTCGGGCGCCAGGCCTGCGTGCGCGGCGAGCCACGCCGCGTCCTCGGCCGCGCTGCTCGCCGCCGCCTGGCCCGGCCGCACGATCCGCTCGACGATCCCCGCGGCGATCCGGGCCGCCCGCACCGGCGCATGCACCGCGGCGATCCGCGCGCGGCGCTCCGCGATCCCCTCGAGCCGGCGCGCCGCCTTGTCCGCCGCCTCGCCCGCCGCGCCGAGCTCGGCCACCGCCGCGGCGAGCCGGCGCTCGATCCGCTCGACCTCGTCCCACGCCGGCCGCAGCTGCTCGGCCCGCCGCCGCAGCGCGAGCTCGGCGCGATCGGGCTCGGCGGTGACCAGCGCCGCGCCCGCCGCCGCGTGCTCCGCCCCGGCCTGGGCGAGCTCGCGCTCGCGCCGCGCCGCTTCGGTCAGCCAGCGCACGACCTGCTCGGCCCGCGCATGGCGCAGCCGCGCCGCCTCGGCCGCCTCGGCCGCCGCCGCGAGCTCCGCCCGGATCCCGCGCTCGGCGGCGTCGTCGAGCACCGCGATCGCCTGCGCCGCGGCCCGGCCGTCGCGCAGCCGCTGCTCGGCGAGCGCCGCCCGGACGTGCGCCGCGATCGACAGCCGCGAGTAGATCTGCGTGCCGGTCATGCGCTCGAGCAGCTCGCTGCGATCCTTGCCGTCGGCGCGCAGGAACGCCGCGAACTCGCCTTGCGCGAGCAGCGCCGAGCGCCGGAACTGATCGAACGACAGGCCGAGCCGGGCGTGGATCGCCTTGAGCGTCTCGGTCTTGGTGCCGCCGAACCGCTCGCCGCCGGCGATCGCGGTGAGCGACAGCTGCTGGTCCTGCATCGTGCCGTCGCTCTGGCCGCGCGCCCGCCGCACCGACCAGCGCGCGCGGTACTGGCGCGCGTCGCCGCTCTCGAAGTCGACCTCGGCCCAGCCCTGCGCCGCGCCGCGCCGGAGCAGCGTGCGGACGTCCTGGGCGCCGAGCAGCGCGCGGTCATCGTCGCCGCGCCCGACCTTCACCGTGCTGTGGTTGGTCAGCCGCGGCGTGCGATCGAACAGCGCCACGCACAGCGCGTCGAGCAGCGTGCTCTTGCCCGAGCCGGTGTTGCCGACGATCGCGAACACGCCGGTGCCGCCGAGCGGCCCGTGCGCCAGGTCGATCTCGAACTCGCCTGCGAGGCTCGCCAGGTTGCAGCCGCGGATCGCCAGGATCTTCACGACGCCAGATCCTCGAGGTCGCCCGAGACCTCGGCGAGCAGCCGGTCGAACCCGGCGAGCACGTCGCGGTCCGGCGGCGCCGCGTGATCGCGCGCCCACAGCCGCCCGAACACCTCGCGCGGGTCGAGCTCGGCCAGCCGCTGCCGCACCACCCGATCGCCGAGCGCGCCGCCATCGCCGGTCAGCTCGACCCCGAGCCGCACCAGCCGCGGCCGCTTGCCTTCGAGCGCGGCCTCGATTGCCGCCCGCAGCTTCGGCTGGGGCCGGTCGAGCGCGACGGCGATCTCGAGGTACGGCCGCGCCGGGTCGCCCGGCACCAGCTGCGGCAGCCGGGCGAGCTCGGCGAGCACCTCGGCGAGCGGCGCGGCGCCGCGCCGCGGCACCCGCACGATGTCGACGACCCGCGGCACCACCACCGGCCGCAGCTCCCGGACCCGCCCGGCCGCGAACTCGACCGCGACCACCTGGTTCTTGTAGCCCGCCTCGTCGAGCGACAGCGGCAGCGGCGCGCCGGCGTAGCGGATCGCGTCCCTCCCGACCCGCTGCGCGCGGTGGATATGGCCGAGCGCGACGTAATCGATGTCGTCGGGAAACAGCCGCAGCGGCGCCGACTCCTGGCCGCCGATCGACACCCGCCGCTCGCTCAGGTACTGCGTGTCGGCCCCGGCGACGTACAGGTGCCCGGTGACGATCAGCGCCTGATCGGCCCGCCGCCGCGCCCGTGCCGCCTCGATCACCGCGCCATAGATCTCCCCCAGCGCGTCACCGCCCTCCGCGGCATCGCCCGGCAGGTCGACCGGCCGCAAGAACGGCACCGCCGCGATCAGCCCGCGGCCGCCGGCCACCGGGATCAAGATCCGCTCGAGGTCGAGCTCGCCGTCATCGACCCGCGGCAGCCCGCCGACCACGTGGACCCCGAGCTCGCGCAGCACCGATGACGCCGCGCCGAGCCGCGCCGGCGAGTCGTGGTTGCCCGCGATCGCGACCACGTCCATCGCCGGACGCGCGCGCCGCGCCGCGGCCAGGAACTCGAACCACATCCGCTCCGCGCTCGCCGGCGGCGTCGCGCTGTCGAACACGTCGCCGGTGATCACCAGCGCGTCGGCCGCCTCGTGCACGCAGGTATCGAGCAGCCAGGCCAGGAACGCGGCGTGCTCGTACTCGCGCGTGACCTCCCCCCGCAGCGTGTGCCCGAGGTGCCAGTCCGAGGTGTGGAGGAGCCGCATCGTCGGCGCATCCTGCCGCGAGGGTCTGACACCCGGCGGCCTGCGATCCTGCATACCTACGACCTGGTTTTTAATCGGTCAATTTTGCTTGGTTGACCCCGGAATCCCGCGATAAAATACCAAAATTGACCGATTACCAAGACACGCTCCAGGACACGTTGCGGGCGATCGGCGCGCGTGCGAGACAGCTCCGGCTGATGCGCAAGTGGCGCCAGGTCGAGCTCGCAGATCGCGCCGGCGTCGCGGTCGCGACGATCCATCGCTTCGAGAAGACCGGCGCATCGTCGATCGAGAACGTGCTGCGCATCGCGACGGCGCTCGAGGCCGAGGCGGCGTTCGACAAGCTGTTCGAGGCCCCCGCCTACGTATCGCTGGATGAAGCGCTCGCGCGCCCCGAGGCAGCGGCGCGGCGGCGCGCCCCGAGGCACGCCCCGAGGCAGCGATGAGGCTGCCGCGTATCGAGCAGCTCGCGGTCTATCTCGAGCCCGGGCCGGACCGCCGGATCAAGGTCGGCCGCCTCGGCCTCGCGGCGCGCCAGCTCCTGTTCGAGTACGACCCGAGCTTCCTGGGTTCGCGGCTCGAGCTCTCGCCGTTCCGCATGCCGCTCCGGCCCGGCGTGGTCGTCGGCGACCCTGCCGTCCTCGACGGCTTGATGGGCGTGTTCGACGACAGCCTGCCCGACGGCTGGGGCAAGCTGCTGATCGATCGCCGGGCCGCCGAGCTCGGGCTCTCCGGCGGCGCGCTGTCCCCGCTCGATCGCCTGACGCTGGTGGGCACCCGCTCGATGGGCGCGCTGGTCTACGAGCCCGAGGTCGCGCTCGACGAGCCCGCCATCGTCGAGCTGTCGCAGCTCGCGCACGCGGCCGAGGCGGTGGTCGAGGGCACCGACGGCGCCGATCTCGAGAAGCTGATCGCGGTCGGCGGCTCGCCCAAGGGCGCCCGACCCAAGGTGCTCGTCCAGATCGCGCCGAACGGCGAGATCCACTTCGGCGCGAAGACCATCCAGCCCGGCTTCACCGCCTGGCTGGTCAAGTTCCGCGCGCGCGAAGACGACCGGCACAGCGCCGCGCTGGAGCACGCCTACTTCCTGATGGCGAAGGCCGCCGGGATCGACGTGCCTCCGACCCAGCTGCTCGGCCGGACCGCGCGGAACCCCGGCTACTTCGCGATCGAGCGCTTCGATCGCGCCGGGGCGAAGCGGATCCACACCCACACACTCGGTGGCCTGCTCCATCTGCCTCACGGCTATCCGGCGCTGGACTACACCGATCTGCTCAAGGTCACGCGCAAGCTCACCCGCAACGAGGCCGCGGTGACCGAGATGTTCCGGCGCGCGTGCTTCAACGTCCTCGCTCACAACCGTGACGATCACAGCCGCAACTTCGCGTTCGTGATGGACGAGCACGGGACCTGGAGCCCCAGCCCGGCCTACGATCTGACGTTCGCGTCGGGGCCCGGCGGCGAGCACACCATGCTGGTCGCGGGCGAGGCCCGCGCTCCAGCGCGCGAGCACCTCGCGGCGCTCGCCGAGCGCGTCGATCTCAGGCGCAGCGCCCGGGTGATCAACGAGGTCCGCGCCGCGGTCGATCGCTTCGGCGCCCACGCCGACCGGGCCGGCGTCCCCGCGAAGCTGCGCGACAAGGTCGCCGGCGTACTCGGCCTGACGAAGCGCTCGCCGCGCCGCCGCAGCCGCGCGAAGCCGCAGCCCGCCCGGGTTGCCGCACGGCGCCGGTGACCCCGGCTGCGACGCGCCGACCGCGCGCGTCACTCGCCCTTGCCCTGGACCTCGCGAAGGAACGCCTCCTCGGCGGCGCTGAGCGGGCGGCCCTTGAGCCGCTCGAGCTCGTCGCGCGACAGCCCGCCGAGCTTCTGGCGGTGTCGCGCCATCGCGACGTGCGCCCGGCCGATCGACGCGATCACGTCCTCGTAGCTCTCGAAGTGGACCGGGGTGCGCTCGGGGTGCGCGCGGACCAGCTCGGTGATCCGCTGCTCGTGGCGCTTGACGATGTCGTCGAGCGTGGTCGACAGCGGCAGCCGCTCGATCCGGGCCTCGGGCGGCGGCTCGAGCCGATCGACGCCGTGCGTGTTGCTGGTCACCAGGAACGTGCCCTGGACCTCGCTGACCAGCTCGATGACGCGCAGGTGGCGCGGGTAGAGCTGGACCAGCTGCAGCACCGACAGCACCACGCCGCGCGGGTGCAGGTGATAGACGCTGGCGCGGATCATGCCCCCGGCGTCGACGAACAGCCGCAGAAAGGTCCGGTTCTGCGGGTAGATCCGGCTCAGCGTCAGGTCCTCGACGTCGGCGATCCAGCGGTACGACTTGCGCTCGAACGCCGCGCGGGCGCGATCGTAGAACTCGAGGTCGGCCTCGGGGAACGCGGCCGGCGACACCCGGGCCAGCTCGTGAGGCTCGCCATACACGGCGTCGAGCCGGGCGCGCAGCGCCGAGCCGCCGAAGCCGCGAGGCCGCCGCATGCCGAGCGCCACGGCGACGACGAGCCACAAGCCCATCATGAGGAAGAACACTTCCACGGCCGCATTGTGCCACGCGCCGGGGTGCGCTGGCTGGGTGCCGGCC
>DASWRS010000479.1:0-11048 GCA_036403075.1 Kofleriaceae bacterium
CGAACGCCTGGTCGGGTTCGCGGCGGTCCGTGGTGACTACTACCCGGGATCGTTCGGCGTCACGGTCAATCCGCAAGGTGGCCTCGTACTCGATGGTGGCGACCTCGGCCGCGTCCGGGCCAGCATCGCGCGCGGGTTCCGCGCCCCGAATGGCTACGAGCGCTACTACTACGTCGTGGATGGCCAGTCGCGCAATCCCACGCTCGGCCCCGAACGCAGCGAGACCCGCGAGCTCAGCTTCGAGCGCTATCTCGGCAAGCACCTGCGCGCCCAGCTCGCCGGCTATTCGCAAGACATGACCGATCTGATCGCCCTCGAGACGACCGAGGGCGGCCTCCTGTTCTTCGCCAATCGCAACGCCGTGCACGCCCACGGCGTCGAGGCCGAGCTCGAGGGCCGGTGGGACGAGATCAGGCTGCGGGCCAACTACGCCTGGCAGCGCTCGTCGGATCAGGACGGCAACCAGCTCGTCAACTCACCGCGGTCGCTGGCGTACGCCTCGCTGCTCGCCCCGATCCTCCCGGGTCGCCTCGACTTCGCCGCCGAGACGTCCTACGTCGGCGCGCGCCTGAACAGCCACGGCGGCACCGTGCCGGCCGAGGTGGTGACCAACCTCAGCGTGACCGCACGACAGCTGTTCGGTCAGCTCGACGTCACGCTCGGCGCGACCAACCTGTTCGACCAGCGCGGCGGCGCCCCCGGGGGCGAAGATCATCTCCAGACCTTGATCCCGCACGGTCCGCGCGTGGTGTGGCTGCGCCTGCAACTCGAGCTGGGGCGCTGACCGGTGACGACGCGGACCTGGATCGGTCTGGGCTGCGCGCTCGTGGCGCTCGCGCTGGGGCTCGGCGTGGCCCGCGCCGACGAGGGCGATGACGACCAGACCGCGGCGGCGCGGCGCGCGGTGATCGTCCTGCGCATCCTGGCCTATGACCGGGCGCTCGCGACTCGCTCGCCCGGCGGCGAGGTGATCGTGTTCGTCGTCGCCGGTCCCGACAGACGCGGCCGTACCGAGCGCGAGCTGTGGCAGGCCGGCTTCGCGCTCTTGCCCAAGGTCAAGGTCGGCGGCCGTCCGGTGCGCGCCATCGCGATCGACTACGAGGACGCCGGGAAGCTCGACGCGCTGGTCGCCCGGCAGCACCCCGCGGCGATGATCGTGACCGAGGGACTCGGTGGCGCGGCGAGCGCGCTGCGCCACGTCGCGGATGCGCGCCAGGTCATCGCGGTCTCGCTCCGTGAAGCCGAGGTCCGCGATGGCTATGCGATCGGCTTGATCGCCGGCGACAAGCGCGACGAGATCGCGATCAACCTGGAAGCCGCGCGCGGCGAGGGCGCGCGGTTCGGCGCCGGCCTGTTGCAGCTCGCGCGCATCGTCGACGGGGGAGGCTCGGCGCCGTGACGCGCTGGCTCCGGACCTGGTCGCTCGGCGCGCGGATGGTCGGGCTGTTCACCCTGCTGCTCGCCGGCATCGGCGTGTTCATGCTGGCATTCTTCCCGGCGCGCATGGCGGCCCAGGCGCGGGCCTCCGCCGAGCAGCGCGCGGTCGCGATCGCGCAGGTCATGTCGACCGCGCTCGGCCCCGCGATCGAATTCGACGACAGCGACAACGCGACCTCGATCCTGACCTGGCTCGCGACCACGCCGGACGCGCGGTTCGGGATCGCGCACCGCGCCGCCGGCACGTTGCTCGCGGCGTGGCACGCCGACGCGGTGCCCCCCGGCCAGGTCTGGCCGAACCACCAGCATCTCGAGTCGCACGGCGAGCTGCTGATCGTCACGGTGCCGATCGTCGGGCTGGGGGGCGGCGCGGGCAACCTGCACGTCGGGTTCTCGCTGCGAGCCCTGGCCGACGAGCGCGCCCGGACGGCGCGTACCGTCGGTGAGACCACGGCGGCGGTGTGCCTGGTCGGCATGGTCGCGACGCTGATGCTCGCGGCCTGGCTGGTGCGGCCGATCCGGAGCCTGACGGTCACCGCCCGGAAGATCTCGCGCGGCGAGCTCCCACCGGAGCTCCCGATGCCGAAAGGCAGTGACGAGGTCGCGCAGATGGCCGAAGCACTCAGCGTGATGCTCGCCAAGCTGAACGAGGCCAACCGGCAGCTCTTGACCGCGTCGCGCCATGCCGGCATGGCCGAGATCGCGACGGGCGTGCTCCACAACGTCGGCAACGTGCTGACCTCGGTGAACGTCTCGGTCGAGCTGGTCCACGAGCGCACGCGCGATCTGCCGATCGGGAGGCTGCGCCGGCTCGAGGAGCTGCTCACCGCGGCGTCCGCCAACGACAAGATCGATCCGGCCGCGATCGCCGCGGTGCTGCGCTACATCGCCCTGGTGACCGGGAGCCTCGAGGCCGCGCGCGGCGCGTCGTTGCGCGACCTCGACGCGCTGCGCGGTCAGATCGACCACATCAAGAAGGTGGTCGCGATGCAGAACGCCTATGCCCGGCCCGGTGGGCTCGCGGAGCCCGTCGCCGTGGACGCGCTGATCCGCGAGGCCCTCGCGCTCGGCTGCTCGGGCGAGGCGTGTCGCGCGATCGCGGTGACCGCCGAAGCACCGCCGACCGGCGCCATGATCGATCGACACCGCGTGCTGCAGATCCTCGTCAACCTGATCTCCAATGCGCGCGACGCCGTGCTCGCCGCACCCGGCGCGCCGCGGATCGCCGTGACCGCGACGGTGGTCGCGGACATGCTGCGGATCGAGGTCGCGGACTCGGGCGTCGGCATCGCGCGCGATGCGCTGGACCGGATCTTCTCCGCCGGGTTCACGACCAAGCCGAACGGCCACGGCTACGGGCTGCACTCGTCGGCGATCGCGGCGCGCCAGCTCGGCGGCGAGCTGACGGTGACCAGCGATGGGCCGGGCCTCGGTGCGGCGTTCACGCTGCGCATCCCGATCGCGGCCGCCGGAGCGACGCCATGACCGTGGACGCGATCGTCCGGGTGCTCGTGGTCGACGATCAGGAGACCGTGCTCGCCGACTTCGCGCGCCTGCTCGAGCCCCCGGTGGCCCCCTCGAACGAGCTCCTCGACGAGATCGAGCTCGCCCTGGGCGGAACCCAGGCCGCACCGGTCGCGAGCAGCCGGCGCTATCACCTGCGCTACCTCCGCCAGGGCGACGATGCGGTCCGCGAGGTCGCCGCCGCGGCCGCGGCCGGCAGCCCGTTCGGGGTCGCGTTCGTCGACGTCCAGATGCCGCCCGGCATCGATGGGGTCGAGACCGTCGCACGGATGTGGCGCGATCAGCCCGATCTCGAGGTCGTGCTGTGCACCGCCTACTCGGGCTATTCCTGGGAAGCGCTGCTGGAGCGGCTGACCGCGCACGATCAGCTCGTGATCCTGCGCAAGCCGTTCGATCCGATCGAGGTCCGCCAGCTCGCGGCCTGCCTGTCGGAGAAGTGGCGCCGCGGCCGCAAGCTCGCCGAGCGCGTGATCTCGCTCGAGGCGCGTGTCGCGGCGGCGGCGCGGATGCAAATCGAGCTCGAGCGCGCGCAGAAGTTCGACGCGCTCGGACGGCTGGCCGCGGGGATCGCCCACGAGATCAGCACGCCGGCGCAGTCGATCCAGTCCAACCTCGAGTACATCGCCGAGGGCATGGGCAAGCTCACCGAGGCGGTCCACGGCCTGCGCGCGCGGGTCGAACTGCTCGGAGGCGAGACGCCCGTCGACGACACGCTCGACCTGCTCCACGTCGAGATCCCCCAGGCGCTCGCCGATGCCGGCGACGGGCTCCGGCGGGTCTCCGGGATCGTGCGCAGCGTTCGCGACTACGCGCACCCCAGCAGGCAGCACGAGCCGGTCGACGTCAACCGCCAGATCCGGGCGGTCGTCGAGCTGGCGCGCAGCGAATACAAGCACGACGCCGACCTGGTGCTCGAGCTCGGAGCGCTGCCGATGGTGCCCGGCCACGCCGACGAGCTCGGCAGCGTGATCTTGAACCTGCTGGTCAACGCCGCCCAGGCGATCCACGGCGCACGCGACGGCACGGGGCCGCGCGGCCGGATCACGATCACGAGCCGCGCCACCGCGGAGCACGTCGTCGTCGAGGTCGCCGACACGGGGCCGGGGATCGCCGAGGCGGATCGCGATCTGGTGTTCGAGCTGTTCTACACCACCAAGCCGATCGGCGAGGGCACCGGCCAGGGCCTGGCGATCGCCCGCGCCACGGTCGTCGACGGCCACCACGGCTCGTTGACGTTCGAGTCCGAGCCCGGCCGCGGCACGACGTTCCGGATCTGCCTGCCGCTCGCGCGCTGAACGGCGACCTACCGCGGCCTCGGGCAGAAAACGATCGGTGGCCGCGCGACAACGGCGGCCCGGGTCGGTCTGTCCTGCAAGCGAGCCCGCTACGCCGGTGCGTGACGGGGCGCGAGGTCATTAGCCATGGAGAAAATCATGCGTCAGATCATCTGTCATGCTGCACTCGTTGCTGTCCTCGGCGTCATCTCGGCGTGCGCGGTGGGCGTCGATCCTACCGCTGGTGCGTCGACCGAGGTCGCCGAGCAGGACCAAGCGCTGCCGCCTGGGGTCGAGCAACTCGACGCCGCTGCGCAGCGGCCCGCGACCGCGGCCGCGCTGGCAACACCGTGGTCCTGCTTCGATGCGGGCTGTGTGTTGATCAGGGTACCCTCGGACGCCGGGGGCGCCACGTGCCCCGTGGGCTACGCGTGCATGTACCAGCACGCCAACCGCCGCGGTGTGGCGTGGGGACTCGCGAGCGGCTTCGGGATCCCCGACTTCCGTCAGCTGCCATGCGCGTTCTGCAGCCCGACCAACTTCAACGACAATGCCACGTCGTGGCACAACAACAGCGGTGTGCAGTACTGCTGGTACTACGACATCAACTACAGCACGAAGAACATCTTTCACCACATGGGGAACGGCGACGCCATCAACGTGTCGACCGCCGACAACGACAAGGCGTCCTCGCTCCGGCCCTGCTGAGGTCAGGTGACCGGCAAAGGTCGATCGGGCAGCCGGGCAGGCGAGATCGCACGCGACATCCGGCAGGCGGCGGGGTCTATCTGGCATGACCTGTCCACGTAGGATGATGATGTGGTGTATCGCAATGAGCGCAGCGGCGGCGCTGACCGGCTGTGCGCTCGAGCCCGGGCCCGATTCTGCCGGTGAGGCGAGCCAGCCCGAGGACCGCGTGGCGCCTCGCGGCGGCGCGAGCCCGTGCCCGGACGGCGCGGTCTGCCTGTACCAGGATCCCGGCGGAGGCGGCATGATGGTCGTGCTGAGCGCCGGCACGAAGATCAGCGACTTCAGGACGATCCGCTGCCCGGGGTGCATCGGCGAGACGATCGGCACCAGCGGCACGTTCGACAAGCAGATGTCGTCCTGGGAGAACCGGTCCGTTTTCCCCGACTGCTTCTACGAGAAGCCCAACTTCGAGGGACCACAGCACGTCGTTGCCATCGGCAAGCTCCATGACGCGCTCCCGGGCGAGAACAACGTCGGGTCGTCGATCGAGCCCTGCCGCTCCCCGGATCTGTAGGAGCACCGCCGCTGGAGCGTCACCGCCGGATCATCGAGCGCGATGATCGGCCAGCCAGCGCTCGATCTGGAGGATGTCGTCGCGATGCGCGCTGGAGATCTGGTGAATCCCCGCCGCGGCGCGCGTGGCCAGATCGCGGGCCCGCGTGCGATCGCCGCCGCTGTCCCACAGGGCGCGCGCCAGGGTGAATTCGACCGAGACGCGGAGCGGCGGCGACAGATCGTCGAGCGTCCGAGCGATACGCTCCAGCCGGTCCAGCGCACGCGCCGGCCGGTGGAGCTCGATGTAGGCGCGCCCCACGCTGCACGCGATATCGACCAGATCTTCGCGGGTGCCCGGCGCTTTCTCCAGCACCGGGATCACGCGCTCGTAGAGCGCCGCGGCCTCGCGCCATTGCGATTGCCGCATCCGCGTATCGCCGCGCGCCGCCGTGGCGCGCATCGCCCAGACGTCGCCGGGGCCCCGCACCTTGATCGCGATGTCGCTGGCGCGGCGCAGCGCGACATCGGCCTCGTCGTATCGCCCGACGTGCGCCAGGGACAGCCCGAGCCCGAACAGCGGGCGCTCGAGCTGAGGCGACTCCGCGCCGAATCGCTTCTCGTTGGCCGCGACCGCGCGGTGAAACAGCACCACCGCCTCGGCGCTCCGACCCTGAGCACGCATCGCGCGGCCGAGCACCGAGAGCGCCCTTGCGGTCTCCGGGTGATCCGGCCCGAAGGCGGCCTCGCAGATCGCGAGCGCGCGGCGCAGCTCCTGCTCGGCCCGGGCGCTGTTGCCGGCGTCCAGGTCGGCGTTGCCGAGGTTGCTCAGCAGGTGCGCGATCGACGGGTGATCGGGTCCGAGGAGCCGCTCGTAGATCTGGAGCGCGCGCTGCAAGGTGTGCAATCCGGGTTCGAGCCGGCGCTGCTCCATCATCGTGGTCCCGAGCGACTCGAGCGCCATGGCGACGTGGAGATGGTCCGGGCCATGCACGCGCTCCTCGAGCGCCAGCGCCCTCTCGGCGTGCCCGACCGCCGAGTCGAGCTCGTGCTTCCGGAAGTCGATCGCGTCGAGTGCCCGCTCCAAGCCGGCTTCGAGATCGGGATGGCCGCCGAGCCGGGCAAGCGCGGCGGTCGCGCGAGGCAACAGCGCCGCCCCGCGGGCGAACTCCGATCGCTGGTATCCGACGAGGAGCACGAGCTCGGACCACGCGCGCGCCGCGAGCTCGTCGTGCCGCCCGGCCTCGGCGGCCCAGATCGCGGCCTCGAAGCTGGCCTCGGCGCCCGCGAGATCGCCGAGCACCTTCTCGAGCTGTGCCTGCACGAGCTCGGCCTCGGCCTCGAACGGGCGATAGCCGAGCGCGCGCGCGTCGCCGACCACCGGACGGACGAGCGCGAGCGCGTGCGCGTAGGCCCCGGTCTCCAGGCCCGCGCGGGCCTCGGCCAGCCGGGGCGTCAGCGCCGCGAGCTTGCCGCGCGTGATCGTATCGCTCGGCGGTGGCACGAGCTGCCGCAGCATCGCCAGGTCGGCGCACGCGGCGACATCGACGAGGCCGTTCGCGGCGGCGACGGAGCGGGTCACCGCGTCGGCGTCGGCGGCGGCCAGGGTGTCGACCAGCGCCGCCGCTTCCTGCCGCCGGCGCTCGAGGCACGCCATGCGGAGATCGAGCATCGACTCGGTCTGGTCGCCGCGGATCCGGGTGGCGCGGCACGCGTCAGTGTGGGCCACCGCCCACTGCGCGGCGAGGCGATCGATCGCCTCGGTGACCCCGCGGAGCGCCGCAGCGGCGTACGGCTTGTGGACCGCCGAGAACGCAGCCGCGATGGCCTGACGGCGCTGGGGGTTCCACGCCGCCGCGAATGCCGCGCTTGCGCCGGTGCACGGCGGTTCGCGCGGGTCGGCGGGAGCGCGCGCGACGAGCCAGGTGGTTGCCGCCGCGATCACGGCGCCGAGCGCGACCGCCCGGCGCACCCGGTGGTGCAATGGCCGCGCCAGCTCGACGAGCAGATCGTCGAGCGACGCGAACCGCTGGCCCGGATCGAGCTCGAGGCGCCGCCGGATCGCCCGGCGGATCCGCCGCGGGATCCCCGTGACCGCGCCGGGATCGCGCGGTGTCCCGGCGCACACGCTGGCCGCGAGCGCGTCGAGGGTCTCGCCTTCGAACGGAGGCACACCGTGCAGCGCGGTGAACAGGGCCACACAGAAGCTGAACTGATCGCTGCGCGCGTCGGCCTCGGCGCCGCGGTAGAGCTCGGGCGCCAGGTAGCGCGGCGTGCCGAGCAGCGTGCCCGTCACGGTCAGGTCGATCGGCGCGGGCAAGACCGGTCGGATCGGCTGCGACCCGGCGGCGAGCGGGAGGGCGCTCGACGCGTGCGCCGAGCCCGGCCTCGCCAGGCCGAAATCGCCGACACGCACGCGCCCGTCGGCACCGATCAGGACGTTCTCCGGCTTGAAGTCGCGGTGCACGATGCCGGCGGCATGCGCGGCGGCGAGGCCGCGGCCCGCCGCGCGAAACACCTCGAGGACGTCGTGCGGAGAGCGCGGCTCCTCGATCCAGCTCGCCAGGGTCTGGCCCTCGACGTACTCCATGGCGATGAACAGCTCGTCCTCGAACACGCCGACGTCGAACACGGTCACGACGTTGGCGTGGGCGAGCTGGGCCATCACCTGTGCCTCGCGGCGCAGCCGCTCCTGGAGCGCGGAATCGCTGTCGCCGCGCAGCAGCTTGATCGCGACCGGGCGATGCAACTCGGGATCGTGCGCCTGGTAGACCACGCCCATGCCGCCGGTCGCGATCTCGCCGGTGATGACGTAGCGCCCGAGGATCGTGCCGGGCGCGATCGCGCGGCGGCCCCGGATCAGGGCGCGATCTGCGTCCTGGACCGGCGTGCCGGTGCGCGCGAGCGACGACAGGACGTGCCGGCACGATGCACATCGCGACGCGTGCTCCGCGACCCGGGCCCGCGCCGCAGCGTCGGCACGGCCCTCCAGCACGGAGCTCAGGGTCTCGCTCCCGAGGCAGGCCCCGAGGGTCTCGGCAGCTCCCAGCTCGCGTTCCTGACCTTCGGCGGCGGCGGCCCTGCACTTGCGAAGCAGCGCTGCGGTTCGCGCGAGCATTCCCATGACATTCCCTCCCCTGCTTGGCACCTGGTCGTGCATCTCTCGTACGACCGGCTGCCACGCACGTTGTCGCACGAAATCGAACGCACCGGCGTGCGTGCGAAGGTGAGGCAGCCCCACACGTCACTGCGCGTGTCGCGCCTGTAAGCTCAACAACTCAGACGGGGCGCAGGTGTCAGCCGCGTCGCGCGGCAGGCAGGCAGGCAGCGGCAAATGCGTGCACCGGACCGCTGGCCGCGTGCCTGCGAAGGCCCCGATCCTCTCGAGCAGCTGGTCTTCACGCGCGCAAGACGCGCTCGAGGCTGACCTCGAGCCGGCTGTGGATCAGCCGCATCACGCTGTCGAGCTCGCTGCGAGTCAGGTGCAGGCGCTCGAACAGCTCGCGCTCGGTGTTCGCGAGCACACGCTCGCGCGCGCCTTGCACCCGGCGGGCTGCGGTCGCGCGGTGCACGCCGTGCAGTGCAGCCAGCTGGTCGATGGTCAATCCGTCCAGCGCATACTGCTGCAGGACGAGGCGATCGCCTGGATCGAGCGCTTCGATCGCAGCCTGAAACGCGCGCTTGAACTCGTCGAGGTAGATCCGCTTGAGGTAGCCGATCTCCGGATCGTCTTGCCCGACCAGCAGCCTGGCGAGCTGCTCGTCCTCGGTGGCGATCTCGCGGCACTCCCGGGGCATCCTGCGAGCCGCCTCGCGGGCCGCGACGACCCGGACCCACGCTCGGAGCGAACCGCGCGCCGCGTAGCTCGCGATCCGCGGCGCGCGGCCGTCGCCGGGCGCGACCAGCAAGCGCGTGCGGACCACCTGCTCGAGATCGGCACGCTCGTCGGGCGACGCGCCCATCGTGGCGAAGGCCTGCACGATGACCGGGCCGCAGTGGCGCTCGAACGCGGCGAGCGCCGCAAGGTCACCGGCCGCGCAGCCGCACGCCAGGTAGAGGTCGTCGGTGACCAGCGCCTGCAGCGAGCTTCGCGGCTCCGCGTCGTGGATCCGGCGGATGATCGCGCGCGCGAACTGCTCGGCATCCACGCTCACCCCGGGCCATGCAGCCGCGCCGCGCTCGTATCGCTCGCGAAGCAAGGGCACGAGCTCGTCCGGAACCCTGCCAGCGCCGCCACCTCCAACCTCGGACTGCATCGTCACGCGACGACGGTAGCACACCGCGCCGCCGGTGCTCGCGCGCTGAGCCGACCCGGGGTCGGTACCGGGGTTGCAACATGGGAGATCATGCCGACCCCACCGCGAGACGAGCGCCGACCCAAGCCCGGCGAACGCACACCTGAGAAGCCGGAGAAGCAGTCCGAGGAGTCGTTGCGCGAGCAAACCAGGACCGAGACCGAGGAGCGGCCGTACCTCGACACGGAAGGCGGCGAGTAGCACCGAGCGCGTCGGCTCACGGCGCGCTCGCGCACATGGCCGCCGGCCATCCGGTGAGCTCACGGCCCACCCGCGGCATTCGACGGAAGACCGCTATCCGATGATGCCGAGCGCGCGGCCGGCGAGATCGAAGGCGTTGATCGCGCGGCCGAGGTCCTGCGCGGAATGGCGAGCGGTGATCTCGAGCCGGATGCGCGCCTGTCCTTCCGGCACGACCGGATAGCACAGGCCGTGGACGTGGATGCCGCGCTCGTAGAGCGAGTTGACCATCTTCTGCAGCGCGACCACGCCGCCGACGACCACCGCGAGGCTCGGGTGCTCGCCGCCGAGGACCTGGAAGCCGCGCGCCTCGAGCTCGAGCTTCATCCCCGCGACGTGGCCGCGCAGGGCCGCCAACGGTGCCTCGCCGCGCTCGAGGATCTCGAGGGCCGCGCGGGCCGCTGCCGCGAGCGGCGGTGCGAGGGCGATCGAGAACAGGTACGGCGTCGCCTTCTGCCGCAGCCAGGCGATCACCTCGCGCCGGCCCGCGATGAAGCCGCCGCCGGCGCCGCCCAGCGCCTTGCCGAACGTGCCGGTGACGACGTCGACCCGCGCGATCACGCCGCGCAGCTCGCGCGCGCCGCGCCCGGTGTCGCCGAGCGCGCCGATGCCGAGCGAGTCGTCGAGCACGACCATCGCATCGTACTTCTCGGCGAGATCGCAGATGCCGTCGAGCTCGGCGACGCGGCCGTCGAACGGGAACACGCCATCGGTCGCGATCGCGCGAAACCGCGCCGACCGCGAGCGCCGCAGCTTGTCCTCGAGGTCCTCGACGTCGTTGTTGTGGAACGGGAACGCGGTCGCGGACGACAGCCGGACACCCTCGGCGGTGCTCGGATGGACGAGCGCGTCGCAGAACAGGCAATCCCGGCTGTCGAACAGCGCCTCGTAGAATCCGATGTTGGCGAGGTAGCCCGAGCCGAGCACGATCGCATCGGGGACCTGGAGGAACCTGGCGACCGCCTGCTCGAGATCGCGGTGGAGCTCGCGCGTGCCGGTGAACACGCGCGAGCTGCCGGCGCCGAGCCCGTGGCTC
>DASWRS010000480.1:0-39587 GCA_036403075.1 Kofleriaceae bacterium
GGACGCTCGATCGAGTGCCCGCGCCTGCGCGCGATCGGGTGCGCGGTCCTGCGCGCGATCGGGTGCGCGGTCCTGCGCGCGATCGGGTGTCCGCGCTGGCGCGCGGCGCGGCCCACGATTGCGATCGCGGTCGGTCGCTCGGCTCGCGGCTCGGCGCGCGCCGGACGGGCGGCGGCCGGCGGCGCTCCGGCCGGCGCGCGCTGGCCAGCGGCTTGCACCGTGTGGGCCCGGCGCGGTGGCATCGCCCGTGGGCGACGACCCCGGCGGCGGTGCGGCCGGCGGGGCGGCGCGGCGGATCGCGTCGACCGTCTCGGTGACATAGCGCGCGATGTCGGCCATGAACGCGGCGCGCGAGTCCTGCCCGCGGGCGATCCGCGCGAGCCGGGCTTCCCAGCTGCCGGTGAGCTCGGGGGACGCCAGGCTGGCGACCGGCAGGGCATCGATCAGGGCGATGCCGCGCGGCGTGGGCACGAGGTCCTGGCGAGCGCGCACGATGTAATCGCGGGTCAACAGGGTCTCGATGATCGCGGCGCGGGTCGCCGGGGTGCCCAGGCCGGTGTCCTTCATGGCCAGCCGCAGCGCCTCGTCGTCGATCGTCTTGCCCGCCGACTCCATCGCGCCGAGCAGCGTCGCCTCGGTGAAGCGGCGCGGCGGCGTGGTCTGCTTGGCGAGCGCGGCGAAGCTGCCGTCGAGCGGCTGGCCCTCGGTGAGCGGCGGCAGCGGCTGCGCCGGCTCGGGCTCGCCGGCGGCATCGCGGCGCGGCGGCGCATCGTGCCCGGCGGCGGCAGACCCCGCAGCCGGCCCGGCGGCCGGCGCGGCGACATGACCGGTCTCGGCGCCAATGCCGGCGACGGCCTGCCAGCCGGCCGAGACCCGGACCCGGCCGCGCGCGAGGTAGCGATCGGGCTCGGGCGGCAGGGCCTCGAGCACGGGCACGTCGCCGTCGGCGGTGTCGCCGGCATCGGAGCGCGGCGCCGGCTCGGCGGGCGGGAACGCCGGGGCCGCGGTCGTACCCGCCGTGGCGCAGACCCGGATCCAGGCCTCGGTCACGGCGAACTCGGCGTCGGGGTAGAACGCCGCGAGGAACCGCCGCGCCACGAGGTCGAACAGCCGGCGCTCGTCGCGATCGAGCGCGTCGAGTCGCACGGCCTTGCCGGTCGGGATGATCGCGTGGTGGTCGTGGACCTTGGCGTCGTCGACGATGCGCCGGCCCGGCCGCGGCGGGTGGGCGATCAGCTCGGCGGCGAACGCCGCGTACTCGGGCAACTCGGCGAGCGTGGCGAACAGCGCCGGCAGCTCGCGCACGACGTCGCCCGACAGGTGGCGCGAGTCGGTGCGGGGATAGGTCACGATCTTGTGGCGCTCGTACAGCGCCTGCGCGATCTCGAGCGTGCGCGCCGCGCTGAACCCGAACCGCCGGTTGGCGGTGCGCTGCAGCGCGGTGAGATCGAACAGCAGCGGCGGCGGCTCGCGCACCGTGCGCGCCCGGACGCGCTCGACGCGCGGGCCGCGCGGATCGGCGGCCGCGCCGTGGGCCGTGTCGCGCGCCGTGATCGCGCCGGCCAGGGCCGCCGTTGCGAGCCGCGTCGCCGGGCCGTGGCGCCAGGTCGCGGTGAACCGGCCGCCGCCGGCGGTGACGAACGTGCCCCGGATCTCCCAGTACGGCCGCGGCACGAACGCGCGGATCGCCTGCTCGCGGCGGACCAGCATCGCCAGCGTCGGGGTCTGGACCCGGCCGATCGAGTACAGCGCGGTGTCGCCGGCGACCCGGCCGCGCGCGGTGATCGCGCGGGTCGCGTTCATCCCGACCAGCCAGTCGGCCTCGGACCGCGAGCGCGCGGCGTCGGCGAGCGGATCGAGCTGCGCGCCCGGCCGGAGCGCCGCGAAGCCGCGGCGGATCGCCTCGTCGGTCAACGACGAGATCCACAGGCGCTGGACCGGCGGGCAGCGGCCGGCGAACTGGACCACGTAGCGAAAGATCAGCTCGCCCTCGCGCCCGGCGTCGCACGCGTTGACCACCGAGGTGAACCGGCGGTCGGCCAGGAGCCGGGTCACGGCGCGCAGCTGCGCGGCGGCGTGGCGCGACGGCCGCAGCCGGAACTCGGCCGGCACCATCGGCAGGGTATCGAGCCGCCACGCCTTCCACCGCGGGTCGTAGGCCGCCGGCTCGTCGAGCTCGACCAGGTGGCCGATGCACCACGTGATCACGCGGCCGGCGCCCTCGAAGCAATGCTCGCCGGACGGACGCACGCCGAGCACGCGCGCGAGGTCTCGCGCGACCGCCGGCTTCTCCGCGACGATCAACTGCACCGCGGCAGGGTAGCCAGCGGGTCTGTCATCCGGCCGACCGGCCGCCCGCCCGCCGCCGGCACCGCTATTCGCCCGTCACCGAGCCCAGCGCGGCGCCGGGCCGACGACGGCCTCGACCGACACGCCGAGGCGCTGGGCGCGGCGGAGCTGGCGATGGCGCCAGATCGTGTACAGCACGGGCAGGACCTCGAGCGTGAGGAACGCGCTGGTCACGAGGCCGCCGATCATCGGAGCCGCGACCCGCCGCATGATCTCCGCGCCGGCGCCGTCGGCCCACAGCAGCGGCACCAGCGCGAGCGCCATGGTCGTGATCGTCATCAGCTTGGGCCGCAGCCGGCGCACGGTGCCCTCGGCGTGGGCCTCGACGATGTCGTCGCGCGACGCGATCCGGCCGGCGCGCAGGCGGCGGTGGAACGCCTCGTCGATGTAGACCACCATCACGACCCCGGTCTGCATCGCGAGCCCGACCACCGAGAGCAGGCCGACCCAGACCGGCGCGGACATCGGATAGCCGAGCACGAACAGCGTCCACACGCTGCCGACCAGCGCGAACGGCACCGAGGCGAGCACGATCAGCGCCTCGGTCAGGCTGCGGAACTGGAGCAGCAGGAGGCCGAGCATGGTCAGCGCGACCAGCGGGATGATCCACAGGAGCCGGGACTCGCCGGCGACGATCAGCGGGTACTGCCCGGTCCACTCGATGCGCTCGCCGGGCGCCATCGCGAGCGCGGCGGGAGTGATCGCGCGCTGCGCCCGCGCGACGTAGCCGGCGAGGTCGACGCCGTCGTCGAGATCGACGTGGACGTAGCCGCACAGCTCGCCGCGCTCGGTGCGGATCGTCGCCGGGCGGACGACCCAGCCCGGCTCGCCGAGCAGCGACAGCGGAACCGGGCCGGCCGGGCCGCGCACGGTGGCCTCGCGCACCAGGTCGGCGGGGCCGCGCTCGGCGTGGTCCGGGACGACCCGGACGCGCAGCTTGCGGCCGTCGAGCACGAGGTCCCCGATCTGGCCCCCGGTGTCGAGCAGTGCGGTCGTGGTCTGCACCAGGGCCGGGTCGACGCCGATCCGCGCGGTGGCGGCGGGATCGGCGACGAACCCCAGGCTGGGCTCGCCGCCGAGCGACTCGAACACGGCGCTGCGGGTGCCGGGCACGGCGAGCGCGCGGGCGCGGACCGCGGTGCCGAGCGCGGCGAGCCGCTCGAGATCGGGCGCGACGATCCGGATCCCGACGGGCGTCCGCACGCCGGTGGCCATCATGTCGATCCGGCCGCGCGCCGGGGCGGTCCAGGCGTTGGTCCAGCCCGGGAACCGGGTCGCGCGGTCGAGGCCGGCGACCAGCTCGGCGGTGGTCGGGGCGACCTCCTCGGGCCACACCAGGCCGAGCACGCTGCGCAGCGGGCCGGGTGCCCAGCTCGAGTACCAGCGCGCGCGCGGCTGGGTCGGCCACTGATCGCGCGGCCGGAGCCGCACCGTGGTCTCGGTCATCGAGAACGGCGCCGGATCGGTCGCGGTGTCGGCGCGGCCGACCTTGCCGAACACGCTGGCGACCTGGGGGAACTGGCGGATCGCGCGGTCCTGGCGGCGCAGCATCGCGACCGCCTGCTCGGGCGGCGCGCCGGGCAGCGTGGTCGGCATGTACAGCACGTCACCCTCGTCGACCCGGGGCAGGAACTCGCCGCCGAGCCGCGACGCGATCGGCAGGCACGACAGCACGGCGAGCAGCGCGGTCGCCAGGGTCAGCACCGGCCGGCGCAGCGCGAACTGGACGAACGGGCGGTACAGCCGGATCAGGCCGCGGGTCAGCGGGTTGGCGAGCTCGGGCCGGATCCGGCCGGTGACCAGGCGGGCGCGCAGCGCCGGCGCGACGGTCAAGGTCACGACCGCCGACGCCGCGATCACCAGGGTCTTGGTCAGCGCGAGTGGGCGCAGCAGCCGGCCGGTCTCGCCGGTGAACGCGAACACCGGCAGGAAGCTGAGCGCGGTGATCACCAGCGAGGTCAGGATCGCGGGGGCGAACGAGCCGGCCGCGGCGACCAGCGCGCGCGTGCGATCGGCGCGCGTGCCGCCGGCCGCGGCCTCGAGCCCGCGGTGACAGGCCTCGAGCGCGACGATGTCGGCGTCGACCGCCATGCCGAGCGCGATGCCGATCCCGCCCAGGCTCATGATCGTCGCGGGCAGGCCGATCAGCCACATCGCGCCGAACGTGAGCAGCACGACCAGCGGCAGCGTGCCGAGCGGCACCGCGGCGCTCCGCGCGTGGAGCAGGAACACCAGCAGGATCACCGCGACCACCGCGACCTCGCCGCCGAGCGCGTGGAGCAGGTTGTCCTCGACGCGATCGGCGACGTCGAGCCGATCGTAGGTCGTGATCAGCTGGACCTCGGGCGGCAGCTGCGCGCGCTTGCGCGCCAGCACGGCGCGGACCTCGGCGATCATCGCCGGCAGGTTGGCGTCGCGCTCGGCGATCACGATGCCGCCGATCGCGGGCTCGCCGCCGCCCAGGTCGGCGACGCCGGTCGGCATATCATCGGCGAGCCGGACCCGCGCGACGTCACCGAGCGGGGTCCGGCCCGGGCCGACCGGCAGCGCCTGGAGCGCCTCGAGGGACCTCGCGCCGCCGGGCCGGTTCGCCAGCGCGGGGGTGACCGCGGCGACCACGTCGCTGAACGCCAGGCTGCGGCTGCGCAGGTCGTACGGCCGGGTCTCGATCAGCACCTGCTGGACGTCGCCGCCGAGCGCTGCGACCTCGGCGACGCCGGGGATCGCGGCGAGCGCGGGGTGCAGGACCTCGTCCTGGAACCGGCGCAGCTCGAACGCCGACTTCTTCTTGCGCGGATCGACCATCGCGTACTCGAACACCCAGCCGGTGCTCGACGCGAGCGGGCCGATCCGGAGCCGCACCGTCGCCGGCAGCGCCAGCTTCGCGGTGCGCTCGGCGATCGCCGCGCGACCGGGTGCCAGCCGGTCGGGCGCGTCGAACACCACGTCGATGTACGCCATCCCGGTCATCGAGCTGCCGCGCACCGTGGTCACGCCGGGGATGCCCTCGAGCGCGCGGGTCACGACCCGGGTGACCTGGCTCGCGACCTCGGGCGCCGGGTGGCCCATCCAGTCGGCGACCAGGACGATCTGCGGATCCGACAGATCGGGGATCACGTCGCGCGACAGCGCGCGGCGCGCGAGCTCGCCGCCAGCGGCGAACACGACGGCGATCGCCAGGACGATCCAGTGGTGCCGGGTGCACCACGCGACGATCGCCCGGGTCACGGCCCGGCCTGCAGGCGCCGCTCGGCGTCGAACGAGAACGCATTGGCCATGATCACGAACTCCTTGTCGCGCAGCCCGGCCATGATCGCGGTCATGCCCATGAACTCCTTGCCGATCTCGATCTTGCGGCGGGTCACGGTGCCGCTCTGGGACGAGAACACCAGGACGTAGGGCCCGTCGGCCGACTGGAGGATCGACGCCGTGCGGACCACCAGCATGTCGCGCGAGCGGTAGGCCAGCTTGATCCAGCCGACCTCGCCGGCCGGCGGCGCGGCGGCGCCGGGCTCGGCGCGGAACCCGACGTCGGCGAGCGTGGCGTGGACCCCCGGCGCGCCGGCATCGCGGCGGACCGCGATCGGCGCGCCCGGCGCGGCCGCTGGCACGAACTCGGCGCGCTCGTCGTCGGCGAGCGTCGCCAGCTCGTCGCGGTACAGCCGCGCGGTGATCGCGCCGCCTGGCCCGGCGATCGCGGGCGCGAACACCTCGCCGGGGTTCACGTTGCGCCGGGCCTGCGCGACGCTGAACCGCAAGAGGGTGGCGGACTCGGGCGACGCGCGCAGCGCGCTGAGCGCGATCGCGTCGCCGCCGGTCGACCGCGCGGCGGGCAGCGCGGTGCGGCCGGCCGGATCGACCGGCTCGAGCGCCATGCCGCAGATCGGGCAGTCGCCCGGGCGCGGCGAGCTGACCTCGCCGTGCATGGGACATGCGTAGCGCCGGGCGTCCGAGCCGGCGCCGCCGCGGCCGACCACGAGGGCGGCCACGACAGCACCGGCGGCGATCGCGATCAGCGCGATGCGGAGCACGACCACGAGCGCCGTGGACCGGGTCGTCTTTCGGAGCTCGGTGTGCATCCGCTCAGGTCACTTGGCGATGAGGATCGATCGCATCATCTCGTTGTCTTCGTGGTCGAGGATGTGGCAGTGCCACGCGTACCCCGGCCCGCCGGTCGTCGGGTCGAACGAGAACCGGTTGACGCCTGCCGAGACGTTGTTGACCGCGGTGGTCGTCGGCGCCCAGCGCACCGCGATCCGGGTGACCTGGAACGGCAGGATCTTGATCGTGTCCTTCCAGCCGCCCTCGTAGGGGCTGGCCGTGACCGGCGATCCGGTGAGGAACGGATTGAACGAGAGGTTGCCGCCGATCGCGCCGGCTGCGTTGGCCGTGGCGTACGTGCTCGGCGGGCCGAACCCGGGGATGTACGTGCCGGCCGGATACGTCACGCCGTTGAACGTGCCGCCCGGGAACGTCGCGTCCCACGCCGCGCGGTAGTCGTCGCGCCGGTAGTCCTGGCGGCTGATCACCTGGAACTGGATCAGGTGGATGTGGATCGGGTGGGCATCTTCAGTCAGATTGGCAATCTCCCAGACCTCGGTCGAGCCGATCCGCGGGACCTCGGTCGCCGAGATCCCCGAGCTGTTGGTGGTCGAGCCCGGGATCGTCGTGGTGGTGCCGTTGCGCTTGCCGTCCCAGTGCGAGTTGTTGAGCAGGACTTCCTCGGGGCCGCCGTCGCCTTCGACCTCGACCAGGATCAGCTGGCGGGCCTTGTCCGGGGCGCGGCCGGTCGATGCCGGCTTGATGTCGACGATCGGCGCGGCGCGCAGCTGCTTGTTGGGGTGCGCCGGGTCGAAGCTGGTGTCGGTGCCCTGGAGCGCCTGGTTGACCCGGAACTCCATGACCTGGCCCGACGTGTTGGGGTCCGGCGGATCGCCGCTCGGGTACGGCGCGAACGCGCCCTGGCCGTTGATCAGGATGAAGTTCTTGCCGCTCTGGCCCGCGAAGTCGACGATCACATCGGCGCGCTCGGCGGGCGCCAGGAACAGGTGCGGGGCGCTGGTGCCGGCGTCGACGTTGGTCGGCGCGTTGAGGAAGCCGCCGTCCGAGCCGATCTGCCAGATGTCGGGGCCCGACGTGGCGGTCGGGTGGTGCGCGGCGTCGGCGCGGACCAGCTCCATCTGGTAGAACCGCGCGTTCGACGCGTTGACGAACCGCAGCCGGTAGCGCCGGGGCTGGACCTCGAAGAACGGCCACGACTTGCCGTTGACCGTGATCACGTCTCCGAAGAACTCGGGGTTCCAGAACGGGTGGATGTCCGGGTTGGGCGGGCCGCCGTTGATCCCGGTCGGGTTCTCAGGCGGTGTGCCGTCGGGGAACAGCAGCTGGCCTTTGGTATCGAACTGGCGATCCGCCACCATCATCTCCTGCTCGAACGCGCCGGCGGGCAGGCCGAGCGGGTTATTGGCCGCGCCGGTATCCCGGTCGTCGCGCAGCAGGTAGAAGCCGGCCATGCCGGAGTACACGTTGAGCCGCGTGGTGCCCAGCGAGTGGTCGTGGAACCACAGGGTGGTGGCCTCCTGGGTGTTGGGATAGCTGTAGTTGGTCGATACGAAGCCCGGGCCCTTGGCCGCGGAGAACGGCGTGAACCAGGCGTCGGGGTGGCCATCGGACGATGACAGCACCTCGGCGCCGTGCAGGTGCGGCACCGTGGAGATCGGCTCCGCGCTGGGCTGCATACACGCCGGGTCGAGCACCACGGCATTGTTGCAATTGTGATTCTTGGTCACGTGGGTCGGATCGGCCCAGTGCACCGTCAGGTCCTGGGTCAGATACTTCTGCAGGAACGGCGCCGAGCCATTGGGGCCCTGCAGCTTGTTGGTATAGGCCACCGCGGTCGCGGTGCCACGCCGCGCCTCGATCGTGCGCGACGGGAACTGCGGGTTGGTGTTGCTGTTGACCTCGTAGCCCCACAGGAACGTGCCGGCGTTGAACGGCGCCGCCAGGCTGGAGTACATCGAGGCCGGCAGCAGCTTCTGCTGGAACTCCTCCATGTGGACGGTCACCGGCTGCGTGCCGCTGACCCGGTTGGTGCTGAGCAGCGGCAGGCGCTCGACGTACTTCGGCACCGTGGCGCCGTCGAGCGGGGCCTGGGCCACGAGCACCGCCGGCTGCCCGACCGCGCGGACCTGGAGCGGCTCGTCGGTGGTGCAGCCGAGCGCGGCGACACCGGCGACACCGACCGAGGCGGCGCGGGCCAGGAGCCGGCGCAGCCGGCCGGATGGTGCCGCATCGGCGACACGAACATATCGAGTGCCATCGCACATACTCATCGTTTCCTCCCTGATGAATGGTCAGCGCACTTGCCGAGACTTAGACCGTGCTATCGGACCGAGGGCGGCAACTACTAATCTTTAGGTCGTGAAAACTAGCTGATTGTGGAATATCTCGTCAACATCTATTTTTGAATAGCCTTTTCAGTATGGGGCTCAATATCAGAATACTGAGAACGGCCGCAGATTACTGAAGATCGCTTTGTGCAGGCGGGAGCGACTTGGTGTCGAGGGATTGTCGAAGATTGGTCACGGTGGCTCGGCGCATCCCCGGCGGCGATGCGGTCTGGAATTGAAAATCGATTTCCGGGGCAACATCGTGTTTCGCTCGCGGCTCTCGAGCCCGGCGCGCGCAGCACCCGACCCGGCGCGGCGGCGGCGGCCGCGGCGACGGCTGGCCCGCGCGATGTCACGGCGCGCACGATCGGCGCCGCGCCCGACGAAAATCCGAGGCCCGCGCCGGCCGTCGTTCCTTATTCGAAAGCGAGGCGAGATGCCCCGAGCGAACCGGGATCAGCCGAGCGCGGCGGCCGGCAGGCGTGCGATCCGGCGGAGCGCGGCGCGCGCGGCGTGATAACCGCACATCCCGTGGACTCCGCCGCCCGGCGGCGTCGACGCCGAGCACAGGAAGATGCGCGGGTTCGGTGTCGAGTACGGGTCGAGCCGCGCGACCGGCCGGGTGAACAGCTGGAACAGGTCGGCGACACCCCCGGTGATCGCACCGCCGACGTAGTTGGGATTGTCGCGCTCGAGATCGCCGGTCGTGGTGACGCGGCGCGCGAGGATCCGGTCGCGGAACCCGGGCGCGAAGCGCTCGATCTGCTGTTCGATTTGCAGAGTGAGATCAACAGTCGAATTCGCAGGTACGTGGCAGTAAGCATAGCCGGTATGCTGTCCGGCCGGCGCGCGCGCCGGGTCGAACTGGCTCTGCTGACACACCATGACGAACGGCCGCTCGGGGTGCTCGCCGCGCCACACCGCGGCCTCGGCGGCGGCGATGTCCTCGAGGCTGCCGCCGACGTGCACGGTCGAGGCCTCGAGGCAGCGCGGGTCGCGCCACGGGATCGCGCCGTCGAGCGCCCAGTCGAGCTTGAACACGCCGGGGCCGTAGCGATAGCGGCGCAGCCGGCGGACGTAGCGCGCGGGGAGCACCGGCCCGGCGATCGTGGCGAGCTGGGCCGGGCTGGTGTCGAACAGGAACACGCGCGCGGGCGGCAGGTCGGCGAGCGCGCGGACGGCCCGCCCGGTCTCGATCCGGCCGCCGGCCGCGGCGAGCACACCGCCGAGCGCGCGGGTGATCGCGTGCGATCCGCCGGCGGCGACCGGCCAGGGCTCGACGTGGCCGGCGATCAGGAACAGCATCGCGACCGCGCCGCCGAGCGCGCGGTCGAGTGGCAGGATCGCGTGGGTGGCGCAGCCGGCGAGCAGCGCGCGGGCGCGGGGCCCGTCGAACCGCCGGGCCAGGCCGGTGGCCGAGCGCAGCCCCAGCAGCCCGAACCGCAGCAGCAGGAGCGGGTGGCGCGGCAGCCCGAGCGGCGCGAGCGCGTCGCCGTACAGGCCGTGGGGATCGTCCAGGAACGGCGCGAGCAGGCGGCGGTAAGCGCGGGCGTCGCCGTCGAGCTCGGCGGCGGTGTCGGCGAGCGACTGCCGGAGCAGCACCGCCGGCTGGTCGTCGAGCGGGTGGGCGACCGAGGCCGGCGGCTGGATCCAGCGCAGGCCGTGCTCGGCGAGCGGCAACTGGCGCAGCCACGGCGACAGGATCGCCATCGGGTGGACCGCCGAGCAGCGGTCGTGGACGAAGCCGGGCAGGGTGAGCTCGGCGCTGCGCGTGCCGCCGCCCGGCTCGTCCGCGGCCTCGAGCACGAGCACCGACGCGCCGGACCGGGCGAGCAGGACCGCGGCGGCCAGGCCGTTGGGGCCGGAGCCGATGATCACGGCGTCGTGCGTCATCGCTGGACCCGAGTCGGGACCCGAGTCGGGACCTGAGTCGGGACCTGGGTCCGCGCCCGCGTCCGTCCGGCCCGGCTCACGTCGCCATCCACGGCTGGCGCTGCCGCATCGCAGCGACGTCGAGCGTGCCGGCGTCGAGGAGGCCGGTCGCCGCGTCGTGGATGCGGTAGTCCATGGTCGCGCGGCCGAACGGCTGGCCCTCGACGAAGATGCAGCGCAGCTCGCCCGGCGCGAACCCGCACTGGTCCTGGACCGCGGCGAGCAGCGGCTCGCGGTGCAGGTGGCCGTCGCCGAAGTTCCAGCCGAGCACGATGCCGGCGACGATCTCGCCGTCGATGTACTCGTAGTCCTCGAGGCGGTCGACCGCCCGCGGGATCAGCACCGGCAGCGCGCGGCCCTGCAGGTGCATCAGCCGGAACCCCATCACCTTGCCGAGCAGGCCGACGGCGGTCGGGCGATCGTAGAACCGCGCCAGCTGATCGTGGACCCACGGCGCGGCCTTGGTGAGCCGATCGAGCTTGCGGTAGCTATCGCCGCGGAACAGCCACACGCCGTAGGCCCAGTTGCCGGCATAGAACCGCATCGCGAGCAGGAACGACAGCCGCGCCGGGATCAGGTTGCCCAGGAGCGGCGCGCCGACCAGCATCACGGTCAGGAACACCGCCAGCGCCGGCGAGCCGAGATCGAGCACCGTGATCTGCGGGTGGGCCCAGAACAGCGCGAACGTGCCGTAGACCACCATGACGTTCCATTCGATCGGCACGCCGAGCGGCACGTTGCTGGTGATGAACGTGTGGAGCACGAGCATCAGCACGATGCCGAGCGTCAGCGACGCACCACCTGGTGACAGCATCAGGATCACCGGCACGGTGAGCTCGAGCGCGGTGCCGGTGTGGCTCATCGCGACCGCGAGCCGCGACGGCCGCAGGTCGTCGGGGTAGCCGCGATACATCCGGCGCCGCAGCCACGCGAGCCGGAGCACCGGGCTGTTGCTGGTCATCACGCACACGACGGTCGGGAAGTGGTGATTGAGCTTGGAGAACCCGGCCCAGAACCACAGCGCGATCTGGACCGCCTTGGCGCCGGCGATCCAGTTGCCGGCCGCCGCGAAGCACACGATCGTCGTCCAGTAGTGCTCGGCGCGGAGCGCGAGGAAGATCGTGCGATCGCACAGGCCGAGCACCGGCACGATCACCGCGATCGGCACCAGGTGCGAGGCGCCCGGCGCCGGCGCGATCAGCGCGCGGACGATCAGCGCGAGCAGCGCCACGTACAGCGCGACGTCGAGCCAGGTCCGCCGGGTGCCGCCGAGCACCGGCAGGCGCGGGAACACGGCGAGCTTGGTCGTCCCCGGGCGCACGAAGTACAGGACGCCGCCGATCGGCGGGAAGTAGCGGCCGGTCAGCGGGCCGAACCCGCAGCCCAGGCCGAGGCCCTCGAACATCATGCTCCACAGGATCGCCTTCTCGAACGCGATCGGCGACAGCCACCACCGGCCGATCGTCGCCACGCCGCCGAGCTCCGGCGACAGGCTGCAGAACAGGATCCAGACGCCGATGTAGAGCGCGATCTTGAGCACGTGGACCACGTAGATCAGCGGCGGCGTCCCGTAGCCCTGCAGCGCCCAGGCCTGGCACACCATCCGCGCGCGCTCGGTGAACGGCTTTCCGACCCACTCGATCGGGTCGTAGGGTACCGGCGTCGGTGACAGCAGGCTCACGCAACGACGCTACACCGTTCGCCAGCCGTCAGGTGTAGGGCGGCTGCGGCGGGATCGTCGGCGGCTCGTGGCCGCCGATCCACGCGGTGATCGACTTGCGCGACAGCACGAGATCGGAGGCGAGGACGTAGACCGTGCCGTCGACCACCGCGCGCAGCCAGGCGCCGCTCGGCGGCAGCCGCAGGCCGCTGGCGTCGTCGCCCGCGACGCTGCGATCGAACAGCATGATCACGACGATCAGGCCGGTGTCGGTCTCCTTCTGGACCAGGTACAGGTAGCGCTTGCGGCTCGGCGCGGTCAGCGTGACCGAGAACCACGTCGGTGGAATGACCGCACAGTCGGGGTCGTGATCGCGCGGCGCGGGGTCTTCGAGCACGGTCAGCTCGAACTCGGCGTCCTCGATCGCCAGCTGATACGGTGCCGGCAGCGCCGCCGCGTGGATCGCGTGGACAAGCCCCTTGGTCGTTCCCATGTTCCTCACCCCTTCCGTGGAACGAGACAGTCGTGTGGCGCGGTCCTCGTCGACGCCGGTCGCGCCTCGCAGCTCGTTTGGTTCGATACGCACTGACCAACACGATGATGCCAGCGGCGGCAGGACAGGCCAAGCAAAGAGTCCTGTCTTGTGCGATACCGGCGTGATACCGGCGTGACATCGGCCTGCTATTCGGCGCGATATCGGATCTGAGGCTCGTCAAACACGTGTGCAGCCACACGAGACTCGTGCGAGTCGTCGCAGGGTGTACCGGTGGGTGTACCGGTCACGTTGCGAACGCCACCGATCTGCCGGCATTGCAGATCACGAACGCCATCGCATGTGTGCGGCGGATCCCGGTGCGAACTTCACGCGATCGCCGCAGCGGAGGCGCGCTGCGGCACCGGTAGTGTCGCAGCACCACCGCTCCCGTCGGCCGGCGTTCGCGATGTGAAGAATTTTGCACATGGGGACGCGCTCACCGCGCGGCTACGGGAAGCAGGCGTCCTCCGCCGCCTGCGCCTGGGCCTGGATCGGCGCGATCCGGCGCGCGGCTTCGAGCAGGTATCCCGGAAGCGGCTCACCGCACTCGGGTGGACACACGCCGCCGACCGGCGGCCGCACGCCGCCGTACGCGTGCGCTCCGCCGTCTGCGAGGTTCAGGAATGCCGGGAGAGCGGCGGGCTTCATCGAGCGGCCCCACAGCACGGCGCCGATCACCGGATCGGCGCCGTACGCCTCCCATACCGCGCCTGCCGACCTGCGGATCACCACGACCACAGTGGTCGGCGTGCTCTGCGGAAATGGCTCGCCGGTGGTCCACGACGACAGCGCCGGCTTGGTCGCCTGGCAGTAGTTCGCGACGCCGTAGCAGTCGTCCGCGGCGGCGGTCTGCGCCTGCTCGGCGGTGCTCGACGGTGCGGGGTTCTGGCAGCCGGCGGTGGCGCCGAGCGCGAGCCCGAGCGCGACCCCGAGCGCGATGGTGATAGCCCAGTTCTTCATGCGGTACTCCTTGCGACTGTGCGACTATGCTCGTTCGGTCACGACGCGCCGGAGCCCAAAGGTTCCCGGCGAACCGAGAAGTATGTCGAAACTGCAGCTCACAAGGGAAGATCCTGGGGGGCCTTCCGTCACGTCGAATGCCGGCCCTGATCGCAGCGAGATGCTCGCGCAGCTGACCCATGATCATCACGACTTCCTGCTCGCGCTCGCCCGCAAGCTGTGCCGGAGCCATTTCGATCCGGCCGACCTGGTCCAGGACGTGTTGCTCAAGACGGTCGCGCACTTCGACCGGCTGCCCGAGGGCGTCAACCACCGGGCCTGGATGACGCAGGTGATGAAGAACCTGTTCACCGACCAGATCCGCCGGCGCAAGACGCGCGCGGCGCTCGATCCGGCGAGCCTGCCGGTGGCGGTCCCCGACGAGGCGCCGTGGTGGCACGAGCTCGACAGCGACGCGATCCGGGCCGCCGTCGATCGGCTCCCCAAGGAGCTGCGCGAGACCTTCGAGCGCTTCGTATTCCGCGGACAGTCGTATCAGGAAATTGCCGAGGGCCTCGCAATCCCGAAGACCACGGTCGGGACCCGGATCCTGCGGGCGCGGCGGCGGCTCAAGGCCGTGCTGATCGAGATGCGAGGTGCGTCATGACCGGCGATCGACACGACGAGCTCGCCGCCAAGCTCGGGCAGTACTTCGATGGTGAGCTCGCTTCGTCGGATGAGCTCGAGGTCCTCGATCACCTCGCCGATTGCGCGATCTGCCAGGCCGAGCTCGACGATCTGCTCGCGGTCCACGTCGCGGCCACGACGCCGCCGCGGAATTCCGAGGCGCCGCGGATCCGCGATCTCGGGGATTCACCGCGGAATGCAGAGCTCGCAGCGCGTGGAGACGTCGCGAAGCTCGCCGAGGCGCGCGACCCGCGGCGCCCCGACCAGATCGCGGCACGCCGCGCGTCGCGCCGGCGCCAGGTCGTCGCGGGCGGCGTGGCGCTGGCCGCGGCGGCGGTGGTGGCATTCATGCTGTGGCCGCGCGATCGCGGCACGCCCGGGGCGGGCCCGGTCGCGCTCGCGCTCGCGCCGGCGAGGTCGATCGAGGCCCGGTTCGAGGCGGGGCCGTTCGCCGCGTATCGCCCGTACGCGGTGAGCCGTGGCGGGCAGGCCCGCGAGCCGATCGCGCTCGATGCCCTGGCCGCGCTCGAGCGGCGCGGCGACACCGCGGCCCTGGTCGCCGCGCTGGCCGCGTCCGGAGATCTCGCACGGGCCCGCGACCTCGCGGCGGCGGGCGCGATCTCGCCGAGCGATCGCGCCGCGCTCGCGCTGGCCGCGGGCGCCGCCGAGGACGCCTACGGCCTGCTCGACGGCCACGCGACCACACCGGCCGCGACCTGGAACCTGGCGCTCGCCGCGCGCGAGCTCGGGTTGCCCGCGGTCGCGCGCACGCACTTCGCCGAGGTCGCCGCGCGCGGCGAGCCGGGCTGGCGCGACGAGGCCGCGCGCCAGGTCGCCGCGCTGGACGCGGTCCGGACCGCCCGCGCGGGGTTCCGCGACCTCCAGGTGCGCGGCCGCGCGATGGTCGCCGGCACCGGACCGGCGATCACGCCCGGCGACGCCGCGGCGTTTCCGGCCAGCGCGCGGATCTTCCTGCTCGACGCGCTGCGGGTCGCCGCGGATCGCGACGCCGCGCTCGCGCTCGCGCCGGTCGCCGACGCCGTCGATCGACCCACCGGCACCACGCACGCCCGGGCCGCGGTCGAGCGCGTCGCCGCGGCGCGGTTCGCGGTCCGCGCGCGGTTCCGCGATCACTATCGCCAGCTCGTGACCCAGGCGCTCGATCCCGGCACGACCCGCGCGCTGATCGACGAGCTCCGCGGCGCCGGTCACGACGCCGACGATATCCTGGTCGGCGCGCTGATCTGGTCGGGCCAGACCCGGGCGCGGCTGTCCGAGATCCAGACGCTGGTCGCGCCGGCGCACGATCCATGGTTCGACCTGTTCGTGCAGCGCGAGCAGCTCGCCGCCGAACGCGACCTGCGCGGGGCGGCGGCGGTGGTCGGCCGGCTGCGGGCGGCGGCCGACGCCTGCCCCGATGCGTGGGCCTACCGCTGCGCGCCGCTGTCGAGCGACGCGGCGGGAGCGCTGACCGCGATCGGCCAGGACGACGAGGCGGTGCGCCATGCGCGGCGGGCGCGCGCGCAGTACGCGGCGGCGGGGGTGCCGCTGGCCGAGGACCGCGCGCTCGCGTACCTGGGCGAGCTCGAGCGCTACCGCGATCGCCGGGTGATCGCGCGGGCGACGTTCGAGGAGGTCGAGCTGCGCGCCGAGGGCACCGACTGCCGCGGCGCGACCTATGCCCAGATCGGCCGGGCCAAGCTGGCGCAGCTCGACGGCCGGCTCGACGATGCGCGCGCGCTACTACCGGCGGCCGATGCCTGCGGCATGCCGCCGGACCCGATCGCGCTGACCCTCGCGGTCGACCTCGCGCGCGAGACCGGCCGGCCCGCGGATCGCGCCGCCGCCGCGACCTGGCTCGACGCCGCGCGCCGCGCCGGTGACCCGGCGTTGACCGAGCTCGCCGCGATCGGCGCCGGCCGGCTCGCGGTCGCGGCCGATCCGGCGGACGTCGCCGCGCTCGCCGGCTGGCTCGCCGGACATCCTCCCGGCGACGCCGATCGCCTGGCGCAGCGGGCGTGGGCGACCGGCGCGCTGGTCGCGGCGGCCGGAGAGCGCGGCGACTGGGCCGCGGCCGACGACGCCGCGCGAGCCGAGATCGGGGCACCGGCGGCGGCGGGCTGCCGGGTGATCGCCAGCGTCGATCAGGATCGCCAGGTCGTCGCGGCGCGCGGCGCGGACGGCCGGTGGCTCGGCCGGGTTCGCCGGGCGCCGTCGGTCGCGCTCGATCCGTCGCGGTTCGTGCCCGGCGACGTCGCCGCGGCGCTCGCGGGCTGCGCGCACGTCGACGTGATCGCCCGGCCGCCGCTGCACGGCGCGACCGCGCTGCTGCCGCCCGGGCTGCCGTGGGCGTTCGTCGGCGGGCCGGCGCGGCCGGCGTCGCAGCGGCCGCGCCGCACGGTGATCGTCACCGGCGCCGTGCCGCCGGATGCGTCGCTGCAGTTGCCCCGGCTGGCGGCGGCGCCGCCGGCGCCCGATGCCAGCGTGGTGATCCGCGGCGAGGCCGCGACGCCGTCGCGGGTGCTCGCCGAGCTCGCCGGCGCGACCTACGTCGAGATCGATGCCCACGGCGTCGCCGACATCGCGGCGGCCGACGCGTCGTTCCTCGCGCTGTCGCCCGAGCCCTCGGGGCGGTTCATGCTGACCGCGGGCGACGTCCGCGCGGCCCGGCTCGACGGCGCGGTCGTCGTCCTGGCCGCCTGCCGCGGCGCCCGGCTCGCGCCGTACCTGCACCGCCGGTGGAGCTTGCCCGATGCGTTCCTCGCGGCGGGCGCCCACGCCGTGATCGCGACCGACATCGATGTCCCCGACGCGGCGGCCGGGCCGGTGTTCGACGACCTCCGCGCGCGGATCGAGCGCGGCGAGGCGCCGGCCGCGGCGGTCGCCGCCGTCCGCGCCGCGGCCATCGCCGCCGAGCCGCACAGCTGGGCGGCGCGCATTGCAGTGTTCGAATAACGACACGGCGTCGTGACCGGGCGCGGCGATTTGGGTCTACTCGCCGTGGAGGGACCATGTCGAGCGTCGAACAGGAAAGCAGCCGGCTACGCCAGGAGCTCGGCCTCTCCGATCTCGTCCTGACCCAGATCCTCTACATCGTGGGCCTGAGCTGGGTCGGCACGGCCGCCAAGCTCGGCTCGTCGCAGATCCCGTTCTGGCTCGCGGCGATGGCGATGTTCTACCTGCCGCAGGCCGTCGTGGTCGTGTACCTGTCGCGCCGGTTCCCGCTCGAGGGCGGGCTGTACCAGTGGTCCAAGCTGGGCCTGAGCGGCGCGGTCGCGTTCCTCGTCGGCTGGAACCTGTGGATCTACGCGATCGTGCAGCTCGGCACCGAAGGACTGCAGATCTCCAATGCGGTGATCTATGCGATCGGCCCGAGCGCGACGGGGCTCAAGGGCAATCCCTTGTTCGTCGGCGCGGTCAGCGGCGCCCTGCTCGGCGCGCTCGTGGTGATCTCGATCATCGGCCTTGGGATCGGCAAGTGGGTGCACAACGCCGGCGGCGCGCTGCTGCTGCTGTCGTTCGCGCTGCTGCTGGTGTTGCCGGTGATCAACGTCGCGCGCGGCACGCTGCGCGAGTACCACCCGCTGACGATCGCCGCGCCGGCGCTGACCTTGTACAACCTCAACATCTTCGGCAAGCTCGCGGTCGGCGGGCTGTCGGGGTTCGAGTACGTCGCGGTGCTCGCGGGCGAGACCCGCAACGCGCGCCGCAACATCGGGCGCAGCGTGATCATCGCCGCGCCGGTGATCGCGCTGATGTTCATCCTGGGGACCTCGGCGGTCCAGGCGCTGACGCCGCCGGATCAGATCGATCTGGTCGGCCCGATCCCGCAGGCGTTCCGCAACGGGCTCGGCGCGTCCGGCGCGGTGGCGTTCCTGGTGCCGTTCGCGGTGATGGCGGTGACCGCGCGGACGATCGGGACCTCGAGCCTGCTGTTCACCGCGACCTCGCGGATGCCGATGGTCGCGGGCTGGGACCGGCTGATCCCGGAGTGGTTCTCGCGGCTGCACGCCCGGTACCGCACGCCGATGAACTCGGTGCTGTTCATCGGCGCCTGCGCGATGGTGTTCGCGGCTGCCGGGATGATCAACGTCGGCGAGCAGGAGGCGTTCCAGCTGCTGTCGAACGCCTCGGGCATCCTCTACGGCCTGACCTACCTGGTGCTGTTCGCGGTCCCGCTGATCGGTCTGGGCCGGACCGGCGAGCGGGCGCCGATGTGGATCCGGATCGCCTCGGCGGTCGGGTTCGCCACGACGACGCTGTACGTCGTGCTCTCGGTGCTGCCGATCGTCGAGACCAGGAGCTGGGTGGTGTTCGGGCTCAAGGTCGGCGGCACGGTCGTGTTCGCCAACGTGACCGGCGTGATCATGTACCGGGTGCGCCGGCGGCGGGCCGCGGCGCGCGCGGCGGCCGCCGGCTGAGCCGGTTCTACCGGACCGCGACCCCGGCGCTGCGCAGCGAGATCTCGGAGACCTCGCGCTGCTTGGCGCCGATCGGCTGGCCGGCCGCGTCGATCCACGCGAACTTGAACCGCGCGCGGCGGTTCATGTAGATGACGGCGCGCGCGCCATCGGCCGGCGGCGCGGCCGTGACCGGCGCGCCGTCGGAGACCAGGCCGGCGACCTGCATCGAGCCGCCGAACGCGTGCGCGACGTCGATCGCCGGCGCGCGACCGTCGCGCTGGTTGCCGATCGTCAGCTGCGCCGCGGCCGCGAAGCTGGCGGCGGTGAGCGTCCGGCGCGGTACGCCGTCGACGATGATCGTCAGCTGTGCGGCGGGCCGCGGCGCGGCGCGCTCGGGCTGGGTCAGCGTGATCCGGGCGACGTGCTCGATGCGCTCGGCGGGGCGCTCGGCGTCGGCCAGCGGCCGGCCGCCGCGCGCTCCGCCCTCGAGCCACGCGAGGTACATCTCACCATTGTTGCGGCGGACGACGATCGCGTCATCGCCGCGTCGGCCATCTCCGTTCAAGATGTAGTCCCCACCTTCGATCGTCATTGCATGTAATATTGCATTGGAGTGGATGTAGGTATCCGGGATGATCTCGGATAGCCGCCAGGCGCGGCGATCGCGGGCCTCGAGCGTGCTGGCACGGTGGGCCAGCTCCGCGCTGGTCAGCGCGGTGCGGCCGGCGCCTTCGATGTCGATCGCGATCCGATCGGGCGCCGCCGCGACCGCGATCGCCCCCGCGCTCGATGCCCCGGGCAGCTCCGGTCGGGTGCGATTCTCCGACGGAGCGGCCGGCGTCGACCCGGCGCGGATCGCCGCACCGGCGGCGACCTGAGGCGTTGCCGGATCGACGGATCGATCGGAGCCCTGCCCGGTACCGCGATCGGCGTCGCCGCCGCGCCACGCCGTCACCGCGCCGACCGCGATCGCCGCCACCGCCAGGACACTCAACCGCCGGAGGACAGGACCCATGATGTCACGCTAGCACTACATAAAATAAAAAGCTGTCCGTTACTGCCTTGTAAACTCCGTTCCTGATCCGTGGGTAAACCACACCACGGGAGTGCCGGCGTTGACGAAAGTGAAGCGGTGATGATCGACAAACGGGCTCGAACCGGCAGGCCAGTCGGCCTCGGTGGAATTCTCATGACCGCGATCGTGATCGCACGCACCGCCAGCGCCTGGGCCGCGACGATCACCGTCGACACGACGGCGGACGGCGTGACCGTCGACGGCAACTGCACGCTGCGTGAGGCCGTCATCGCCGCGAACACGGATGCGGCAGTCGATGCCTGCGCCGCCGGGTCCGGCGCCGACGTCATCCTGCTCGCCGCGGGGACCTACACGCTGACCGTGGCCGGCGCCGACGAGGACGCCGGGCTGACCGGCGATCTCGACGTCACGAGCGCGATCACGCTCCGCGGCGCGGGCTCCAGCTCGACGATCCTCGGCGCGGGTGCGACCGGCGATCGCGTCATCCACGTGCTGTCGACCGGCACGGCGACGCTCGAGCAGCTGACGATCCGCGACGGCGCGGCGCGGTTCGGCGGCGGCCTGTACAACGCCGGGACCCTGACCTTGACGGGCTGCGTGGTGACCGCGAACACCGCGAGCGGGGTCGCCGGCGCCAGCACCGGCGGCGGAGCCGCGGGCGGCGGCGGCGGGGGCGTGTTCAACGCCGCGGGCGCCACGCTTCACCTCGACACCAGCTCGGTCACCGACAACGTCGCGATCGGCGGCGCGGGTCAGGCCGCGGTCCGCGGCGGCGGTGGCGGCGGCGGCGGCGGCGCCGGCGGCGGGCTGTTCAACGATGGCGGCACGGTGACCGGCAGCCACCTGACGATGACCGGCAACACCGCGACCGGCGGCACCGGCGGCACCGGCGTGCGCTGCGGCCGGGGGCGCGCCGGCAGCGGCGGGGGTGGCTTCACCGGCGCCGGTGGCAACGCCGGCAGCGGCAGCACCTCGGGCATCGACGCGCTCGGCGGCGGTGGCGGCTCCAAGGGCGGCAACGAGGGCAGCTGCACGGCACACGGCGGCAACGGCGGCTTTGCCAGCGGTGGCGGCGGCTCGTCGTTCCAGGCCACCGCCGGCGGGACGCACGGCGGCAGCGGCGGCGCGGGCACGCGCTGCGCCGAGGGCCGCGGTGGCGGCGGTGGCGGCGGCGGGCTCGGCGGCGCGATGTTCTCGCAGGGCGCCGGATCGGTGACGCTGACCGCGGCTGCGATCACGGCCAACGTCGCGACGCAAGGCGCCGGCGGGGGCGCCGGCGGCGCCGGGGTGGCCGGCGGGGCTGGCGAGGGCGTGGGCGGCGGCATCTATCAGATCGGGAACGGCAGCGTGACGGTCGGCGGCTCGGTGTCCGGCAACACGTCGTCGACCACCGGCGCGGAGACCTTCGGCGAGGTCACGCTCATCGTCGCGGTCTGCGGTGACGGGCGGGTCGACGCCGGCGAGGCCTGCGATGACGGCAACACGGCCGCTGGCGATGGCTGCTCGGCGACCTGCACCGTCGAGCCCGGCTTCCTGTGCGTCGGGGTGCTGGTCTCGGCGTGCACGACTCAGTGCGGCGATGGCCTGCGCGCCGGCAGCGAGGCCTGCGACGACGGCAACACGATCAGCGGCGACGGCTGCTCGGCGACCTGCCAGGTCGAGAGCTGCGGCGACGGCCGGATCGGCGCCGGCGAGGCCTGCGACGACGGCAACCACGCCGACGGCGACGGCTGCTCGGCGGCGTGCGAGATCGAGGCGACCTGGACCTGCACCGGCGAACCGTCGCGCTGCCTGCGCGACCGCGACGGCGACGGGATCGCCGACACCTCGGACAACTGCGTCGACGTGGCCAACCCCGCCCAGCTCGACAGCGACCACGACGGCATCGGCGATAGCTGCGACCACGACACCGATGGCAACGGCTTCGATGACACGCTGGGCGTCCGCGGCGGCGGCTGCGACACCGGTGGCGGCAGCGGGCTGGTGCTCGGACTGGCGCTCAGTCTGGCGCTCGGTGGCGTGGCCTTCGCGCGCCGGAGGCGCCGCGCCGCGGCCGCGGTCACCGCCCTGGTCGCGTTGCTCGTGATCGGCGGCTCCGGCGTCGCCCGCGCGCAGGCGCCGACCGAGATCCGCGACTTCGAGACCGAGCGGTTTCACTGGACCGCCGCACGCACCGGCATCCTGGGCACCGAGTCCGGAACGGTGCTCGGCGCGGGCGTGTGGGACCTCGGGATGTGGCTCGGCACCGCGGACGACTCGCTGGTCCTGAGCGGCGCCGGCGGTGATGTCCCGCTGATCTCGCGCCGGAGCACCGCGGCGCTGGTCGGGGCGATCGGCATCGGCGGCCGCGCCGAGCTCGGCGTCAGCGTACCGATCGTGTTCGCGCAGGTCCGCGCGCGCACAGGCCCCGGGATCTCGGGGATGCTCGCGCCGCTGTCGAGCGGCTTCGGCGACGTCTCGCTGTCGCCCAAGCTCGCCGTGCTGCGCCAGAGCGAGTCCGGCGTGGCGGTCGCGTTCGTCGGCGGCCTGACCCTGCCGACCGGCCACGGGGACTACCGGGGCGAGCGCGGGATGACGTTCGTTCCGACCGTGGCGGTGTCGCGCTCGTTCGCCGAGCTGACGCTCGCCGGCAACCTCGGGTGGCGGATCCGCGAGCAGGTCGAGATGGCCGATCTCTGGGTCGACGACGAGCTGGTCGCCGAGCTCGGCGCGGCGTACCAGATCGATCCGGTCGCCGGCATCGAGCTCGGCTGGTCCGGGGCGACGTCGGCGGCCATGCCGTTCGGTCCGAACAACCAGAACCACAGCGAGCTCCGCGGCGGCGCGACGTTCCGGTTCGGCGACGCGCTGATGATCGAGGCGATCGTCGGGGCCGGGCTCCAGCACGGCTTCGGGACGCCGGACTGGCGCGGCGTGCTCGCGGTGCGCTACGGCCGGTGAATCGCCGAGCCGCGCGAGCCTGGCACGTGACGCCGCGCGCGCGCAACCGCCATAACGCTACGTAACGCAGAGACGAGGGCGCGCCGAAGTGGTGCGCGCCGCGCCGGTGGAGTAGGGTCGGGCCCATGCAACGACTCGTGCTGGTCGGCGCGCTGCTCGCCGGGGCATGCGGCGGGACCGACGATCGACCCAGGACCCTGGCGTACATCACCGAGACGATCCTGGCGCCGAGCTGCGCGAGCGCCGAGTGTCACTCGGCGTTCCGCCGCCAGGTCGGCGACCAGTTCGACACCGTCGACGCGGCCCGGGTGTCGATCGTGGCCAACGGCCTGGTGACTTTCCCCGACGACATGGCGGACCCATCGGGCTCGATCCTGATCCAGACCCTGACGGTCGGGACCACGAGCGTGCTCGATCCGAAGTCGGGCAAGGTCCGGATGCCGTACGACGCGCCGATGCCGGACGCGGACGTCGAGCTGATCCGCGACTGGATCGCCCAGGGCGCGCCAGGCGCCCAGTGCCTCGCCAACGCGCAGGGCCGCGGCTGTAGCAGCATCAACGTTCCGGACCCTGCCAACCCCGGACGGACCAAGCGGCAGTTCCAGGTCGTCCAGTGCTCACCGGACGGCAATGTCGGTGCGATCGTGATGACCTGCCCCGGCGCGCAGTTCTGCAGCATCTCCAGCGGGAATGGACAATGCATCGGACAGCCCTGATCCTGATCGTCGCGGCCGCGCTCGCCATGGCCACGAGCCGGCGCGCCTCGGCCTACCCGCAGTACCAGCTCAGCCGCGATCAGACGTGCAGCAGCTGCCACGTGTCGCCGGCGGGCGGCGGGCTGCTATCCGAGAACGGCTACAGCGTCGCCGAGACGCTGTCGCAGTACGGGACCGCGCCGGAGTTCATGTACGGCAAGCTGCCGCTGCCCAGCTGGCTCGCGCTCGGCGGCGACCTGCGCGGCGCCGCCGGCGACATCAAGAACCCGGACAACGCGTTCGCGGCGTTCCCGATGCAGGCCGATCTCTACGTGCACGCCGCGTTCAAGGGCTTCGCGCTGCACGTCACCGTCGGCGCGCGGCCGGCGCAATGGGTCGCCGGTAACGGCACCCCGGCCGTGATTGACCGGTTCTGGTCGCGCGAGCACTACGTCATGTGGCAACAGGACGAGTCCAGCCGCGATGGCCTGTTCGTCCGCGCCGGCCGGTTCCTGCCGGTGTTCGGGCTACGCTTCGCCGAGCACCCGATCTACACCCGGCGCTACGGTGGCGTGCCACTCTATGCCGAGACCTACGCGGCGGCGGTCGAGTACGTGACCCAGACCTGGGAGGCGCACCTGACCGGGTTCATCGAGGATCCGCTGATCGATCCGGTGCTGCACGACAACGGCGTGGCGGCGTACGCCGAGACCCGCCTCGACCCGCGGCTGCAGGTCGGCGGCGAGCTGATGGTGACGTCGGCGGACGGCCACAGCCGGATCCGCGGCGGCGCGACCGCCAAGCTCTACGTGCCGGACGCCGACACGCTGATCCAGGCCGAGCTCCAGGTCGTCCACCAGCAGGCCACCGGCGGCCACGGCCCCAACCAGATCGTCGCCTACGTCATGGGCTCGAAGTTCCTGGGCTCGGCGTTCCTGCTCGACGTCGGGCTGGGCCACTTCGACGAGAACATCGCGATCTCCGGCCTCGATCGCGACGCGATCGACGTCAACCTGCACTGGTTTATCACCTCGCACTTCGAGCTGGTCGCGCAGGGCCGGGTCGAGGGCCTGGGCGTGTTGCAGAGCAACGGTGGGCCGACGGGCGGCTGGGCATTGCTCCACGGCCACTACCGCCTGTAGCGCTCCGGAGCGGAGGGCACGATGTTAGTCCGGCTGCTGTTCCAGTTCCTGCGGCCCTATGCCCGCCAGCTCGCGGCCGTGGTCGCGCTGCAGCTCGCGGCGACCGCCGCGATGGTGTACCTGCCGTATCTCTATGCACGGATCATCGATCGCGGCGTCGCGGTCGGCGACACCGGCTACATCCTGTCGACCGGCGGGATCATGCTCGCGATCTCGGCAGCGCAGGTCGTGTGCTCGATCACCGCGGTGTACTTCGGCGCCCGGGTCGCGATGGCCTACGGCCGCGATCTGCGCGCGGCGATCTTCCACCGGGTCGGCGAGCTCTCGGCGCGCGAGGTCGGCAAGCTCGGGCCGCCGTCGCTGATCACCCGGACCACCAACGACGTGCAGCAGGTCCAGATCCTGGTCCTGATGGGCTGCACGATGCTGATCGCCGCGCCGTTGATGTGCCTCGGCGGCCTGGTGATGGCGCTGCGCGAGGACCTCACGCTGTCGCGGCTGCTGCTGGTCAGCGTGCCTGCGCTGGCCGGCAGCATCGGCGTGATCGTCTGGCGCATGGTCCCGCAGTTCCAGGCGATGCAGCCGCGGATCGACACCGTCAACCGCGTGATGCGCGAGCAGATCGCGGGCGTGCGCGTGGTCCGCGCGTTCGTGCGCGAGCCGGCCGAGGCGGCGCGGTTCGAGGACGCCAACATCGCGGTCACCGCATCGGCGCTGCGGGTCGGGCGGCTGCAGGCCGTGATGTTCCCGGTCGTGCTGCTGGTGTTCAACGCCTCGCAGGTCGCCGTGCTGTGGTACGGCGCCGATCGGGTCGCGACCGGCGCGCTCGAGGTCGGCTCGGTGATGGCGTTCCTCAGCTACCTGATGCAGATCCTCGTCGCGGTCATGATGGTCACGTTCATCGCGACGATGATCCCGCGCGCTGCGGTGTGCGCGGTCCGGATCACCGAGGTGCTCGACACCGAGTCGTCGGTCGTGCCGCCGGCGGCGCCGGTGGTGCCCGCCGGCGTGCCGGGCTCGCTCGAGCTGCGCGGCGTCGAGTATCGCTATCCCGGCGCCGAGCTCGCCGTGTTGACCGACATCTCGCTGACCGCGCAGCCCGGGCAGGTCACGGCGATCGTCGGCAGCACCGGCGCGGGCAAGACCACGCTGCTCGAGCTGATCCCGCGCCTGATCGATCCGACCGCGGGCAGCGTCGTGATCGAGGGCGTCGATGCCCGCCACATCGAGCTCGAGCTGTTGTGGTCCAAGGTCGGCGTGGTGCCGCAGCGGCCGTACCTGTTCTCGGGGACGGTCGCCAGCAACCTGCGGTTCGGCAACCCGGCCGCGACCGACGCCGAGCTGTGGGCCGCGCTCGAGGTCGCCCAGGCGCGCGACTTCATCGAGGCCATGCCCGGCAAGCTCGAGGCGCCGATCTCGCAGGGCGGGACCAACGTGTCCGGCGGCCAGCGCCAGCGGCTGTCGATCGCGCGCGCGCTGCTGCGCCGGCCCGCGATCTACCTGTTCGACGACGCGTTCTCCGCGCTCGATCTGGCCACCGAGGCGCGGCTACGCAGCGCGCTGCGCCCGCACGTCGCCAGCGCCACCGTGATCCTGGTCGCGCAGCGGATCGCGAGCATCCTCGATGCCGATCAGATCATCGTGCTCGATGCCGGGCGGATCGTCGGCCGCGGCCGGCACGCCGAGCTGCTGACGACCAGCCCGACCTACGCCGAGATCGTCGCATCGCAGCGCATCGCGGAGGCTGCATGACCACGACCCGCGGACCCGCGCCCGCGGAACCCGGCGCGGCGGCCTCGCGCCCGCCGCCGACCCGCACCCCGTTCGGGTTCGGACCGATGCCGCCGCAGAAGGCCAAGCACTTCAAGTCCTCGGCGCGCCGGCTGATCGCGCGGCTCGCCCCGCAGCGCGCCGGGCTCGTCGGCGTGCTCGCGGCCGCGGTGTCGAGCGTGATGCTCGCGCTGCCCGGGCCGTGGATCATCGGCCAGGCGACCAACGTGATCTTCCGGGGCTACTACGGCCAGAAGTTCCAGACCGACGCGGAGCTCGCGCGGGTGATCGCGGGGGCGCGCGCGGCCGGCCGGGCCGGGCTGGCCGACCTGCTCGAGCGCCTGGCGGTCCGGCCCGGTCACGGCATCGACCTGACCAGCCTGGCCGGCTGGCTCGAGCTCGCGCTCCTGCTCTACGTCGGCGCCTCGCTGTTCGCGTGGCTCCAGGGCTTCGTGCTGAACCACATCGTGCAGCGCACGGTGCGCACGCTGCGCAGCGACATCGAGGCCAAGCTGAGCCGGCTGCCGCTGTCGTACTTCGATCTCCAGCCGCACGGTGAGATCCTGAGCCGGGTGACCAACGACATCGACAACGTCGCGACCAGCCTGCAGCAGACGCTGAGCCAGATCCTCGGCGGCGTCTTGACCGTGGTAGGCGTGCTGGTGATGCTGGTCGTGATCTCGCCGCTGCTCGCGATCATCGCGCTCGTCACCGTGCCGCTGTCGGTCATGGTCACCGCGCGGATCGCCCGGCGATCGCAGCGCCGGTTCGTCGCCCAGTGGGCCCATGTCGGCGCGCTCAACGGCCAGATCGAGGAGACGTTCACCGGCCATGCGCTGGTCAAGGTGTTCGGCCGGCGCCGCACGATCGAGGACCGGTTCCGCGCCAAGAACGAGGAGCTGTTCCAGGCCGGGTTCCGCGCCCAGTTCCTGTCGAGCGTGATCATGCCCGCGGTCACGTTCATCGCGAACCTGAACTACGTCGCGATCGCGGTGGTCGGCGGCCTGCGCGTGGCCTCGGGCGCGATGCTGCTCGGCAGCGTCCAGGCGTTCATCCAGTACTCGCGGCAGTTCAGCCAGCAGCTCGGGCAGCTGGCGCAGATGGCGAGCGTGGTCCAGTCGGGCGTGGCCTCGGCCGAGCGCGTGTTCGAGGTGCTCGATACCCCCGAGCAGGTCGCCGATCCGGAGGCCCCGGCGGCGCTCCCCGACCCCCGCGGCGAGGTCCGGTTCGAGCATGTCAGCTTCCGCTATAAGCCCGACCAGCCGCTGATCGACGACCTGTCGCTGGTGGCCGAGCCCGGCCACACCGTCGCGATCGTCGGGCCGACCGGCGCCGGCAAGACCACGCTGGTCAACCTGATCATGCGGTTCTACGAGCTCGACGCCGGACGGATCACGATCGACGGCGTCGACATCGCCCGGCTGACCCGCCGCGACCTGCGATCGCAGATCGGCATGGTGCTGCAGGACACCTGGCTGTTCGGCGGCACGATCCGCGACAACATCCGCTACGGCAACCCGGCGGCGAGCGAGACCGAGATCATCGCCGCGGCGCGGGCGACCTACGTCGATCGCTTCGTCCGCGCGCTACCCGACGGCTACGACACCGTGCTCGACGACAGCGCGGGCAACGTCAGCGCGGGCGAGCGCCAGCTGATCACGATCGCGCGCGCGTTCCTGGCCGATCCGTCGATCCTGATCCTCGACGAGGCGACGTCATCGGTCGACACCCGCACCGAGGTCCTGGTCCAGCACGCGATGGCGGCGCTGCGCGCCAGCCGCACCAGCTTCGTGGTCGCGCACCGGCTCTCGACGATCCGCGACGCCCACGTGATCCTGGTGATGGAGGGCGGCCGGATCGTCGAGCAGGGCAGCCACGCCGAGCTGCTCGCCGCGCACGGCGCCTACCACGCGCTGTATCACGCCCAGTTCGCAGCGGCGGCCGGACCGGACGACCCGGCCCGCGCGGCGCCCGCGCGCCCGGCGCCCCGCTGATCCACCGGCTACGGCGTGCAGCTGACGCCGGCGTTGGCGTCAGCGCCGCCGAGGAAGTGGCGCAGGCCGAGCTTGTCGTCGTAGCTCACGGCGAGGCCGCAGACGTCGCCGGGGCCGGTCGCCGCCCAGGTCCACGGGATCGAGCCGGTCGGCTGCGCCGGGATCGTCGCGCCGAATTCGTTGTGCCACGACGGCGTGTGGTGGAACGAGACGTAGCCGCCGTCGCCGCTGATCGTCAGCGCGATCTCCTCGGCGGTGGCCGGGATCCAGGCCGTCGCGGAGGCGCGCTTCATCCACTTGTAGTCGATCGCCGTGTAGCGCTGGTCCGCGGTGACCAGCCGGACGAAGATCGCCAGGGTGCCGGTGTCGGTCAGCGACGCCCGCGTCCGGGTGACGACGTTGGTGAAGGTCAGCGTCTTGCCGACGGCGCCGAGCGTGTACGCCAGCGTCGCGGGCGAGCCACCGGAGCCCGGTAGCTCGAGGCCATGGACGGCCTCGTAGTTGTAGTCCGGTCCCCAGCCGCGGGTGTCGCCGAAGCCAAGGCCGCTGAACGAGGTCGCCGGCGACGGGATCGAGCCATCGGCCTGGGTCACCGTGAACGCGGCGCCGTGCTGCAGCACCCCTGCCGGCGCGCCCTGCGCGACGTACTCGGTGGCGTCGAAGCTCGACGGGTAGAGCACGTAGGCCGACGTCAGGTTGAACACCGGCGTCGCGACCTCGGGGCCGGTGTCGGCGAGGAACCGATCGGTCAGGTCGTCGACCGTGACGTTGCGGCCGGCGCTCGTGCCGATCCGCATGTTGGCGCGGACGTGGAAGTCGAGCGCGTAGCGGCGATCCTGGGTCATGTCGATCACGCCGTCGCCGTCGATATCCGGGTTGGCGTAGCGCAGCGACAGGTCGTCGATCGCGCCGAGGTACTCCGCGGCCGCGGCGCTGAGCCCGAGCTGGGCGAGCAGATCGTCGTACGCGATCCCCGCCGCCGCGGTCTGCGTCGCGGGATCGACGGTGACGTCGCCGAGCTCGAGGTGGCCGGCGAGCTCGGGGGACAGGGTGTCGAGGGTGTGGGCCCGGAACACCGCGATCACCATGTCGGCGCCGGTCGCGGTGCCGTCGACGAACACCAGCACGTACGGCCGGCCGACCTCGATCTTGAGCTCGAAGCTGCCGTTGGCGCCGACCGCGGCGAGCGAGCGTCGCGGCGACGCCGATTCCGGATCGACCGCCATCACGTGGGTGACGGTGCGGCCGGACGAGGCCGCGCCGGTGCCGCGCGCCGTGGCCGCCGCGACCCGCCCCGAGATCGTGAGGTGCTGATCATCGCCGCCCGAGACGCCGCAGCCGGCGGCCGCGAGCAGCAGGAACATTGCCAGTCCACGCAGTGCTGTCATTGACGTCCGGGTCGGCCGCGGCGCGCGGCGCGGCAGGGCGTCGTGGGGTAGCGGGGGGTAGCGCGCGCGGCCGCCGACCTGTGGCTACAGCAGCGCCGAGCCGCGCACCGGGTCGCCCTCGGAGAACCGCGACGGTCGCAGGGCGTGGACGTCGAGCGAGCGGGCGGCGCCCGAGGTCGCGATCTCGGCGGCGAGCAGGCCGAGCGCGGGGGCGTGCATGACGCCGTGACCGGAGCTGCCGTTGACCAGCAGGAGGTTCGGGCAGCCCGGCGCCCAGCCGAGGAGCGCGTGGTGGTCGGGCGACATCTCGTACAGCCCGGCCCAGGCGCGGGCGCGATCGAGCGCGACGCCGCGCAGCGCGGGGACGCGGGTGGCCGTGCACGCGGCGATGTCGTCGAGCCACGCCGGATCGACCGCGAGGCTCCACGGATCGTGCGGATCGCCCGGCGTGGGCCGGAGCAGCAGCACGCGATCGTCGCGGACCCGGAGGTGGAAGCCGTCGTCCCAGATCGTCATCGGGAACGTCGCCGGCAGCGCGGCGGTCGGCTCGGTGACCGCGACCTGGCGGCGCAGCGGCACGACCGGGACGTCGACGCCGGCGAGGCGCCCGATCTCGGCCGCCCAGGCCCCGGCGGCGTTGACCACGATCCCCGCCGGGTACGTGGCGCGTGGGGTGACCACGGCGGTGATCCCGCCGGCGGCATCGCGCTCGATCGCGGTCGCCGGCTCGCCCCAGCGCAGCGTGACCCCGAGCCGCGCGGCGGTCTCGAGGTAGCCGCGCAGGATCTCGGTCGGTCGCATCAAGCCGTCGCTCGGGCACCAGGCGCCGCCGACCACGCCGTCGAGCGCGACGAAGCGGTTGATCGCGCGGATCTCGTCGAGCCCGACCAGCGCGGCCTCGCCCAGGCCCTCGCGGCGCTGCAGCTCGTGCGCCGTGCGCAGCTCGGCGAGGTTGGCGTCGCTGGTCGCGAGCCACAGGTAGCCGACCGGCACGAAGCCCGGGTCGACGCCGGTGTCGTCGCGAAACCCGCGGAGCCGGTCGCGCGCGAGCAGCGACAGCCGGATGTTGATCGCGGTGGCGTACTGGGCGCGGAACCCGCCGGTGGCGCGCGCGGTGCTGCCGGCGCCGGGGGCCGCGCCGCGATCGACCACGGTGACGCGCAGCCCGGCGCGCGCGAGGTGGACCGCGCAGCTCGCGCCGATCACGCCGGCGCCGACCACGACCGCGTCGGCCGCCGGGCGGGCGTGCGATGCCGGTGACTCCATGGCGGCGAGGATATCCGATCAGCGGCAGGCGGCCGGCCGGGCGCGGCCGTAGACCGTCGTTCCGTCGCGCAGGACCAGGCCCATGCACACGCCACCGGTCGCGTCGTCGAGCCGGTCGAGCGGGAACATCTCGTCGATCGTCAGCCGGTCGGTGACCCAGTCGCTGCACGGCTGGCAGAAGCCCGTCAGCTCGAGCCGGAGCTCGTCGTCGAAGACCTTGATGTCGCGCCCGGGGCGCTGCAGCGCGACGTCCTGCTGGTGGCGCCGGAGCCGGGCGAGCAGGGTCGCGCCGTCGAGCGTGCGGCCGTCGGCCAGCCGGGTCCGCGACCGGTTCTCCGGTGTGCAGTGGCACACGCCATCGCCGGCGGGCGCTCCGCGACATGCCGCCGCCGCCGCGAGCGCGGCGATCACCGCAAGGACCGCTCGGACCGCCGGCATCGCCGGCGAAGGTAGCACCCGCCGCGGCTACAGGGCGACCACGCCGCACGCGACGCGCGCACCGGCGTTGCCGGGCGGTGTCTGGGTCACGCCATCGTCGGGGTTGGCGTGGACGATGATCGCCTTGCCGATGATGTCGTTGGCGTTGCCGGTGCCGATCGACCAGTCACCGGAGAACGTCAGCGTGCCGGTGCCATCGGCGGCGATCGTGAAGTTGCCGCAGTCGCCCAGGTGATGCGGCGCCGCCGTCGGCAGGCCGTGGTTCATCATGTCGGGGTTCCAGTGGCCCATCGCCGACGCCGCGTCGGCCGCGCTGCAGTCGCCGACGGCGTGCAGGTGCACCCCGTGGTTCCCCGCGATGCCGCCGCTGACCGTCAAGGTCAGGTTGACCTTGGCGCCCGAGACCTCGAAGTTGGCCATGCCGGTGACGGTGCTGCCGCTCCGGGACGCGAGCGCGGCCGAGGCCTTGGTCACGGGGGGCGGCGCTTCGCCGGCACATCCGGCCGAACCTCCGGCGGCGGCGGCGAGTACGACCACAACTGCGATCTGAAGCAGGTGCCCAATCCGTGTTGCGTTCATCCTTTTTCCTACACCGACGGACCCCCGACTACTCCGAGGATCGCACGGATTCCGGCCCCGCCATGCGGTCCATCACACGGCCGGTTTGCCGAGCAATTGCCGTGCCCGGGGCGCACCTCGTCCATCACGCCCACCGCGTCTGGGCTACCTTCCGCCTGATCGTGAAGCTCCTGCTCGTCACCCCGCCGATGACCCAGCTCAACACGCCGTACCCCGCGACGGCGTACTTGACCGGGTTCCTGCGCCAGCACGAGGCGGGGCTCGGCCTCGAGGTCGCGCAGGCCGACGCGGCGCTCGAGCTGTTCCTGCGTGTGTTCAGCCGTGCCGGGATCCAGCGGGTGCTCGACGAGCTGTCGGCGCGCGCGGCCGGGCTCGGCGACGATGCCGAGGCGGCACCGCCGTCGATCGCGTGGTTCCTCGCCCACGGCGAGCGCTGCGTCGCGACGGTCGACGCGGCAGTCCGGTTCCTCCAGGGCCGCGATCCGGCGCTCGCGCTGCGCATCGTCGGCCGCGAGCTCTTGCCCGAGGGGCCGCGGTTCGCCGCGATCGCCACCGGACCGGGCGCGGACGACGACGATCCGCTGGGCTGGGCGTTCGGCGGCCTGGGCATCGCCGACCGCGCCAAGCACCTCGCCAGCCTCTACATCGACGACCTCGCCGACGTGGTCCACGACGGCATCCAGCCCGAGTTCGAGCTCGCGCGCTACGGCGAGCGGCTGGCGGCGAGCGCGCCCGCGTTCGATCCGCTGCGCGAGGCGCTCGAGGCCCCGCCGACCCTGGTCGACGAGCTGCTCGACGAGCTCGCCGCCGAGCTGTACGCGCGCCACCGGCCCGACGTCGTCGGGCTGACCGCGCCGTTCCCGGGCAACGTCTACGGTGCGTTCCGGATCGCGCGCGCGATCAAGCGGGTGGCCCCGGCGACCCGGGTCGTGCTCGGCGGCGGCTACGTCAACACCGAGCTGCGCGAGCTCGCCGACCCGCGGGTGTTCGACTACGTCGACTACATCACGCTCGACGATGGTGAGGCCCCGCTGCTGGCGCTGCTCCGCCACCTCGGCGATCCGGACGCGCCGCTGCTCCGGACCTTCGTGCGGCAGGCCGGCGTGGTCCGGCTGGTCAGCGACGACCGGCTGCGCGACGTGGCGCTGCGCGACGCCGGTACGCCGAGCTACGCCGGGCTCCCGCTCGATCGCTACGTCTCGCTGTTCGAGATGCTCAACCCGATGCACCGGCTGTGGTCCGACGGGCGCTGGAACAAGCTGACGATCGCGCACGGCTGCTACTGGAAGCAGTGCGCGTTCTGCGACGTCACGCTCGATTACATCGCGCGCTACGACCGCGCCCCCGCCGACCTGCTGGTCGACCGGATCGAGGCGATGATCGCCGAGACCGGCCAGACCGGGTTCCACTTCGTCGATGAGGCGGCGCCGCCGGCGGCACTGCGCGCGCTGGCCGAGCGCCTGATCGCGCGCGGCGTGACGATCACGTGGTGGGGCAACGTCCGGTTCGAGTCGGCGTTCACCCCCGAGCTCGTCGAGTTGCTCGCGCGCTCGGGCTGCGTCGCGATCAGCGGCGGGCTCGAGGTCGCCTCCGACCGGCTGCTCGCGATGATGAAGAAGGGGGTCACGGTCGAGCAGGTCGCCCGCGTCACCCGGGCGTTCAGCGACGCCGGCGTGATGGTCCACGCCTACCTGATGTACGGCTTCCCGACGCAGACCGTGCAGGACACGATCGACGCGCTCGAGCGCGTGCGCCAGCTGTTCGAGGAAGGCTGCCTGCAATCGGCGTTCTGGCACCGCTTCGCTGCCACGGCGCACAGCCCGATCGGTCGGGCGCCCGAGCTCTACGGGATCCGGCTGCGCGCCGCCGGGACGTCGAGCTTTGCCCGCAACGACCTCGCGTTCGACGATCCGACCGGCTGCGACCACGACGCGCTCGCGGCCGGGTTGCGCAAGGCGGTCTACAACTTCATGCACGGCATCGGGCTCGACGCCGATCCGCGGTCGTGGTTCGAGCCGTCGCCGGGGCGCTCGCGCCGGCGATCGACCATGAAGCTCCCGGCGGCGCGCGTGCCGCCGGATCTGATTCGCCGCGCGCTCGCAATCTCCGAAGTGGCCAATCCGTGAACGAAACTCGTGGTGTGAGCGTGGCGCGGTGATTGCACATAAGCGCCATGTGATCGCAGGTGAAGTCGAAGCTGTAAACGCGCCCACACTACTGATTGTCGATGATGATCCCGACATCCGTATGATGCTGTGCGAGCTATTCGTAAACCAAGGCTTCCAGGTCGAGTCTGCGAGCGATGGTGCCGCCGCGATCCTGTTCCTCGAGACCCACACGCCGCCCTCGGCGGTCGTCCTCGATCTGCTGATGCCGGGGATCCTCGGATCGAGCGTGGTGAGCTACATGGCGGGCCGGCCCGCACTCGCCGACGTGCCGGTGGCGATCGTCTCGAGCTCGCCGCACCTGGCGCCCGACGGCTACCCACTGTTCCAGAAGCCGCTGCGGTTCGGGCCGCTGCTCGAGTTCGTCCGCACCGCGTGCGATGCCCGCCGCCAGCCCGCGGCGCTGTAGCGAGCTTCTCCGCCCCATGCCGGCTGCGCGCCGCAGCACACGGTCGGCGCGGGGCGTCAGTTCCAGCCGCTCGTGGCGTTGAGCCGGTCCGGCACCGCCTGCCGGGTCAACGCGCGCTCGATGTCCTCGACGTGACCCGCGACCTCGCGCAGCACGATGAACCGGGCGTTGGCCGCGAACCGCCGGCTGTACTGGACGACGTCATCGCCGAGCGAGCTGTCGAACCGCATCGCGGTCATGATGACGTCCACGAACTGGCCGCGGCGCATCAACGTCTCCACGGTTCCGGCGATCGTGGTCGACGCCGTGACGCGGTGTCCGGCGCGGCGCAGCGTGGCCGAAAGCGCCTGCGCCACGGCCTCGTTGTCCACCACCAGCAAGATCTCGAAAGATCGCACCCGTCTACTTATGCTTGTCGGGGCGTGCGGAACAAGCACAATACAACCATATTGAACTGCGAGTTTATCCGAGCCGCAGTGCATTGTTAATCATACAATGCATCACTTTATTGAAAGATGTTATCGGACATAACATTAATTTGATCTCCGAGAATCTGTAGCCTCGCGCGATGCCGGCGTCCCCCGGCGGTCTCCGAGCTTCCCCCGCAGCCGATCGCGGCGATCGCGTGGCCAGCGCTTGCTTGCGAGGATCTTGTAGCGAGCCGCCGCGACCGTGACGGATCACCGGCGCGGGCCGGGCGCAGGCGCGCATGCCTCGGTGATCGTCGCGGCCCCGAGCAGCCATGCTGCCGCGTCGGACGGCGCGGCGCGGTCGTGGTCGACCCGCAGGTTCGCGCGCCGGACCAGCTCGACCGGCAGCGCGCCACGCAGCGGGGCCAGCGCACACACCACCTCGGGATCGTCCGCGACGCGCGGTCCGAGCAGGATCATCGCGTCGTAGCTCGGCAGCGCCGCGGCGGGATCGTCGAGCACGACCAGGTCGTACGCCGCGATCCGGCCGTCGCTCGAGAACGCCGAGATCACGTCGACCTCGCCGCGCGCGGCCGCCTCGTACAACAGCGATGGGTCGAAGCTCGCGGTCCGCCGGAACCCGAGCCCGTAGGTCGTGCGCACCGCGGTCCACTCGCGGCGGCTGAGGAACTCGTAATCGGCGCCGAGCGCCATCTCCGGGGCGTGCGGCGCGAGATCGCCGACGCCGCGCAGGCCGAGCCGGGTCGCGGTCTCGCGCCGGACCGCGAGCGCGTAGGCGTTCTGGAACCCGAGCGGGCCCAGGCTGCGCACGTGGTCGCGCGCGAGCACGCCCTCGACCTCGGCGAGGATCTGCCAGCGCGGTGCGCCGCGATCGCGGCCGAGCTGGGTGGTCCACAGCGTGCCCGAGTAGTCGACGTAGACGTCGAGGTCGCCGCGGCGCAGCGCCTCGAACACCACGTTCGAGCCCAGGCTCTCGATCGTCCGGCTCGCGACGTTGCGGCCGGCCAGGCGCTGGCGCAGCACCTCGGCCAGGATGTACTGCTCCGTGAACGTCTTGGCGCCGATCCGGACCTCGCCGAGCTTTCCGGCCGGCGCGACGTGCGTGCTGCCGGTGGCGGTGCCGGCGCCGCCGGACGATGCGGCGGGGACGAGCGGCAGGACGCCGAGCACCACGGCCACGAGCACCCCGAACGCCGCAGCGGGACCGGCGAGCCGGCCGCGCGGGCGGCGCGACACCGCGCGCTCGGCAGCCGCGAGGATCGCGTCGAGGATCAGCGCGAGCGCGGCCGCGGCGATCACGCCGATCAGGAGCATCGTCCAGTTGCGGGTCTGCAGGCCGGCGAAGATGTAGTTGCCCAGGCAGGCCTGGCCGATCGGCGTCGCCAGCGTCGCCGTGCCGACCGTCCACACCGACGCGGTCCGGATCCCCGCGGCGATCACCGGCGCTGCGAGTGGCAGCTCGACCAGCCGGAGCAGCTGCCACGGCGCCATGCCCATGCCGCGCGCGGCCTCGACCGCCGCGGCGTCGACCCCGCGCAGCCCGGCGATCGCGTTGCGCAGGATCGGCAGCAGCGCGTACAGCGTGAGCGCGATCGCCGCCGGCGCGAACCCGAACGACGACAGCCCGATGCCGAGCCCGTGGCTCGCCGCGAGCACCGGCACCATCAGCGCCAGGAGCGCGAGCCCGGGCACGGTCTGGATCACGCCGGCCACCGTCACCACCGAGGTCGCGAGCCGCGGCCGGCGGGCGAGCGCGATCGCGAGCGGCAGCCCGAGCGCGATCGCGGCGCCGAGCGCGACCAGCACCAGCGCGAGGTGGCTCGCGATCAGCGGCGCGGCGCCCGCGACCAGCTCGCCGGGCTCACCCGCCATCCGCGGGCTCCGCCAGCGCATGCAGCCGCCGGCCCTGCGCGCGCACCACCTCGACCAGCCGCGCGACGTAGTCGTCGGCCGGCGCGGTGACCAGCGCGTGCGGCGTCGCGATCTGGCGGATCTCGCCGGCGCAGAGCACGACCACGCGGTCGGCCAGGGTCAGCGCCTCGACCATGTCGTGGGTCACGAGGATCGTCGTCAGCCCGAGCTCGCGGTGGATCCGCGCCAGCTCGCCCTGCAGCGCGACCCGCGTGATCGGATCGAGCGCGCCGAACGGCTCGTCGAGCAGCACCAGCTTGGGCCGCGCCGCGAGCGCGCGCGCCACCCCGATGCGCTGGCGCTGGCCGCCCGACAGCTGATCGGGATACCGCACGCGGTATTCCGCCGGCGGCAGCCCGACCAGCGCGAGCAGCTCGTCGACCCGGGCATCGACCTCGGCGGGGCGCCAGCCGAGCAGCCGCGGCACCATCGCGACGTTGTCGGCGACCGAGAGGTGCGGCAAGAGCCCGGCGTGCTGGATCACGTAGCCGATCGTGCGGCGCAGCGCGACCGGATCTTCGCCGCGGACGTCGCGGCCGGCGACCCGGACCTCGCCGGTATCCGGCTCGATCAGCCGGTTGACCATCTTCAGCAGCGTGGTCTTGCCGCTGCCCGATTCACCGAGCAGCGCGACCAGCTCGCCGGCGGCGACCGACAGCGACAGCCGCCGCACCGCCCACGGCGCGCCGTCGCCGCCGTAGCGCTTGGACACGTCGGCGAGCTCGATCACGGCGCCCTACAGCCCGCGCACCAGGTCGGCGAGCCGCGCGCGCTGTGCGGGATCGAGCCGGCGGCCCAGCTGCCGGAACAGCTCGGCCTCGGTGTCGGCGTGGCTGGCGTACGCGGTCTCGAACCGCGCGAACACCGCGAGGATCACCGCCAGGTCGGCGTTGGCCGACGCCAGGTGATACATCCGCGCCAGCCCGCCGCAGATCGCGTCGTGCGCCAGCGCCATCGCTTGCACCTGGTCGGCCAGCTCCGGCACGGCCTCGGCGACGAACGGAAACAGCCCCTCTTCTTCGCGCGCGAAGTGCAGGAACAGGAGCTCGCGCAGCTCGCCGAGCCGGTGGGTCAGCGCGAGCGCCATGCCGTGGCCGTCGTTGCGGTCGAGCGCGCGGATCGCCGACCCGAGCGCCAGGACCCGGCGGTTGATGTCGGAGTGATCGTGGACGAGCTCTTGGACGGGATCGATCATGGCGCGTCGTCGTTGGCTCCGGCCACACGGTCCTGCGAGCCGCTGCCACTGTACCACCTTGCCCCGCCGGCCTCACCGCCGCCGCGCTATCGAACCGCCGCGCCGGTGAAGCTCGCCGCGTCGATCAGCTCGCGATCCTGGCCGCTGTACACCGCGCCGGTCCAGCGGCCGGCGCGGAGCTCGTCGATCGCTCCGTCGCCGTCACGGTCGTACGCGGTCGCGGTGCCGGCGACCTCGATCCCGAGCGCGGTCCGGTCGATCGCGGCGAGCTGGGCGTCGATCTCGCTCGCGATCGCGGTCATCACCCCGCGGCACGCGCTCGCGTACAGCGCCGCCGAGCCCAGGCCGACCCGGCCGGCGACCACCGCGCCGAGCCGATCACAGTCGAGCAGCCTGCCGAGCGCGCCCGCGAGATCGTGCGCCGCCGGCTCGACGCTCGGCACCACCGCCCGGTCGAGCCCGAGCCGCAGGATCGACCCGTACGGCAGGCCGTGGGCGTGCTCGGAGATCGCGAGCCGCCCGGTCGCGTCATCGAGCGTGGCGCGCACCGCGGCCGAGATGTCGGCGAACCCGGCGTCGCCCAGGTGGATCACCGTCGTCGCGCCGCCGACCTCGAAGCGGATCCCGGTGATCGTCCGGACCCCGGTGCCGTCGTCGCCGATCTGCAGCGTCTCCAGCGTGCCGAAGTGGGTCGCGATCCGCGCCACGCCGGCGGCGATGCCGTCGAGCCCGGCGACGAACCGCGGCGCGATCTCGACCAGCCGCGCGTTGAGGTACGCCGCGACGTACGGCGACGCCACCCGCGCGATCGTCTTGACGTCGCCCTCCGGCAACGTCGCGACCATCCGGTCGACCAGGTATCGCGACGGGTCATCCGGCCCATCGGTCGCCGCAGTCAGCATCGCGATCGCCGGCTCGGCCTCCACCGGGAGCCGCAGATCGAAGGTGCTCGATACCGCAAACAGCCCGCCGGCGCGGAGCGGCACCGGCGGCGGCGCATCGGGCGCGGGTGGCGGCGGTGCGCCCCCGCAGGCGGCGAGCCCGAGCAACGCGACGAGCGCGACGACCGCGACGACCCCGATCACGGCGACGAACGCGAACGAGACCACATGATGGCGAGCAGGACGTACGAACATGGGCAGTTCTCCAGCAAGAAGTTGCCCGGGCCCTCTGCACCGCCCATGCCGCGAATGCCGCGCTGCCGCCTCGCCGTCCTTCGCGCCGGTCTCCGTCGAGGATCGCCCGCGCATCCGAGATCCGCCCGCAATCCCCGTGTCCGGGTTTTGGCCGGAATCCGGACATCTGTCCGAGATCCGGCCAAAACCCGGACAGCG
>DASWRS010000481.1:0-38844 GCA_036403075.1 Kofleriaceae bacterium
GAGTCGGACGGCAGCACCTCTCCCTCGACGACCGTGGGCCGCACCGCGAGGATGCCGCGCGCGACCCGCTCGAAGCACTTCGCGATCCGGGTCTCGGGGTGCTCGATCAGCAGCGGCCGGCGGCGCCGGGTCGAGGCCCACACCGCCTCGTCGTACTCGAGGTGGCCCAGGTAGCGAAACGGCGTGCCGAGCCGGCGGCGGGCGGCCGAGGTCACCGCGCGGCCGAGCTCCATGTCGGACTTGGAGCGCGCCGAGTTGATCACCAGGTGGGGCGAGAACCGCAGGATCGCGTCGCGCAGCGACTCGACCTCGGCGCTCCGGACCTCGACCGCGCCGAGGTAGACCTCGAGCGCGCTCGGGGTGCCGCCCTCGAGGTGCCGAGGATCGCGCGATACCGCGGCGGCGAGGTGGCCCAGGCCGAGGCGATCGAGGCTGCGCAGGAACGCGGCCTTGGCGAAGCGGTGGAGGAGCTCGATCGACGTCGGATCGGGCACCGCGACGATGACCTGGACGTCGGCGGCCAGGAACAGCTCGAGCGTCGCCGACGCGATGCCCGGGCCGAGATCGAGCACGACCCAGTCCGCCGGCAGCTGGTGCAGCTGCTCGACGATGCGCTGGATCAGCACCGGCCCGGGCTCGGCGACCCAGGGCGGATCGTAGACCCCGCCGATCAGCTTGACGCCGGGCACGTGGGTCGGCACCGCGAGCTCGGCCAGGCGCGGCCCGCCGTCGACCAGCGCCTCGGAGATCGACCGCGACGGCCGGGGCACGCCGGCGAAGATGTGGAGGTTGGCGACGCCGAACGCGGCATCGACCAGCACCACGCGCTTGCCCAGCGTCGCGAGGAAGATCCCGACGTTCGCAGCAACCAGGCTCTTGCCGACACCGCCCTTGCCGCCCCCGATCGCGACCACACGCGGGATCATCGAACGGGCACATAACCGCGACCGCGCGACCCGGTCAAGCGCTCGGTGCCGACCGTACAGTGCATGCGGCGATTTACCGTCGCGGCAGTCCCCCGGGGCGAGGTCACCGGGCGAGGTCACCGGGTAGCGAGGTCGGCAAGCGAGGTCAGCGGGCCAGGCCCCGGACCGCCGCGACCACGCCGGCGGTGTCGGCGGCGGCGAGCGTGCGCGCATCGAGCCACACCCGCGCGTCCTCGATCCGGCCGATCACCGGCACCGGCGCACCGCGCAGCGCCGCATCGATCGCGTCGGGCCCCGGGCCGCCGGCGGCGGCGCGCAGCGTGACCGCCCACGACGCCAGCCGCGCGGTCGGCATCGCCCCGCCACCGACGGCGGAGTCGCACGGCTCGACACCGATCGCGAGCCCGGCGACCGGGCCGATCGCGGCGGCGAGCGCCGTGGCCTGGGCGCGCAGCGCCTCCCCGGACGCGCCGAGCATGCGGGCCACCGGGATCGCGTCGAGCCGGCCGTCGCGGTACAGCGCGAGCGTGGCGGCCAGGCCGGCGAGCGTCAGCTTGTCGGGGCGCAGCGCGCGCATCAGCGGGTGCCGGCGGGCGCGCTCGATCGCCGCGGCGGTGCCGACCGCGATCCCGGCCTGCGGCCCGCCGAGCAGCTTGTCGCCGGAGAACGTCACCAGATCGACCCCGGCCGCGACCGCGTCGGCGACGGTCGGCTCGTCCGGCAGCCCCCAGGCGCGCTGGGTCGCGCGATCGATCAGCGCCCCCGACCCGAGGTCGATCATCGTCGCGATGCCGCGCCCGCGGCCGAGCGCGGCGAGCTCGTCCGCGGCGACCTCGGCGGTGAACCCGACGATCGCGAAGTTCGAGCGGTGGACCTTGAGCAAGAGGCCGGTCGCCGGGCCGATCGCGGCCTCGTAATCGCGGCGGTGGGTCTTGTTCGTGGTGCCGACCTCGACCAGCACGCCGCGCGACAGCGCCAGGATCTCGGGCAGCCGGAACGAGCCGCCGATCTCGATCAGCTCGCCGCGCGAGACAACGATCTCGCGGCCGGCGGCGAGCGCGGCGAGCCCGAGCACGGTCGCCGCGGCGTTGTTGTTGACCACGATCGCGTCCTCGGCGCCGGTCAGCTCGCGCAGCACCGCGCGCAGGTGATCGTGGCGCGAGCCGCGCTCGCCGCGCGCGAGGTCGTACTCGAGGTTGGAGTAGCCCGCAGCGACCGCGTCGATCGCGGCGCGCGCGGCGTCGGCGAGCGGCGCCCGCCCGAGGTTGGTGTGCAGCACCACGCCGGTCGCGTTGATCACGGGGCGCAGCGGCGGGCCGGCGAGCCGGGCCGCGTCGGCGGCGACGTCGCGCGGGTCGATCGCGATCTCGCCGTCGCGGCCGGCCAGGATCGCCGTGCGGCGGGTCGCGATCGCGCGGCGCGCCGCCTCGATCACGGCCCAGCGCGGCGCATCGCGCGCGTCCGGGCTCGCCGCGGCCGCGTCGGCGAGCACGTGAACCGCGGGGAGCCGGGACAGCCGCCCGGCGAGCACATCATCCATCGCGCCGGTATCCTACGGCCTTCGCGGCCGCAAGTGAGTAGACTCGGCGGGTGGAGAACGATGCCCAGGCGGTATCCGCCCTGCTCGCCGCGCTGCTGATCCTCGCGGTCGGCACCTCGGTGCTGCTGCGGTCGCGCTCGGACCGGATGTACACCTCGTTCGCCGCGTTCTCGTTCACGGTCTCGGCCTGGCACCTGTGCACGTTCGTCAGCGCCGAGACCAAGGGCGGCCAGGTGATGCACTGGCTGGCGCTGTGGGCCGCCGCCACGATCCCGCCGACGGCGGTCCGGTTCTTCCGGATCTTCCTGGCCCAGCCGTCGATCGGCGGCCCCAAGCGCGGGCCGCGGGTCACGCTGGCCTGGACGCTCGTCGCCTATCTCGCGCTGATCGTGTCAGCGATCTACCGGCCGGGGCGCGAGCCGATCCACGACACGCTGTACTTCCAGGTCCCGTTCGTCCTCTACGTGTTCGGCGGCCTGTACCGCTGCGTCTACGACCTCTACATCCAGTACCGCGCCACCACCAAGCGGGTCGAGCGCACGCGGGTCGGCTATCTCGCGCTCGGCGGGTTCGTCGCGACCACGCTGACGATGACCGGCACGCTCAAGCTCGGCGTCACCTGGCTGGCGGTCGGCAACGTGCTCGGCATCCTCTACCTGTACTTCCTGTCGCAGACCCTGTTCCGCTACCGGCTGATCGACCTCAACGAGCTGCTCGGCAAGATGGCGGTGCTCGGCACGCTGGTGATGCTGCTGTGGGCGGTCAACGGGTTCCTGCTGTACTGGATGGGCAGCGGCAGCGACGCGAGCAAGAAGGACCTGTACCTGCTCAACGCGCTGGTCGCGTCGTTCGTGATCCTGATCCTGTTCGAGCCGGTGCGCAGCTGGCTCGAGACCGGGATCAACCGCTGGCTGTTGCGCCAGCGCACCGAGCTGCGCGGCCGGCTCGACATGGTCCGCCGCGAGCTGCCCGGCGTGGTCGACGTCGCCGACATGGTCCAGCGGATCACGACCGCGCTCGAGGAGTCGCGCCGGGTCACCGACGGGTCGGTCTACCTGCTCGACGCCGACGGCGCGGGGTTCGACCGCGCCGCGTTCATCGGCCAGGCGCCGCCCGAGCGGCTCGATGCCAGCGCCGAGCGACCGCTGCTCGATCGCGTGCGCGGCGGCTACCTCGACAAGGACCAGCTCGCCCGCGAGCTCGAGGACCTCGCGGCGGCGACCCAGCCCGACACCAAGCGCGCGGCGGTGACCGCGCTGCGGCGCCGGCTCGACGAGCTCCACGCCGGCGTGATCTTCCCGCTGCTCGGCTCGGCCGAGACCGAGCAGGGCCCGTGGCTGCTCGGGCTGTTCTGCGTCCGCGACGATCGCACCGAGAGCGCGTTCGACACCGACGATCTCGACACGTTCCGCCAGCTCGCGGCCGGCGCCGCCCGGGTGATCGAGTCGAGCCAGGCCTACGAGCGGGTCAAGGAGCGCGACCGGCTCGCGGCGCTGGGCGAGATGGCGGCCGGCCTCGCCCACGAGATCAGAAACCCGCTCGGCGCGATCAAGGGCGCGGCGCAGCTCCTGATCACCGACGGCACGACGGCCGAGCCGGTCAGCACGACCACCGAGATGGTCGAGCTCCTCGATATCATCGTCGAGGAGGCCAACCGGCTCAACAACGTCGTGACCCGGTTCCTCGACTACGCGCGCAGCGAGCGCCCGGGCCGCGAGGGCGCCGGCAAGGTCGACCTCAACCAGGTCGTGCGCAAGACCGTGCAGCTGCTCCAGCAAGAGCTGCCCAAGGCGACCGAGCTCCGGGTCCGGATCGACGAGATGCTGCCGTCGATCGCCGGCGATCCCGAGTCGCTGATGCAGGTGTTCCTGAACCTCGGCCAGAACGCGCTGCACGCGATGCCCGACGGCGGCACGCTCGAGATCCTGACCACGCGGCGCCGCCGCTCGCGCCTGGGCTACGGCCAGTTCGCCGAGGTCCGGTTCCGCGACACCGGGATCGGCATCCCGCGCGACAAGCTCAAGAAGCTGTTCATCCCGTTCTACACGACCAAGCAGAAGGGCACCGGCCTCGGCCTGGCGATCTCGCACCGGATCGTCAACCAGCACGGCGGCACGATCGAGGTGCGCTCCACGCTCGGCCAGGGCTCGACGTTCTCGGTGTTCCTGCCCGCCGCCGAGCCGCTCGCCGCGAGCGAGGTCAGCGACATCACCGAGACCGGCGGGCTGCGGACCGTGAAGCCGGCCGATCGCAGCGACGCCACGCCGCCCGCGATGCCGTCGCCGAGCGCGGTGGCGACCGTCGGCAGGCAGGTCGAGTCGATCCCGCCGGGCGACTCCGCCGAGGCTCCCGCGGTTTCGGAGCCCCTCGAGCCCGACGCCGGCGAGCCGCCGCCCGGCGCGGCGACCTCGATCGTCGCGCCGGCCGCCGCTGGCGAGGCCGCGCGCTGAGCCGCCGAGGCCGGGGGCCGCCGGGCCGCCCTCCGCGCCCGACGTGCCGGCGTGGACCTGGGATCGGGTCGGCCTCGCGGTCCACCACTTCAGCTTCTCGCCCGACAGCCGGTGGTTTGCCGCCGTGTGCGACCACGGCGGGATCTGGTTCAACCAGCGGGGCGACTCCCGCCGGGTCTACGTATCGACCGGTACGACCCGGCTCTCGTTCGGCTACTTCTCGGCCGACGGCAGGCGGTTCCTGGCGACCGACGCGAGCGGCCGGGCGCTGATCGTCGACCTGCGGGCGAACGGGTTTCAGTGATATAGGGAGCCATGCGCACCTCGCTCGTCGCGATCGCGATCCTCGCATGCTCCGCGCCGGCGTACGCCGACGACGTGACGTACCAGCGGCCGGTCAAAGCCGTCGCAAACTTCGTCGAGGCGGCGCCGATTCCCCAGCTGAGCCTCGGGCCGGATCGCAAGACGCTGCTGCTGAGCACACCGCGGCGGTTCCCGTCGATCACCGAGGTCGCCGAGGCAGATCTGCGGCTCGCCGGGCTACGGATCAACCCGAAGAACCGCACGAGAGTGCGCCTCCGCGAACAGGACAGCTTCACGGCGCGCCTCGAGCTGCTCGACCTCAAGGCCAGTGCGGCCACGCCCCAGCTGATTCGCGGTCTACCCGACGGGGCGCGAATCGACGACGTCGACTGGTCGCCGGATGGCACGTCGATCGCGTTCACCGTCACCGAGGCCGACGCGATCCGGCTGTGGCTCGCCGACGTCTCGACCGCGACGGCCCGGGCGATCGCGACCCCGCCGCTGTCCGGCGTCGCCGGTGCGCCGTGTGACTGGCTGCCCGACTCGCGCACGCTGGTGTGCCGCACCGTGCCGGCAGGCGTCAAGCCGCCGCCGGCGGCCCCGACTGTGCCGACCGGGCCGATCGTCCAGGAGAACCTCGGCACCAAGAAGCCGGCATCGACCAACCCCGACCTGCTGGCGAGCCCGACCGACGAGCGGCTGTTCGAGCACTACATGACGTCGCAGATCGCGCTGGTCACCGTCGACGGCAAGGTCACGCCGATCGGTACGCCCGCCCTGTATACCCGCTCGCTGCCGTCGCCCGACGGCAAGCTGCTCCTGGTTGGAGCCGTGCACCGGCCGTTCTCGTACCGCGTTCCGATCGGTCGGTTCCCGGCGCGCACCGAGGTCTGGACGCTCGAAGGCAAGTCGGCCGCCGTGCTCGCCGATCTCCCGCTGGCCGAGGAAGTTCCCACCCTGAACGACGCCGTGCGCACCGGGCGTCGCGACATCCAGTGGCGCGCCGACGCGCCGGCGACCGCGTGCTGGGTCGAGGCCCAGGACGGCGGGGATCCCAGGAAGCCGGCCGCCGTCCGCGACCGCGTCGACTGCGCGACCGCACCGTTCACGCGGCCGACGCACCTCGTCGAGCTCGCCGATCGGTACGACGACATCAGCTGGGGCGACGGCAAGCTCGCGCTGGTCACCGAGCGTCGCTGGAAGGACCGCCACACCCGCACGTCGATCATCGCGCCCGACGAAGCCGCCGCCCGGCCGCGCGTCTTGTGGGACCGCTCGTCCGAGGATCGCTACAGCGCCCCCGGCGCGCCGGTGATGCGCCGCGCCCCGAGCGGCCACCGCGTCCTCCAGATCACGAGCAAGGGCCAGCTCCTGCTCACCGGCGCCGGCGCGTCGGACCAGGGCGATCGCCCGTTCTTCGATCGGCTCGACCTCGCGACCGGCAAGGCCGAGCGGATCTGGCGGTCCGACGGCGAGCGCTTCGCCGCCGTGCAGGCCGTGGTCGATCAGGACGGCAACGACGTGGTCCTGTCGCGCGAGACACCGACCGATCCCCCGCAGCTCCATGCCTACTCGTTCGCCACGCGCGCCGACCGCCAGCTGACGCACTTCGCGCACCCCGTCCCCGAGCTCGCCCGGGTCAAGAAGCAGCTGATCAAGTGGAAGCGCAAGGACGGCCTCGAGCTGTCCGGCATGCTGTACCTGCCGCCCGGGTTCCGGCCCAAGCAGGATCGGCCGCTGCCGGTCTTGACCTGGGTCTACCCGCGGGAGTTCAAGACCGCGAGCGCCGCCTCGGAGGTCCAGTCGTCGCCGTACCGGTTCGTCTACCCATCGTGGGGCGGCCCGCTGTTCGCGCTGACCCAGGGCTACGCCGTGGTCGACAACCCGACGTTCGCGATCATCGGCGAGGGCAAGACCGAGCCCAACGACAGCTACGTCCAGCAGCTGACCGACGACGCCGCGTCGATGATCGACGCGGTCGTCGCGCTCGGCGTCGGCGATCGCGAGCGCTTTGCGGTCGGCGGCCACTCCTACGGCGCGTTCACCACGGCGAACCTGCTGGCCCACACCGATCTGTTCCGCACCGGCATCGCCCGGTCCGGCGCCTACAACCGCACGCTGACCCCGTTCGGGTTCCAGGCCGAGGAGCGCACGTTCTGGGACGCCGCCGCGATCTATGATCAGATGTCGCCGTTCCGCTACGCCGACAAGATCAACGAGCCGATCCTGATGATCCATGGCGCCGCCGACAGCAACGACGGCACGTTCCCGATCCAGAGCGATCGCCTGTTCGCCGCGCTGCAGGGGCTCGGCGGCCACGTCCGCTACGTCTCGCTGCCCGCCGAGGCCCACGGCTACCGCGCCCGCGAGACCGCGCTCCACGTCCTGTGGGAGGAGGTCCGCTGGCTCGACACCTACGTCAAGAACGCCAAGCCGCGCCAGGCGCCACGGCTCACCACCTCGCGCTGACCCGGCCACAACGGGCCTGCCCGCCGGTGAGACCCGTGCGACGCGGCGTGCGACCCGGCGCGCGCGCCCCCCGGCGTCCGCTGGATGCGGTAGGGTAGGCGGACATGCACACGGCGAAGATCCTCGTCGCCGATGACGAGCAGAACCTCCGTCGCGTCCTGGTGGCGATGTTGCGGCGCGATGGCCACGACGTCGTCCAGGCCGCCAGCGGGGCCGAGGCGATCGAGCGGCTGGCCGACGTCGACGTCGTGATCACCGACCTGCGGATGCCGGGCGCCGATGGCATGGAGGTGCTGCGCACCGCGGCGCGGTCGTTCCCCCAGGTCCCGGTCATCATGATCACCGCCTACGGCTCGGTCGGCCAGGCGGTCGAGGCGATCAAGGCCGGCGCGTTCGACTACATCGAGAAGCCGTTCGAGCAGGACTCGATCCGCACCATCGTCGAGAAGGCGCTCGGCCAGGCCGCGGCCAACCGCATGGCGCCGCGCCAGACCCTCGATCCGATCAGCGATCCCGAGGCCAGCGGCCGGTTCGGCCTGGTCGGCCAGAGCACCGAGATCCAGAACATCTTCGCGGTGATCGAGAAGGTCGCCGACACCCCGTCGACCGTGCTGATCACCGGCGAGAGCGGCACCGGCAAGGAGCTGGTCGCCAAGGCGCTGCACGAGCACTCGAGCCGGCGCAACGGCTCGTTCATCAAGATCAACTGCGCCGCGATTCCCAAGACACTGATGGAGTCCGAGCTGTTCGGCTACGAGAAGGGCGCGTTCACCGGCGCGACCTCGAGCAAGCCCGGCCGGTTCGAGCTCGCCGACGGGGGCACGCTGTTCCTCGACGAGATCGGCGAGATCCCGGTCGAGATGCAGGTCAAGCTGCTGCGCGCGATCCAGGAGAGCGAGTTCGAGCGCGTCGGTGGGATCAAGACCATCAAGGTCGACGTCCGCCTGGTCACCGCCACCAACCGCGACCTCGAGCTGGAGATCCAGCGCGGCAACTTCCGCGAGGATCTGTACTACCGGCTCAACGTCGTGCCGCTCCAGATCCCACCGCTGCGCAAGCGCAGCGGCGATATCCCGCTGCTGGTCTCGCACATCATCAAGAAGTTCAACGAGCGGCTGAAGAAGACCATCTCGGGCATCGCCGACGACGCGCTCGCCGTGCTCGAGGGCCACAGCTGGCCGGGCAACATCCGCGAGCTCGAGAACGTCCTCGAGCGCACGATCCTGTTCACCAAGGGCGATCGGATCGAGCGCATCGATCTCCAGCTCGGCGGCGCGAATGACCCGGTGCACGCGCCCGCCGCCACCCCCGCCGCCATGACGAGCTCGATCAGCGGGCCGATCCCGCTGCCGATCGACGACGAGGAAGACACCTCCGGCGACCCGCTCGGCGTGCCGTCGGGCTCGCTCAAGGACATCGTGCGCGCCGAGACCTCGCGGGTCGAGCGCGAGCTGATCGTCAAGGCGCTCGACGAGACCGGCGGCAACGTGACCCAGGCCGCACGCCTGCTCAAGATCAGCCGCAAGAGCCTGCAGATGAAGATGAAGGAGTTCGGGCTGCGCGATCGAGAGGGGTAGCCGTGATACCGTGCGCTCCGGTGTTGCGGACGGTCCTCGTCGCGCTGGCGCTCTGCGCGGTCATCGGGCGCCCCGCCGCGCGCGCCAACCCGGCCGGCGACGTCGCGAGCGCCGGCCCGGCCGGCGACGAGCGGGTCCAGTTCCGGGCCGACTACGAGCTCGACCTCGACAGCGCGACGATCACGCGCGAGCACGTTGGCGATCCCGCGACCGACGGGCTGGCGCCGCTGCCGCTGCACCGCGAGCTCGAGTTTCACCAGACGCGCCAGCGGCTCACCCCGCAGGTCGAGCTCGGCGTGTATCGCGACGTCTGGGTGTCGTTCGCCGTGCCGATCGTCCTGGCCCAGTCGGGCGAGCTCGACCTCGCCGCCGGCGTCGACCGCACCACCGCGACGACCTTCACCGACGGCATCCTGCCGGCGAACGGGTTCGACGCGCAGGCCCCCGCGACGCCGCCGTCCGGCGACCGGGTGTTCCGCGGCGCGAGCCGCAGCGGCGTCCCCGAGCTGCGCGGCGGCGTCGGCTTCGCGCCGATGAACCAGGCGCGCGACGACACCAAGCCGACCTGGAAGCTCGGCGCCGAGCTGCGGTTCGCGATCGGCCGGGTCATGCGGTTCGACGCGGTCGATCCGGGCCGCGACACCGGCGTGTCGACCGGCGTCCACGAGCTCCGGCTGTGGACCTCGGTCGACCGGCGGTTCCGCTACTTCGAGGGCTGGTTCGAGGCGTTCTACCAGCGACCGATCTACACCCGCGCCACGGCGCAGTACCAGGATCCCGGGTTCGGCAGCACCAACGTCGCGCCCGCCCAGACCGCCGGCGCGGCGTTCGGCATCGAGGCCTACCTCACCGACAGCCCGGCCTCGGGCAACCGGCTCAGCGTCGAGCTCGGCGGCCGGCTCACCACGCACTTCGAGGGCCGCGGCTACAGCGAGATGTGGGAAGCCTTCGCGTTCGCCGGCGATCGCCGCACCGCCGGCCCGCTCGTCCTCGACGCCGATCCGACCACGCCCGGCACCCAGGCGCTCAGCCACCCGGGCGTCACCAACATCGAGAACTACCTCGAGACCTCCGTCCGGCTCGCATTGCGCGGCCGGATCGGCCACCGCCTCACGCTGTCCGCCATCGGCGACCTGGGCTTGCGCACCGAGCACGTCATCAGCTTCACGGACGCCGGCGTCGACCTGCCGACCTGCCCCGCCACCCCGCGGTGCGAGACCGACGACAACAGCCTCGTCAACCCAGGCACGCAGGAGGTCAACCCGCTCCACGCGCGCCGGATCGACCTCGTCGGCCACCGCTACCACGCCTCCGGCGGCCGCGACCTCGTGCTGGGCCTCGAGGCCCACCTCGCGTTCTGACCGAAACGCCGGTCCAGGACCCACGTCAGATCAGGCTCTTGGAAGCGCTCCGCAGAGATCCAGCACTTGCCAGAAATAACGCTGGACGTTACTTTTTGCGAGTAACGGATCATGTCCAGGGCAGAGGCGTTCATCGTGGAGCTTGTCGCGCGCGGCAGGCACCACTTCACCACCGACGAGGCTGTGGCCTCGCTGAAGGGGGAGGCCCCCGCGGTCCGCGCGGCTCTGCGGCGGCTGAAAGCCAAAGGCCAGATCGCCGATCCGTACCGGGGCTTCCACGTGATCGTTCCCCCGGAGTACCGCCGCCTCGGCTGCCTTCCCGCCGACCAGTTCGTGCCGCAGCTGATGAACCACCTCCGCGAGACCTACTATGTCGCGCTGCTGAGCGCGGCCGAGCTACACGGCGCGGCACACCACCGCCCGCAGAGCTTGCAGGTGATGGTGAAGGCGAACCGCAGGCCCATCGCCTGTGGCCAGGTCCGGATCGAGCTCGTCGCCCGCAAGGACCTCGAGCGAACCGCGATCGTCGAGAAGAACACGCCGCGCGGCGTACTTCGCGTGGCATCGCCCGAAGCAACGGCGCTCGAGCTCATCGGCTACGCCGATCGGTGTGGTGGCCTGGATAACGTCGCCTCCGTCCTGGCAGAGCTGGCCGAGACGCTCGAACCACAGAAGCTGATCTCCGCAGCCGCGCACTGTCCCGTTGTCTGGGTGCAGCGCCTCGGCTACCTGCTCGACGTGGCAGGGCACGACGAGCTCGGTGAGGCGCTCGTGTCCCAGGTGAAGGAGCGGGCCCATGTCGTGGCTCCGCTCGTGCGCGCCGAGCCCAAAACTGGCGCCGAACGCCTCGGTCGCTGGAAGCTCGCGATCAACGCAAGCGTGGAGCCGGAGCCGTGATCCCCAAGGACTTCATCACCGAATGGCGAGACCGGGCGCCCTGGGTCTCCGACCACCAGGTCGAGCAAGACCTCGTCATCTCGCGTGCCATCGTCGACTTGTATTCCAGCCCGACGATCGCGAGCTCGCTCGCGTTTCGCGGCGGTGCCGCGCTGTACAGGCTCCACATCCGGCCGGCTGCCCGCTATTCCGAGGACATCGATCTCGTGCAGACCGAACCCGGGGGGATCGGTCAGGCCCTCGACGCGATCCATGATGTGCTCGACCACTGGCTAGGCAAGCCGCAGTGGAAGCAGAGCGAAGGACGCGTGACGCTGAGCTACCGCTTCGAGGCCGAGGATCTGCCTCCGGTCCGCCTGAAGCTGAAGATCGAGATCAACTCGCGCGAGCACTTCACCGTGTATGGTGTGAAGCGCCATCGCTTCGAGGTCAGCTCGCGCTGGTTCTCCGGCGCTGTCGACGTGCGCACCTACGAGCTCGACGAGCTGCTGGGCACCAAGCTTCGCGCGCTTTACCAGCGCAAGAAAGGCCGAGATCTCTTCGACCTCGGCCTCGCGCTGCAGCGCGGGACAGCGTCGCCCGATCGCATCCTCGAGGTCTTCGCCCGCTACACGCACGAGGAAGGCTCGCGAATCACTCGCGCCATGTTCGAGCAGAACCTCGCGGCCAAGAAGACCGATACCGTGTTCAACGCCGACCTCACCCCGTTACTCGCCAGCGGCTACACCTGGAGCTTCGACGACGCGTACGACCTCGTCTGGAGGCAGCTGATCGGGCATCTGCCCGGTGAGCCCTGGAAACGCGGCCAGTGAGTTGCTTCACCAGCGCGTGCTGTCGTGCGTACATCAAGGCCCGGATCGACGCGCTCGGGGTGAAGTACGCAGCGGGGATCGGCGGCGAGGGAGGCAGGTAGCCATGCTGCGCATCGATCTCACCAGCGACGACACGCCTGCACGAGAACCCCGTGCGGGCGTTACGAGACCCGGGACAAGGTCGAAGCGCTGCTCGAGCGCGCCGTGATCGCCATCGGCCGGCCGCGCCGTTGGACTCACGGCGGAGTGGTCGACGAGAGCTCGGGTGCGCCGCACAGGTCGAGGTTGCGCAGCGCCACCGGCGGCGCGATCCGCTCGTGCGCGGCGGTGTCACGCCGGTCCTTGAGCAGCTTGGCGACCTTGGGGCCGGCCTTGTCGATGTCGGCCTGGAGCGCGGTCCATGCCGCCGCACCGTCCTCGCCGGGCGCCGGGGCCGGGACGAGCGCGAGCAAGCTGACCAGCGCTTCCCGGATCGCGGCGTCGACCTTGGGATCGAGCGCGCGCTCGGCCGCCGGCACCAGCGCCTGGTCGCGCAGCGGTTCGAGGTCGGTATCGTCGAGCTGGCACCACAGCAGGCGCGCGTGGAGCCGCGAGATCGCGACGCCCGACGACGATCTCGGGCCGAGCAGCAGCGCGCGCACCGCCGCGTCGAAGTCGCCGCGTGCCTCGTAGTAGTGAGACACCATGACCTCGAGCAGCCGGCCCTTGCACGCCGAGTCGCAGGTCTTGCCGGCGAAGTAGCCGGTGAGCCAGCGGGTCTGCTCGTCGTGGAAGGCCTCGAGCTGCTTGACCTCGTCGTCGGTGACGAACTCGCCGGTGCGCGCCGCGGCCAGCACCAGCGCCGAGATCAGGTGCGCCCCGGGCGCCCGCGCCGCGAACCGCGTGATCGCGTCCCACTCGCGATGCTCGTACATCTCGGTCAGCGCGGTCCGGTACAGCCCGGTGTACTGCTGGACCTCGGCCTGGACCTCGCGCTCCTGATCGAGCAGCGCCATCGGCCCGGGGTCGCCGCCCTTGAGCCAGAGCTGGACATCGGCGGCGAACAGCCTGGCGATCGCCACCGAGCGGTCCGCGAGCTTGTCCTCGCACATCGCGAGCGGACGCTCGATGCCGTACTTCTGCTCGCACGACAGCGAGTAGGCGCGCGCGAGCCGCGCGTAGTCCTTGTGCCGCGTGTTGGCGAGCACCGACGCCATGTCATCGGCGCTGTCCTTGCCGAGCTCGAGCGCGTACGACACTGCGAGCTCGGGATCGATGATGTCGGCGCGGGTCAGCGACAGGAGCACGCCGTAGCGCTGAGACTCGGTCTCCCGTCCGGTCGAGGCCAGGACGCCGAGGTTCTTCGACAGGATGTCGGCGCGGGTGATCTTCCAGCTGTTCTCGGCCGTGGTCTCGGCGACCTTCTGCTCGGCGATCACCTGATTGCGCGTGGTCTCGGACTGCCGGTACTGCCAGATCGACGTGGCGATCAGGCCGGCCGCACCGATGACGAAGCTCGAGAGGAACGTGTGGTACCGCGTGATGAAGCGACCGAGCTTCGAGGTATCTTCAACCGGCGCAGGGGCGGCCGGCTTGTCCGGCGCGGGGGGCGCGTTTTCCATGCGCGCATCTAACCGCGAACCCCGATCCGATTCCCCCTTGTGTAACGCCAGGAAATGACCAGGTTGGGTTGAGTGATGTCGGGTACGTAGCTACCTTCAAGGCTCCCGGAGCCGAAGGTGCTTCGGGGCGGAGGCCTCGCGATGATTTTTGGCAAGTTCTTTGGTGCGATCCGGGCTCAGCTCAACAAGCTCGCCAACGTCTTCTGGGAAGCCGATCCGATTGCCCAGATGCAATACGAGTACGACCTCGCGGTCGAGCAACTCAAGGAGGGCCGGCTCGGGCTCGAGCAATACCGCGGCCTCGTCGAGCGGGTCACCCGCCAGGTCAAGGACGGCGAGGCGCAGGTCGCCAAGCTGACCGCGCAGGCCAAGGCCTACCTCAAGGCCGGCGATCGCGAGACCGCCGCCAGCTTCGCGCTGCAGCTGACCAAGGCCAAGGCGGCGCTCGAGGAGAACCGCCAGCAGCTCGTGATGCACGAGCAGGCCTACGGCAACAACCTCAAGAAGATCCAGTTCGCGAACAAGAAGCTCGTCGAGGTCAAGGACAAGATCCAGAAGTACGACGCCGATCTCAAGATGAGCTCCGCGGAGGCCGAGGTCGCCAAGCTGAGCCAGAGCCTCAACTTCGACGTCACGACCGATTTCGGTCAGCTCGAGGACGTCATCCAGCGCAGGATCGACACCAACCGCGGCAAGGCGCGGGTCGCCGCCGATCTGTCGGCGGATGGCCTGAACAAGATCGAAGCCGAGGAGCGGATGGAGAAGTCGATGGCCGACGACGCGCTCAAGGATCTCGAGGTCGAGCTCGGGATGCGCGCGCCGGAGACCACGCCGGTCGCAGCCCAGGTCAAGGACCTCGGCCCGGCCGAGGACGCCACCGAGCGCAGGCAACCCGACAAGCAGACCGAGAAAGCCTGAGTCGGAGGATCCATGGCCAACGGAACTGGAAAGCCAAAACCCGCATTCTTCCTCTCGGTGCTCGTCGTCGTGGCGGCCCTGGTGGGGTTTGCGTTCTATCGCTGGAACGCCAAGAAGACCGACGCCGGCCACGCCACCGGATCGGACAAGATCGACATGGGGTCGATCAAGCAGCAGGCCGGCGGCGGCGGCGGCGGCTCCGGGTCCGGCTCGCAGCAGGCCGAGAAGCCCGATTCCAACACCGCGACCACGGTCAAGGAGTACGGCTTCGAGCCCGCGTCGAAGCTGCCCGAGGTCCCCGGCACCGCCGACTACACCGCGCTCGGCAAGCAGCGCGTGGTCAAGTTCGCGGTCAACGTGTGGGCCGGCTGGGCGCCGATCATCTGGGCCAACCAGGGCTCCAAGCCCAAGAAGCTGTGGAAGGACGCCAAGGGCAACGACTTCCAGGTCGAGCTCGTGCTCGCCGATAACCCGGTCGACATGGGCAACACGTTCGCCGCCGGCAAGGTGCACATCGGCTGGGCGACGGTCGACATGCTGCCGCTGGTCGTCAACCGGCTGATCCGCGACCCGCGCACGATGCCCCGGGTCTACCAGCAGATCGACTGGTCCAACGGTGGCGACGGCATCGTGGTCCGCGAGGCGATCAAGAGCGTCAGCGATCTGCGCGGCAAGAGCGTCGTGCTCGCGCAGAACTCGCCGTCGCACTACTTCCTGCTCAACATGCTGCTCAACGGCGGCGTCCAGCCCAGCGAGGTCCACATGGAGTTCGCCAAGGACGCCTTCCAGGCCGCCGCCGCGTTCAACCAGGACAAGAAGTACGCCGCGGTGGTCAGCTGGTCGCCCGACATCTACAACCTGACCAAGCCCGGGATGGGCAACCGGATGCTGGTCTCGACCCAGACCGCGAACCGGCTGATCGCCGATGTCTGGTTCGCGCGCGCCGACTTCGCCCGCGACAACCCCGAGCTGATCGAGGGCCTGGTGCGCGGCATCCTGTCCGCCGACGAGGAGCTCAAGACCGACACGAACAAGCAGGCGGTCGGCAAGCTGATGGACGAGCTCTACTCGCTGCCGGCCGGCACCGGGCTCACCATGCTCGGCGACGCGCACTGGACCAACTACGCCGAGAACCGCGACTTCTTCCTGAACCAGAACAACCCGACCAACTTCGAGCGGACCTACAACACCGCGTTCCTGCTCTACAAGGCGATCCGGGTCGTCGACAACAAGGTCCCGTTCGACCAGATCATGGACTTCTCGGTGGTGAAGAAGCTCGGCAACGAGCCGAAGTTCGCCGAGCAGAAGAACGAGTACGAGTTCAAGTTCACGCCGACCACCGGGCTCGACGTCAACGTCGAGAGCGCGGTCCTGACCAAGACGGTCACGATCAACTTCTTCCCCAACTCCTACGACCTCGGCAAGAAGGTCGCGGCCAAGTCGGGCGAGGGCGAGGTGCCCTACGATCCAAACGTCGACTACACGATCGAGGAGATCGCCAAGCTCGCCGGCCAGTTCGGCGCGGCGCGGATCCAGATCTCGGGGCACACCGACTCGTCGATGCGCGGCACCGCCGACGAGAGCCTGGTCCGCGAGCTGTCGCTGCGGCGCGCCAACGCGGTCAAGGAAGCGCTGGTCAACAAGTTCAAGATGAACCCGAACCAGTTCGTCGTCGCCGGCTACGGCTGGGACAAGCCCGCCGACCCGAAGGATCCCGACAACCACGCCAAGAACCGGCGCGTCGAGGTCAAGGTGGTGCCGGCGGAGGCCCAGTAGGTGGCCGAGACCGGAGCCCCGAAACCGGCGCCGAAGCCGGCGGCGAAACCGAGCTCCCGGCCGGCGAAGCAGCCGCCGGTGACCACGGGTCCGCCCGAGCGCCAGACATCCTCGGGCGTGCCGGCGCCGCCGCCGTGGTGGCGAACGCTGCGCGCCAACCCGCCCCTCGGGTCCCGGGTGGCGATCGGCCTGGGCTTCATCGCGGTGATCGTGTTCCTGTGGTGGTTCGTCACCCGCGGTGCGCCGACCGAAGCGATCATCTCGCCGTCGAAGCTGCCGTCACCCGGCGCGGTGTTGCGATCGGTGCCCAAGCTCGAGGACCACGTGTTCGAGGGCATCGTCGCGACGCTCGAGCGCGTGCTGCTCGGCGTCGTGCTCGCGGCGATGGCCGGCGTCGTGCTCGGGGTGATCGCCGGCGCAAATCGCGCCGTGAGCTCGGCGCTGGCACCGCTGGTGATCTTCCTGCGCTCGATCCCGATGGGCGCGCTCCTGCCCCTCATGATCATGGCGTTCGGCACCGACGAGAAGCAGAAGACGATGTTCATCTTCTTCGCGATCGTGCCGTTCGTGTTCAGCGACAGCGTCAAGGCGATCTCGATCGTCCCCGACCGCTACATCGAGACCGCGCAGACGCTCGGCGCGAGCCGCCGCCAGATCGTCCTGAAGGTCCTGGTGCCGCTCGCGCTGCCCGACATCGTCACCAGCCTGCGCTTCCAGTTCGGCCTCGCGCTCGGCTACGTCATGCTCGCCGAGGAGCTCAACGCGCCGAGCGGCCTGGGCAACATGCTCAACGTCTTCCAGCACCGCGGGGAGACCGAGCAGATCTACGCGCTGCTGTTCGTGATCGCGGTGCTCGCGTTCATGATCGACTTCCTGATCCGGTTCTTCCAGCGCGGCATCTTCCAGTGGCGTCGCGACCTGTAGCGAGAGCTCATGACCGACGGCAAGAAAGACCCGCACCCTCACCTGCCCGGCGGCACCGGCACCGGGCCCGCCGGCGGCGCGCCGATCCAGCCGACCACGCCCGCGCGCGATCCGGCGGCCGAAGCCGCGGCGCTCGCCGCGTTCGAGGCCGACGAGCGGCGGCTGGCCGAGCTCGACCTGCCGGCGCCGGCGCACCCCGCAGCGCCGGTCTCCGAGCCGGCCCCCGGCCCGCCCGACGCCGCGCCCCGCCCGGTCGATCCGCAACGCGGGCCGCAGGTCAGCGGCGGCAGCAGGACGGCGATGGAGCCGCTTGGCCCGCCGCTGACCAAGCCGCCGGTGGTCGCGTTCGACAAGGTGACCAAGACCTACGGCAGCGGCCCCGGGGCGTTCACCGCGATCAGGGACGTGTCGTTCGCGATCGAGGACTACCCCGGCCGCGGCGAGTTCGTGTCGATCCTGGGGCCCTCGGGCTGCGGCAAGTCGACCGTGATCCGGCTGATCGCAGGCCTCCTGCCCCAGTTCCCGCAGACCTCCGGCACGGTGCTGGTCGATGGCAAGCCGATCCGCGGCCCGGGCCGGGACCGCGGCATGGTGTTCCAGGACTACACCTCGTTCGACAACCGCAGCGTGCTCGACAACGTCGCGTTCGGCCTCGAGTGCCGCGGCGTCGAGCGCGCGATCGCCCCCGACGGCGCCGTGCGCAAGGGCGGCGTGCTCACGATCACCACGGTGTCGGCGCACGGGTTCAAGAAGGGCGCCCGGGTCACGCTCGACGGCATCGCCGACAAGCAGCTCGACGGCGGCGTCACCGTGGCGTCGGTGCCGCGGCCCAACCAGCTCGTCGTGGTCCACGTCGGGCCCGAGGTCACCAGCGGCGGCGGCGTGGTCCGGGTCGCGTCGCTGCCCACCGAGGACCGCTACGACCGCGCGCGCTACTGGATCGAGAAGGTCGGGCTGTCGGTCAAGCGCGACGCCGACAAGTACCCGCACGAGCTGTCGGGCGGCATGCGCCAGCGCGTCGCGATCGCGCGCACGCTGATCCTCGAGCCCCGCATCATCCTCATGGACGAGCCGTTCGGCGCGCTCGATCCGCCGACCCGCACGCGGATGCAGGACAACCTGGTCGAGCTGTGGCGCGAGCAATCCCCGACGATCTTCTTCATCACCCACTCGATCGAGGAGGCGGTGTACCTCGGCGACCACATCCTCCTGTTCTCCAACTCCCCCGGCACGGTCCTGCAGACCATCCGCGTCCCGCCTCCCGACCGCCCCTCGATCGAGATGCAGCGCGATCCGAAGTTCCAGGCCGTGGTCACCGAGATCCGCGACGTGATCGACCGCCTGGAGTCGTCCAACCGCGCCGGCGACTGAGTACAATGGGATAACGGATCATGGCGGAGCCCAAGCGAGCCGGCCTGTTGCGCTACCTCAAGGAGGCGTTCGTGTTCCGCTGGAACCTCCTCCTCCTGGGCGGCGCCGGCGCGGCGGCGATCCTGAGCGGCCATGGCGACGTCGCGCTGCCGCTGGTCGCCGCGGCCGAGCTGACCTACCTCGGCGGGCTGACCACGCTGCCGAGGTTCCAGCGCGCGATCGACGCCAAGGCGCGGGCCGAGACCGACGGCCGGCCCGGCGCCGCGCGGCCCGATCCCGAGGCGCCGACGACCGCGCGCGATCGCATCGTCGAGGTCCTGAAGTCGCTGTCCGAGGACCGCCGCGCCCGGTTCCTGCGGCTGCGCGCGCGCTGCGTCGAGATGACCCGGATCGCCAACGCGGTGCGCGGCGAGACCACCGACGCCAGCGGCGCGTCGGCCGAGCTGCGCCAGCCCGCGCTCGATCGCCTGCTCTGGGTATTCCTGAAGCTCCTGCTGTCCGACCAGGCGATCGCCCGGTTCCTGCAGGCCGCCGACGAGCCCCAGATCCTGCACACGATCCTCGACCTCGGCGAGCGGATCAAGAAGCGCGAGGCCGCGGTGGCGGAGGCCGAGCGCGCGTCCGATCGCATCCTGCGCTCGCTGCAGGACAGCCTCGCCACGGCCGAGCTGCGGCGCGAGAACATCGCCAAGGCGCAGGGCAACGCCGAGTTCGTCGCCGCCGAGCTCGACCGGCTCGAGAACAAGATCCAGGCGGTGACCGAGATGGCGGTCAGCCACTCCGATCCCGACGAGATGTCGTCGCGGATCGACGCGATCGCCGAGGGCATCTCGCAGACCGAGCAGACGATCCGCGAGCTCCAGAACATCACCGGGATGGCGACCGCCGACGAGGCGCCATCGATCCTCGGCGCCGACATCGCGGCGCCGGTCGCGCTCGGCGGCGCCGGCGACAACGACGCGCGCCGCCGGATCGAGCAGGCCCGCGCGGTCGCCGAGGCCCGGCGGAGGACGCGATGAGGACGCGATCATGACCGACGACGCCAAGGTCCTCGCCGGCAGCGACGGCGTGAGCCGGGCGGCCGCGCTGCCGCCGCACTTCCCGCCGTGGGCCGGCAAGCTCGCCGAGCTGTACTTCTCGGGCACGACGTCGATGTTCGTGATCCACGGCAACACGTTCGACGTCGTCCGCGCCGGCGGCGACGGCGAGCCGCGCTGGGTCGGGCTCGCCGACTTCCTCGCCGAGCAGCTGTTCGGCCGCTGGGACCTGGTGATCCACTACGACCTGGCGCGCGGCCTGCGCTGCGCCGCGGGCACGAGCGGCAAGCGGCTGCAGCAGATGGTCGAGCTGTCGAACCGCTGGCTCGGCGACCTGCGCGCCCTGCCCCGCGATCCGACCCGCGCGCTGGCCGCGATCGATCTGCTGGTCCAGAAGAACGTGATGGCCGATCCCGAGCAGCGGATCCGCACCGCGATCCTGATCGACCACGCCGGCTACGTCGCGCCGAGCGGCGACCGGCTCGATCTCGCCGAGCAGACCCACCTGGTCACGCTGCTCAACTGGGCGTCGTCGCCGTACGTCAAGCGGCTCAACCTGGCGTTCGTGCTGATCGACCCGCGGCTGTCGAGCATCGCCGAGCGGCTGACCGGCAACCCGCACGTCGCCGCGATCGAGGTGCCGCTGCCCAACGTCGAGGAGCGCACCGCGTTCCTGGCCGCGCAGCTGCCGGCGGCGTCGGACACCGGCGCCGCGTTCTCCGATTACGGCGCCACCGAGCTCGGCAAGCTCACCGCCGGCATCGGCCTGACCGACCTCGAGGTCCTGGTCCGCAGCGCCCGCGAGGGCGGCCGCCGGCTCGACCGCGCGTACTTCCGCGAGCTCAAGAAGCGGCTGATCGAGCGCCAGGCCCAGGGCATGCTCGAGTTCGTCGAGCCGCGCTGGGGCCTCGATACCGTGGTCGGCCACGAGGCGGCCAAGCGCCGGCTGCTCGACGACGCCGAGCTGATCAAGCGCGGCGAGCTCGACACCGTGCCGATGGGATATCTGTTCTGCGGCCCGGTCGGCACCGGCAAGAGCTTCCTGGCGACCTGCGTCGCCGGCTCGATCGGCATCCCCGCCGTGGTGCTCAAGAACTTCCGCTCGAAGTACGTCGGCGAGACCGAGGGCAACCTCGAGCGCGTGCTCGGCGTCCTGCGCTCGATGGGCCCGGTCGTGGTGATCATCGACGAGGCCGACGCGATGCTGGGCGATCGCGACCAGGGCGGCGACTCCGGCGTCGGCGCGCGCACGTTCGGCATGATCGCCGCGCAGATGGGCGACACCCAGTACCGCGGCCGGATCGTGTGGATGCTGCTCACCGCGCGGCCCGATCTGTTGCCGATCGACCTCAAGCGCCAGGGCCGCGCCGAGGTCCACGTCCCGCTGTTCTATCCCACCGACGCGGACGAGCTCCGCACCATGCTGATGGTGATGGCCCGAAAGTCCGGGACCCAGCTCGCCGAGGCCGACCTGCCGGCCGAGATCCCGCACAAGGGCAACCTGTCGGGCGCCGACATCGAGGGCATCGTCGGCCGCGCGTTCCGCACCTCGCTGCTCGCCGGCTCGCGCACGATCACCCGCGACGCGCTGACCGCGGCGCTCGCCGGGTTCATGCCGTCGACCCAGACCCTCGAGCGCGAAGCCCAGGAGCTCGCGGCGATCATCGAATGCACCGACGTCGAGTTCCTGCCGCCGGCCAAGCGCGACAAGCTCGATCAGCTCGGTGGGCGCGAGAAGCTGCAGGAACGGCTGACCGCGATCAAGCAGATCCTCGACGGACAGTAGCCCCGGTAGCAACGGATCAAGGAGCGAACATGGCGCGTGCAAGCTGGCTCGACGATGACAGTCACCCCGATCTCGACGCCCACGTGGCGGGCCTGGACCACTTCGCGGCGTCGCTGGCCGACGGCCTGATCGACGATCAGGAGCTGGCGACCCAGGAGACCAACCTGGTCGCCGCGATGAAGGCGGTCGAGGGCTCCCTCAGTGACGAACAGCACGCCAGGGTCACCAAGCTGCTCGCCGAGCTGACCGCCTACAGCGTGATGCGGACGCTGCGCGACATGGTCCAGGCCCGGGTCCAGAACGTCGTCGCCGCGAAGTGACAGAGTGAAGCCCGCTCCGGACCGCCTGCGAGCCGTATTCAACCGCCTCGAGCGCCTGATCGAGGACCGCTGGAGCGTGCCCGTCCACATCCAGGACGTCCCCAACCCGTTCACCGGCGACCTCGACGGCGAGCAGATCATGGTCGACTACGACCTCGACATCGAGGACGCGGTGTTCATCCTGATCCACCTGTTCGGCCATACCGTGCAGTGGAATGTCTCGGCCGAATCCCGCTCGGTGGGGTTCCTCCAGCCGGTCACGTGGACAGATGATCAGCTCCAGGCCGCAATGGACTACGAGAGGGAGGCCTGTCGCTACAGCCTCCAGCTGCTCCACGACGCCGGCATCCACGACCTCGACCAGTGGATCTCGGACTTTGCAGCGTGCGACTGCGCCTACTTGCTGCATTTCTATCGGACCGGCGAGAAGCGGCCGTTCCGGTCGTTCTGGCAGGACGGCACCCCGCTGGTGCCGCCCCTGCCGATCCCGGACTTTCAACCGACCCAGTGGCTGAGTCGGCACCAAGGAACTGTCGTCTGATCACGCTTTCGGGCTACGATTTCCCCGGGTGCTCGCTCGGCGGATTATTGCGGTCACGCCCGAAAAGGCGTTCGGCAAACAGCTGGCAGTCTCGCTCAAGGCGGCCGGCGGTGCGGTCGACACGTATCTCGCGCTCGAGGATCTCGGCCACGGCGAGCTCCAGGCCGCGCTGCTGGTCATACACCTCGACGGCGCGATGATCGGCGCCGCCCAGGCGCTGATCCCGCGGCTGACCGGCGACACGCGGGTGATCGCGATCCTGCCGCGCTCGAATCTCGCCGCGGTCGTCGACATCATGCAGAGCTCGGACCGGGTCGCCGGGATGATGGTCGCCGAGGACTTCGACATGAAGCTCCTGTCGGCGATGGCGACCCGCGTGCTCGCCGGCGACATCTTCGGGCTCGAGAAGCACGTGCCGTGGGGCGCGCAGATCCACAGCTTCCTGGTCGGCGACTACCAGGAGAAGTCGCTGTGCATCGCGCGGATCTCCGAGTTCGCCGAGACCATGAGCGTCCGGCGCAAGTACCGCGAGTCGATCGAGCAGTGCCTCGACGAGATGCTGATGAACGCGCTGTACGACGCGCCGGTCGACGAGCACGGCCGGCCGATCTTCTCCGAGATCCCGACCAAGACCCGGATCTCGCTGCGGGTCGAGCAGAAGGTCGTGATCCAGTACGCGTGCGACGGCAAGCAGTTCGTGATCGGCGTGCGCGACGCGTTCGGCACGCTCGATCGCTCGACCGTGCTGCGCTACCTCCACAAGTGCCTGCACAGCGAGCAGCAGATCGACCGCAAGGCCGGCGGCGCCGGCCTGGGCCTCTACCTGATCACCAACTCGTCGACCGGCGTGTACTTCAACGTGCTGCCCGGGGTCGCGACCGAGGCGGTGTGCACGTTCGACCTCGAGAGCCCCAAGATCCAGCTCGAGACCCTGGGGTTCTTCGTCGAGAAGATCGACGCCGCGGGCCGGCTGGCGTCGGGGCCGTCGAAGCGGCTGCCGGCCGGCTCCTCGCACCCGATCGAGCGTCGGCACCCCGACGCGCCGAGCTCGGGGTCGCGGCTGCTGACGATCGTGCTCACGTTCGCGGTGCTCGCCGCGCTCGGCCTGGTGACGTTCGCGGCATGGCCGCGGATCTTCGGCCCGGGCCGGACCGCGATCCAGGTCCACACCGTGCCGGCCGGGGCGCAGATCGAGATCGAGGGTCGCAACGCCGGCACCGCCGTCGGCGGCACCCTGGTGGTCAAGGACCTCGAGATCGGCCGGGCGTACCCGATCGTCGCGCGGCTCGAGGGCTACGAGCCCAGGCAATCGGTGATCCAGCCCCAGGACGGCGACAACCCGGTGACCCTCGAGCTGCGCGCGATCGCGGCGACGGTCACGGTCGACAGCACGCCGACCGGCGCCAGCGTCGAGATCGACGGCAAGGTCGTCGGCACGACCCCGCTGACGCTCAGGAGCCTGGCGCCCGGCGCGGCGACCATGGTGACGTTCAAGAAGGCCGGCTACCACGACGCGACCGCCAAGCTGTCCGTGCCCGGTCCGGGCAAGGACACCACGCTGATCCAGCCGCTCTCGGTGTCCGAGGAGCTGGCGCGGGTCCGGCTGGTGTCCGATCCGCCCGGCGCGCAGGTCGTGCAGAACGGCCAGCTCGTGCCCGGCGCGGTCACGCCGTGCGAGCTCCTGGTCGAGGCCGGCAAGACCACGCGGTTCATGCTGACGATGCCGCACAAGATCCCCGCGATGCTGTCGCCGCTGACGCCGCCGCGCGGCGCCGACGACATCGAGCTCAATGGCAAGCTGCTCGACGGCACGACGATGCACCTGCGCGCCAACGTCGACGCCCGGTTCCGGGTCCCCGGTGCCGCGCACTGCCAGGACGTCCCCGCGCCGTACGAGTGCGTGGTCGCGCCGGGCCAGCACGTGATCGAGCTCGTCGTCCCGCAGGCGCCGCGGATCGCGCGCACCGTGGTGGTCAAGCAGAAGGACCTCGAGGTCAAGTTCGAGGTCGGCTACGTCGAGGCCAGCGGCGGCAAGCTGGTGCAGATCGGCCCGGGTGCCGCGGCGCGCCGCGCGACCTTCGAGATCGGGACCCGCCGCGTCACCGTCACCGGGGGCGAAGAAGGTCCGCACCAGGCCACCGTGGTGGTCCGGCCGGGCACGACCACGGTCGTCAATTGACGTAACATCATCGACGTGAGCGACGTTCCCACCCAGCTCCTCACCGATGACGCCAGCGGCGCCCTCGTGGAGCGCCGCTTCCGGCTCCGCGTCGTCGGCGGGCCTGATCAGGGCAAGGAGCACGCTCTCGAGGCCGGCACGACGATGGTCGGCACCCACGCCGACAACGACCTGGTCCTGACCGACGCCACGGTGTCGCGCTACCACCTCGAGCTCCGGGTCCGCCGCGATGGCATCGAGATCCGCGATCTCGACACCACCAACGGCACCAAGCACGGCGGCGTCCGGATCGGCCAGGTCATCCTGAGCGGACCGGCGCGGCTGCGGCTCGGCAAGCACACCGAGCTCGACGTCGAGCCGATCGACTCCGGCGTCGAGCTCGGCGACTGGCAGGGCGATCGGTTCGGCGAGGTCCTCGGCACCACGCCGGCGATGCGCCGGCTGTTCGCGCTGCTCGCGCGCGCCGCGATCACCGAGGCCACGATCCTGCTCCAGGGCGAGACCGGCACCGGCAAGGAGGCGCTGTCCGAGGCGGTGCACCAGGCCAGCGGGCGCGGCGGTGGGCCGTTCGTGGTCGTCGACTGCGGCTCGATCCCGCACGAGCTGATCGCGTCCGAGCTGTTCGGGCACGCCAAGGGCTCGTTCACCGGCGCGGCGGCCGACAAGCAGGGCCTGATCGAGGCGGCGAACCAGGGCACGCTGTTCCTCGACGAGATCGGCGAGCTCGCGCTCGATCTCCAGCCCCAGCTGTTGCGCGTGCTCGATCGCCGCCAGGTCCGGCGGGTCGGCGACACCCACGCCACCGACGTCGACATCCGCGTGATCGCCGCGACCCACCGCGATCTCCGCGCCATGGTCCGCTCCGGCAAGTTCCGCGAGGACCTGTACTACCGGCTCGCGGTGGTCGCGACCCACGTGCCGCCGCTGCGCGAGCGCAAGGCCGACATCCCCGCGCTCGCCGCGTGCTTCGCCGAGCGCATGGGCCGCGGCTCGTTCGCGCTGTCGCCCGCGCTGCTCGACCAGCTCGAGCGCCACGACTGGCCGGGCAACGTCCGCGAGCTGCGCAACGTGGTCGAGCGCGCGCTGTCGCTGGGCAACGCCGCGCTGGTCGACCTCGGCGACGGCGGCCCGCCACCGAGCCCCGAGGCCCCGGCCGCCACCGACTCGGCGCCGCGGACCCTGCCGCCGACGTCGAGTGGCGTGCTCGACCTGCCGTTCAAGGAGGCCAAGGCCGCGCTGGTCGAGAGCTTCGAGCGCGACTACCTCACCGCGCTGCTCGCGCGGCACCGCGGCAACATCTCGCGCGCGGCCTCCGAGGCCGGGATCGATCGCAACTACATCCATCGCCTGGTCAAGAAGTACGGTCTCGAGGTCGATCGCGGGTGACGCGCGGCCGAGCGACCGCGCCGCCGCGCGCGCGCGATCCGGTGCGCCGGTGCCGGCGGGCTGGCTCGATCGAGCAGCGGCCGACGACGCCGGTGGCGTTCGCCGTGACCTGCGTGTTCGGCGCGCTGTGCGCGTGCAAGGGGCCGCGCGACGCGCCCTCGCAGGATCCGCCGGCGGCGCCGGTGCCGGCCCGCGACGCCGCCGCGCCGGACGCCGACCTCGACGCCTGCCGCGCCGCCGCCGCACGCCTCCCCGGTCTGCCGCCGGCCCAGCGCGCCGCCGCCCTGATCGACGGCTGCCGGCCGTGCGGCGACTGGCAGCCGCTCCTGACCTGGAACACGCTGGAGACCGACGGCGGCCCGAGCCGCGCCGCGATCGAGCGCGCGCTGGTCGCGTGCCGCGCGTTCTGCGAGCCCGGCGCCCGGCAGCGGTTTCTCGGCACGCTCGACGCTGCGCGCGGCCAGGACACCCGCGGCCCGTGGCGCTACCTCGGCGAGATCTGCAAGGCCGCGGTCAGCGCGGTGCCCGATTCCCGGTTCATGGGCGCGCCGTACTTCGCGCTCGATCGCATCGCGCGCGCGCTCGGCGGCCCCGGCGGCGATCCGGCGCTGGTCGCCGCGATCGAGCTGCCGCTGCCGGCGCTCGGCATCAACGGCGTCGGCGTCGACCTGCCGCGCGCCGCGGGGCCCCCGACCGGCGCCGAGGCCGGTCCGCCGGCGCTGACGGTCTACGTCGACGAGATCCAGCTCGGCGCGCTGCCGCGCGCGACGCTGTCGGCGACCGGCGTGGCGGTCTCGGGCGACTACCCGGGCACGTCGATCGCGCCGGCCAAGCTCGCCGCCGCGCTCGCCCGTGGCCCCGCCGCCGTGCTCGCCCCGCGCCTGCTGCCCGCCGCGCGGATCGCCGAGGTCGTCGCCGCGGCCGGCGGCGGTCATGACCTCCGGCTCGCGGTCGCGGTGCCCGGCCCGGGCGGCTGGGCGATCCCCACCGCCCTGCCGGTCGCGCTGGGCTCCCGGTCCGCCGCTCACGGCGTCCGGCTCGCGCTCGGCAGCGACGCCGCCGCCGCGATCGCCCAGGCCCGCGCCGCGCCCGCCGCCGACCTCACGCGCGATCCGCCGGTGATCGCGATCGACCGGGCCGCCACCGTCGACGGCCTCGCCGGCCTGCTCGGCGCGCTCGCCGTCCGGGGCGTCACCTCCGTCGCGCTCACCGCATCACCGGCGCCGCCGCGACCCCGCAAGCCTTGACGCAGAGCGGCGTACCGGTATCGTTCGCCCGGTGAGCGCAGCCCCGAGCTACGACGTTGTCGTGATCGGCGGCGGCATCACCGGCGCCGGCATCGCGCGCGACGCCGCGCTGCGCGGCCTCAAGGTCGCGCTGTTCGAGAAGGGCGACTACGCGTCGGGGACGTCATCGAAGTCGAGCAAGCTCGTGCACGGCGGCCTGCGCTACCTCGAGCACGGCGAGATCGGCCTGGTGTTCGAGTCGGTGTCCGAGCGCCGGGTCCAGACCCGGGTCGCGCCGCACCTGGTGCGCCCGCTGCCGTTCCTGATCCCGATCTACAAGGGCGCCAAGCCCGGCCTCGAGGTCATGAACTTCGGCCTCTGGATCTACGACTCGCTCGCGCTGTTCCGCGCACCGCGGCTGCACAAGACGTTCCGCGGCACCCGCGCCGCGCTCGCGCTCGAGCCCGCGCTGCGCGCCGAGGGACTGCGCGGCGCGCTCGAGTACTACGACTGCAACACCGACGACGCCCGGCTGGTGCTCGAGAACGCGCTCGACGCCCGCGCGCTCGGCGCCGACTGCCACACCTATACCGAGGTCACCCGGTTCGAGCGCCGCGGCGACGGCCGGATCGGCGGCGTGGTCGTGCACGACCGGCTGACCGGCGAGACCCGCAGCGTGACCTCGCGCGTCGTGATCCTCGCCGCCGGGGCATGGACCGACGAGATGATCGCGCGGTTCGAGATCCCGATCGGCCGGCCGCTGCTCCGCCGCACCAAGGGCGTGCACATCGTCGTGCCGCGCGACCGCCTGCCGCTCAACCGGGCGATCACGCTGATCTCGCCGGTCGATCACCGCGTGATGTTCGCGATCCCGTGGCGCGAGCGCACCGTGCTCGGCACCACCGATACCGACTTCACCGGCACCGCCGACGAGGTCTTCGCCGACGCCGACGACGTCAAGTACCTGTGCGACAGCGGCAACGGCGTGTTCCCCGAGGCCCGGCTGGTGCCCGACGACGTGATCGCGACCTGGGCCGGGCTGCGCCCGCTGATCGCCGCGCCGCCCAACGTCGACGAGAGCGACGTGTCGCGCGAGCACGAGGTCTACAGCCGCACCGACGGCCTGGTGATCATCGCCGGCGGCAAGCTCACGACCTACCGCCGGATGGCGCGCCAGGCGGTCAACGAGACCCTCAAGCTGCTCGATCAGCTCGGCGAGACCGTCGCGGCGACCCGCACCAGCACCAAGGCCCGGCCGCTGCCCGGTGCCGAGGGCCTGCCGCAGCTCGGCCTCGAGGGCGTCGCGGCGATCGGCCGCGGCCTCATGGCCGAGTTCGGCCTCGACGTCGACACCGCGACCCACCTGTGCGGAGTCTACGGCGCGCGCGCCCCCCGGCTCGGCGCCCTGATCGCTGCCGACCGCACGCTGGCCGACCGCCTCGATCCCGAGCTGCCCTACGTCTGGGCCGAGATCGAGTTCGCCGCCGGCCATGACCTGGCGCGCACCGTCGATGACGTCCTGGCCCGCCGGGTCCCGCTGCTGCTGGTCGGCCGCGACCAGGGCCTGGGCGTGTGCGATCGCGTCGCCGACCTGCTCGGCGCCCGGCTCGGCTGGTCCGCCGCGCAGCGCGCCCGGATGCTCGACGAGTACCGGGCCGAGGTCGCGCTCAGCCGGCGCTGGCGCTGACCCGGTGCGCGCGCAGCCCCGGCGGGCACTCGCACTCCGATCGGCGCAATGAGCTGCCCCGCCAGGTGCAAATCGCTGTCACCTGCGAACATGTGCTGTTCCGGGAGTCGCACTCCCGATCTTGCCGGTTGCGCGGCACTTGACAGCCACAACGATACCGTGCCACAGACGTGATGTGGCTGGTGCAAGTCGCCTGCAGGTGCGGTCCCGCGGTATCGCGGCGATCACGGCAGTGTGGCTCGTGGTGTGCGGCGTGCTGGCGATGCGCCACGAGGCGCAGGTCGCCCACGTGCGCGACCGCGCCGGTGCGTACGTCCACGCCCGGGCGCTGATCGGCCACCACGCCGGCCACAACGCCGACATCCACGGCCAGCGCAACCCCGACGCCGACGTCGGAGACTGCGCACTGCTGACAGCCGCCCATCAGGCGGCCAGTGCGCACGTCACCCGCCCCACGGTGGTGACCGCCGCGCGTGCGACCTGCGTGCAGGACACCCGGCGCGCCGCCCCGCCGGCCGTCGTCGCTGCGATCTTGCGTCTCGCACCCAAGACGTCGCCGCCCGTCGCCTAGTCCGGCCATTCATCACCCGGCGCGGCTCGCAGCCGTCGCGGCGTGACGACATGAGTCACGGGGACGTGCATCCAGTTTCCCTCGCAAGTGACGTGGATGCATTACTCGGCCGTGCGTCGCACCGTGCGCGGTTCGACGCCTCGCTGTCGTGGTGAATGGTCCGGACGCCGCAGATCGCGGAGGTGGGAAGCGCCGCCTCCGCGATCTCGCGGCACTTCGACGCGACCGGTCCCGGTCGCGCCTCGTCGTACGAGCTGCTCGCTCGGCGCTTCCCGCGCCGGCCGCGGCTCGAGGAGTCATCCGTGATCCGTGGCAGCCATCTCATGCTCGCTCTCCTCGACCTCACCCTCGCTCTCACCGTCCCGCGCGCGCTCCATGCGCAACCGGCCGATGCCGGCGCGCCGGATACACCGGGCTCGGCCCCGCCGTCACCGTCACCGTCACCATCCACCGAGGAGCCGCCGCGGATCACACACCAGGTGCCGCCGGTCTACCCCGACGTCCCCAAGGCGCGGCAGAAGCCGGTCGATGTCGTGGTCCACGTCGAGGTCGATGCGTCCGGCGCACCGGCCAACCCGCGCGTGATCTCGCCGCCCAACCCGCCGTTCGACGACCTCGCGGTCGCGAGCGTGCTGTCGTGGACGTTCGAGCCCGCGCACAGCGCCGGCCAGCCGGTGGCGAGCCACCTGAGCGCAACCGTCCACTTCGACCCCGCCGCGCCCGGCGGCGAGACCATCACCGTCCAGGGCAAGCTGAACGCGCTCGAGCGCGGTCACCAGGCCGCGCCCAGCGTCGGCGTGCAGGACATCCGGGTCGAGGCCGGCCGGCTCGCGACCGAGATCCCGCACAAGGACGCGACCGAGCTGCTCGGCTGGGCGCCCGGCTTCCTGCTCACCAACGAGGGCGGCGAAGGCCACGCCGAGCAGATCTTCCTGCGCGGGTTCGACGCGCGCGAGGGCCAGGACCTCGAGATCCGGATCAACGGCGACGTCGTGAACCAGGCCGGCAATTTGCACGGTAACGGCTACGCCGACCTGCACTTCATCATCCCCGAGCTGGTCCAGTCGCTGCGCGTCGTCGAGGGGCCCTACGATCCGCGGCAGGGCAACTTCGCCGTCGCCGGCAGCGCCGACTACGAGCTCGGCCTGACCCGGCGCGGGCTCACCGGCAGCTACGAGCAGGGCTCGTTCGGCACCCGGCGCGCGCTGCTCACCTGGGGCTCGCCGCACAGCGGCCCGCACAACTTCGGCGGCGTCGAGCTGTACCAGACCGCGGGCTTCGGCCAGAACCGCGACGCGCGGCGCGCCACCGCGCTCGGCCAGGTCGAGGACAAGCTCGGCGACGACGGGCTGTGGCGGCTGACCACCGGCGCGTACGTCACCGACTACCACTCGGCGACGGTGATCCGCGAGGACGACCACGCCGCCGGCCGCAAGGGGTTCTACGACACCTACGACTTCGGCCCGGGTGGCTCGGCGAGCCGCGCGTTCGTGCTCGGCGACGTCGAGACCCAGCACGACGACGGATCGACCCACCACCAGCTGTCGCTCACGGCGCAGACCATGCGGCTGCGCGAGGACTTCACCGGCTTCCTGCTCGATCAGCAGACCGCGACCCAGCAGCCGCACGGCCAGCGCGGCGATCTGCTCGATCTCGAGTCCGACTCGGTCACGGCCCAGGCCCAGGGCTGGATGCGGCGCCACCGCGAGCTCCTGGACCTGACGCAGGAGCTCGAGCTCGGCTACTTCGCGCGCGTCGATCGCAGCTCGTCGCAGCAGTACCGCACCGAGATCGCGACCCAGCACCCGTACTTCAAGGAGGCCGACCTCGACGCGCTGCTCGGCGATGTCGGGCTCTACGCCGCGCTCGACGCAAAGCTCGCGAGCTGGGCCGCGCTGCGCGGCGGTGTACGCACCGACCTGTTCACCTACAACGTGCTCGACAACTGCGCCGTCCACGAGGTCGCGCACCCATCGAAGACCACGCCGCCCGGCGACGCCAGCTGCCTGTCGCAGCAGGACTTCGGCCGGTTCCGCGAGCCGGTGCAGCGTGCGACGACCTCGGGCGCGGTCGTGCTGCCGCGCGCGTCGCTCGTGCTCGGGCCGTTCGCCGGCGTGTCGCCGTCGCTGAGCTACGGCCAGGGCGTGCGCTCGATCGATCCGTCGTACATCTCGCAGGACGTCGCGACGCCGTTCGCGCAGATCAAGTCGTACGAGGCCGGGGTCGCCTACAAGGGCACGCCCGCGGAGCTCGACACCTCGCTCCGGCTGTCCGGGTTCCGGACCCACGTCGACCGCGACCTGGTGTTCAGCGAGACCATCGGCCGCAACGTGCTCGCGGGTGGCACGACCCGGCTCGGTGGGTCGCTGTCCGGGCGGATCACCGGGCCGTGGTTCGACCAGAACGCGAGCGTGACCGTGGTGCGCTCGACGTTCGACGACACCGGCCTGTTGATCCCCTACGTCCCCGACGTGGTCGTGCGCTCCGACAGCGTCGTGTTCGGCGATCTGCCGTGGCGGCTCGCGGCCCGGTCGCTGCGCGCGATCGGCGGGCTCGGCGTGACCTTCGTCGGGCCGCGCGCGCTGCCGTACAGCCAGCGCAGCGACACGATCCTGACGCTCGATGGCTCGGTCTCGACGACCTGGGATCGCTACACGCTCGGCGTCAAGGCGTCGAACCTGCTCGACACCAGGTACTGGCTCGGCGAGTACAACTACGCCTCGGACTTCCACAGCCAGGCCGAGCCGACGCTGACGATCACGCGGCAGTTCACCGCCGGCGCGCCGCGCACGGTGCTCGTGCACGTCGAGGTGACGCTGTGATGCGGCTGCACCGCGCCGCCGCCGCGGTCATCGCCGCGATCGCCGCCGTGCTGGGAGCCTGCGGCACCACCGGCGGCAACGTCGTCGCGTTCGACGTCGCGGCGGCCGGCGTCGATGGCGCGAGCACCGTCGATACCCCGCTCGGCTGGCACGTCGTGCTGAGCCGGGCGAAGCTGCACCTCGGCGCGGTCTACCTCAACCTGTCGGTCCCGATCTCGGGCTCGCAGGAGACCAGCTGCATCCTGCCCGGCGTGTACACCGCCGAGGAGCTGTCGCCGCTCGACGTCGACGTGCTGTCGACCGCGCTGCAGCCGTTCCCGGCGCCGGCGACCGGGACCGACGACGAGGCGCGCACGGCCGAGGTCTGGCTGACCGGGAGCGACATCAACGCGACCAGCGATTCGACCGTGATCGCCGACCTCGCCGGCACCGCGACCCGGGGCGCCCAGGTCGTGCCGTTCACCGCGGCGATCACGATCAGCGCCGGCAACCGCGGCATCCCGCAGAGCGATCCCGCGCTGCCGAGCCAGCACCCGATCTGCAAGCAGCGGATCGTGTCGCCGATCGCGATCGCCTTGCGCCCGCACGCCGGCGGCACGCTCGCGATCCGCGTCGCCACCGAGCCGTGGTTCGCCAACGTCGACTTCGCCGCGCTGCCCGCCGGCGGCGTGTTCCCCGACAGCAACGCGAGCTCCGCGAGCCAGAACCTGTTCACCGGCCTGCGCGCCGCCACCGCCACCTTCCAGCTCTCGTTCCCATGATGCCATCGCAGCCGCGCCGGGCGTGACCGGCGCATCGCACAGGAGAATGTCATGATCCGTCCTGCATCGATCCTCTGTCTCGCCCTCGTCGCCTGCGGCGGCGACAGCGCCCCGGCCCAGCCCAGGGTGTGCAATCACAATAGCGGCATGGGTGTCGTCGCCGACTTCGACGTGCCGTGCGATCCCGGGGGCAACGGCATCCTGCTCACCGCCTCGGGCGAGGCGTTCGCGAAGGACGGCTATGCCTTCCCACCGGCGAACCCCGATGACGTCGTGTTCGTCGACGGCTGGGCGGTCAGCTACGACCGGGTGCTGACGACCTTCGATCACATCACGCTATCGGAGAGCCCCGACAAGTCACCGACCGACCAGTCCAGGTGCGACGACGGCAAGGGTGGCACCACGGTGTGCGGCACCGGCGGCTCCGTCGTCGCCGAGGTCGATGGCCCGTTCGTGGTCGACCTCCACAAGGGCGGCCCGCTCGCCGACGCCGACGGCGCGGCCATGGACGCCATGCCGGTCGCGGCGCTGACCGGCCGCAACCAGCAGGGCAACGCCGCATTCGATCCGACCGTGAAGTACGCGTTCGGCTTCGAGGTCGTTCCCGCCAGCGCCAAGGCCAGGAACATCAACCTCGATGCCGCGGGGCTCACCGATTACCAGGAGATGGTGACCAGGGGCTACACCACGATGCTGGTCGGCACCGCGACCTGGCAGGGCAACAACAAGGGCAGCCTGACCGGCTCGGGATGCACGCAGACCGCCGTGACGCCAGCGTACGACTTCAACGTGCTGCCCAGGACCGTCAAGTTCCGGCTCGGGTTCATCGCACCGACCGCGTATCGCAACGCCCAGAATCCGCAGCTGACCGGCGCGGCGCAGCCCAGCGAGGAACACCCGCGCGGCGTGACCACCGTCGCCAACCAGTCGACGATCGCGCAGCTCACGTTCCACCTCGACCACGCGTTCTGGGAGAGCTTCGTCCACGACTCGCCCGCCCACTTCGATCCGTACGCCGCGAAGTACGCCGGCACGACCACGGTTCCGACCGCCCGGCTCGAGGACTTCAAGGGCTACGGCCTCAAGCCGTTCGTCGACGCGCAGAGCCACCCGGTGCCGTGGCGCTCGTGCCTGCCGCCGGCCGCGTACGCTCCGCCCTCGGACGCCGCGATGACCTTCGACACGCTCACGATCCCGGTCAATGCCGGCGGCAATCCCGCGCAGGCGATCCGCGACTTCTACGACTACGTCACCTACAACCACAGCACCTTCGGCCACCTCAACGCCGACGGGCTGTCGTTCGTGGACCGCCAGTACCCGTCGCCGCCGTGATGTCGCCTCCGCGGGCGTTCCAGTGTAAGCTTGCACGCACACCGCACGACTTCGATGCTCCTGGAGGATGTGACTGTGAGCCCCAAAAGCCTTGGCCGGACCTCGGCCCGGCGCGAAGCTTCCCGATGAGGGAGCGGACATGTTGCCTGGACTTCGCCTGTCGCTGTTGCTGTTGATCGCCGGATGCGCCGAGCAGGCGCTGGTGGTGCCGGATTCCGACTGGCGCACCGTGCCGCCGATGCAGCGCGACAAGATCGATCACCAGCACGACGCCGACCTCGCCGCGGCGCGGGCCGAGCTCGCGGCGGCATCGGCGAGCCTCGCGGCGTTCCAGCGCGCCCAGCCCGTGGCACCGCACGCGCGGCCGCAGGCGCCGGCGGCCGCGCCCGATCCCGACGATGCGTACGCGGGCGTGGCGCGCGATCACGAGAAGGCGCGGACCGATGCGCTCCACCGGGTCGAGGCGGCGGTCGCCGAGCTCCAGCGCAGCGACCTGGCGTGGCGTCAGCTCCGCGTCGATGCCGCGAACGCGCGGATCCATGTCGTCGTCAGCCAGCGCGAGCTGACGCGGGCGCAGACCATCGACCACAACCTGCCGGGCACCGACCACTACGAGGTCGCGCCGCTGCGCGGCCAGTTCTCGCGCGCGCAGCAGCACTGGTACGCGATCGCGAACCAGGCCGGCGCCGCGCGCGATGCCTTCGAGCGCGCCAGCACCTCGCTCGCGTCGGCCAAGGAAGCCTACGCACAGCTGATGCGCGGCGGCATGATCCACCTGCCGGAGCTCGCCGGCGACGACGACCACACCGCGCACCTCGAGCTCACCGGCTGGGCCGTCACCCGCAGCGACCTGCTCCGCCGGCGCCGCGGCCTCCGCCACTTCCTCGACGACGCAGCCGCGACCCCGCAGCTGCGCAAGGTCGCGATCCGGCTCAGCCCGGCCCCGCGGCTCGCGCCGTCCGCCGCCGTGCCTGCCGAGGCGCCGCGCACCAGCCCGCCGCCGGCGCTGCCGTCCGCCGATCATCGCACCGGCGCCGCGCTGCCCGTGATCGATCACCCCGCCGATCGCGCCGGCGCACCCGCTCCGGTGACCACCGCCGCCGCCGGCAAGCCGCCTGCCGCCACGACGCCGCCGGCCGGGACGGCCGCTGGCAATCCGTCCGCCGCCGCACCGCGCACACCCGCGTTCGAGCACCCGGCCGATCGCGCGGGCAACCCGTCGCCCGCCGTGGCCGCGTCGAACACCGCCCGCGCCGCGCGGCCGGCGCAGCCCGCCGTTCCGAAACAGGAACATGCCAGCCCGGCGGCGCCGCCGGCGATCCCGGTGTCATCGACCTCGACGGCAGCAGCCGCGGCTGGCAGCAAGGCCGCCTCGCCGCGCGGCAACGCCGCCGCGAGCCCCGCCGACCGCGCCGCCGCACCGGCGACCGCCCGGATCCCCCCGGACGGCCCCGCGGAGCGGCCCGCGTCCCAGGCCGCTGTGGCCCCGAGGGCATCACGCCCCGCACCGCCCACCGGACCCGCCGGTGTTGCCAAGCCGGTGGAGCGCCCGATGCCCGAAGCCGACACCCGCACACGTTGATCCGGTCAGAACAGCCGCGCGACCGCGACCAGCGTGGCGTAGCGGCCGATCCGGCCGGCGAGCGAGATCGCGGTGAACGTCGGGAACGGGATCTTCAGCACCGGCTGCGCAAGGAAGCCCAGCAGGTACAGCGGCGGCAACCCGACCGTCGCCGCCACGAGCATCACCAGCCGCGGCCGGCGGTTCCAGCGAACGATCCGCTGCTTCATCGCCTCGAGGCGCGCGCGCATCTTGCCGCGCGGCAGCTCGAACGCGCCCGCGCCGGCGAAGTAGGTCACCGTCTTGGCGAACTGGTGGCCGAGCGCCGCGATCCCGATCAGCGCGACCATCACCGCGATCGGGACGTGCAACGTCAGCGTGACGCCGATCAGGAACGCCTCGATGCTGAGCAACGGGAACATCCCGGCGAGGAACGCGACCGCGAGCGTCGCCCCGTACAGGCCCAGGGTCGCCAGCAGGCCATCGATCACACGACACGTTACTACGTCGCCCGGCGTGTCCGGCGAACAATTCGGCGCCGGCAGCGCGCGTCGCACGGCATCGTCGAGCTTCGCACGATCGCGGCCGGCGCGTGCGCTGCGATACAGCCCGGATGCCGGCGAACCCCGGCAACGATCGGCGCCTGGGCCTGGAGCACCGACCGCTTGACTGCTGAAGTGATCGATCTTGCCCCGCCGAGTAAGTGATCGAAACCAGCGCCGAGGTGGGGTCTAGGTGAACGCTGCTCTAGAATGCCGGCATGATCGGCATCATCGGTGGTACCGGCCTGTACGCGCTCCCCGGGCTCGTCGAGGACGCGTGGCGGCGCATCGCGTCGCCGTTCGGCGAGCCGTCGGACGAGCTCTTGTTCGGCAGGCTCGGCGACCACCGCGTGGTGTTCCTGCCACGCCACGGCCGCGGCCACCGGATCCCGCCGCACGAGATCCCGTTTCGCGCCAACATCGACGCGCTCAAGCGCGCCGGCGCGACCTGCGTGCTGTCGCTCAGCGCGGTCGGCTCGCTGCGCGCCGAGCTGGCGCCGGGCACGTTCGTGCTGGTCGATCAGTTCATCGATCGCACCCTGCGCGGCCCCAAGACGTTCTTCGGCACCGGCTGCGTCGCGCACGTCTCGATGGCGCACCCGACGTGCGCGCGGGTCCGCGGCGAGCTCGCGGCGGCCGGCGCGGGCCTCGGGCTGCCGGTGGTATCCGGCGGGACCTACGTCGCGATGGAGGGCCCGCAGTTCTCGAGCGCGGCCGAGTCCGAGATGCACCGCATGCTCGGCTGCCATGTCGTCGGCATGACCAACATGCCCGAGGCCAAGCTCGCCCGCGAGGCGGAGCTGTGTTACGCCACCGTCGCGATGGTCACCGACTTCGACTGCTGGCACCCCGATCACGATCACGTGGTCGTCGAGCACGTCGTCAAGGTGCTGCTGGCCAACGCCGACCACGCCCGCGCGCTGATCGCCGCCACGGTGCCGCGGCTCGGCGCCCACGCCGCGCCCTGCCCGCACGGCTGCGACCGCGCGCTCGACCACGCGATCCTGACCGCCGAGGCCGCGCGCGATCCCGAGCTGGTCCGCCGGCTCGACGCGGTGGCCGGCCGCGTGCTGCGGCGCGACGCGCGGCCATGAAGGTCGAGGGCGCATGGCGGCGCGCGATCGAGCTCGCCCCCGAAGGCGACGCGGTGATCGTGCTCGACCAGACCGCGCTGCCGCACCGCGTGCGCTGGCTGCGGATCGGCGAGCTCGCCGGCGCCGCTGCCGCGATCCGCGACATGGTCGTGCGCGGCGCCCCGCTGATCGGCGCGACCGCGGCGTACGGCGTCGCGCTCGCGGTGCGCGAGGGCATCGCGGTCGACGAAGCCTGCCGGATCCTCGCCGCGACCCGCCCGACCGCGGTCAACCTGCGCTGGGCGCTCGACGCGATGCGCGCGATCGCCGGCGTGCCTGCGAGCGACCGCGCGGACGCCGCGTTCGCGCTCGCGGCGCGGATCAGCGACGACGAGGTCGCGCGCTGCGAGGCGATCGGCCGCCACGGGCTGTCCGTGATCGAGGCGCTCGCGACGGGGCGCGCCCGGCCGGTCCGCATCCTGACCCACTGCAACGCCGGCTGGCTCGCCACGGTCGACTGGGGCACGGCGCTCGCGCCGATCTACCGCGCCCACGAGGCCGGCATCCCGGTCGAGGTCTGGGTCGACGAGACCCGGCCGCGCAACCAGGGCCTGTTGACCGCCTGGGAGCTCGCCCAGCACGGCGTGCCGCACACCGTGATCGCCGACAACGCCGGCGGGCACCTGATGCAGCACGGCCGGGTCGACGCGTGCATCGTCGGCACTGACCGCACGACGGCAAGCGGCGACGTGTGCAACAAGATCGGTACGTACCTCAAGGCGCTCGCGGCGCACGACACCGGCGTGCCGTTCTACGTCGCGGCACCGTCGCCGAGCATCGACTGGACGATCGCGCGCGGCCGCGACATCCCGATCGAGGAGCGCGCGGCCGCCGAGGTCCGCCGGGTCACCGGACGACTCACCGGCGCGGGCGACGGCGCGATCGCCGAGCTCGAGCTGATCGCCCCGGCAACGCCGGTCGCGAACCCGGCGTTCGACGTCACGCCGGCTCGCCTGGTCACGGGGCTCATCACCGAGCGCGGCACCTGCGCGGCTTCGCGCGACGGCCTCCGCGCGCTGTTCCCCGAGCACGCCG
>DASWRS010000482.1:0-17059 GCA_036403075.1 Kofleriaceae bacterium
CATGCGGAACGGCACGGAGCTGCACTACGTGACCGCGCGTGAGATGTACAATGTCGCGCGGGCCGCGATGGACGGTGCGGCCGGCAACCCGAGCTCGTACTTCGACTACCGGATCCAGCCGCCGCCGATCGCCAAGGCCGCGAAGGCGGCGTGACCGAGCCGGAGCCGAGAGAGAGTGGCCCGCTGCGAGTTTCCCGCACGCGGAGCCCCCCGGGCGCGCCGCTCGCGATCATCGTCGACGGAAAACTCCGGCGAAGTGGTGAGGTGGCGGTGAGTCCGGCTGCTGCGCGAGGCCACCGCGCTGGGCTCGATCGAATCGCCGCACGTCGTGGCGATCCACGACGTCGGGATCTCCGCCGACGAGACCGAGCCGCCGACCGGGGGCCGAGCGGGCCGATCGCGCCGGCGCGCGCCTGCCGGATCGCGCGCGACCTCCTCGCCGGCCTGGCGGCGGTGCACGCCGTCGGCTTGTGACCGATGCACTGTATCGGCTCTCACGCTTCCCGACGGGGGGCGGGCGAGCCGGCGATTTTTCGCGGCGGGCCGATGTGCCCGGGTCTTCGTCGGAACTTCGCGGCCGACGTGCCATCAGCGGGCCCGTCCGCTCGGTCTGTGTCAGGTCAGGCTTAAATTGTGGGAATCGCTGGGGCATAATTGGCTCCGTGACGATTCCGGCGGGGACGTTAGTCCCGCGCGATGCTCGAGATTTCGGCAGCTATCAGCTCATCGCGAAGCTCGCGACGGGCGGCATGGCCGAGATCTTTCTGGCGCGCCCCACCGGATCGACGACCCGCGACGTGATGGTGCTCAAGCGCATCCTTCCCCACCTCGCCGAGGACGAGCACTTCGTGACGATGTTTCGCGACGAGGCCGACCTCGCGAGCCAGGTCGCGCACAAGAACATCTGCCGCGTCCACGCGTTCGGCGACTACGGCGGCACGTGGTTCATCGCGATGGAGTACCTCCATGGCGTGCCGCTGTCGCGGATGATGACGCGGCTGTCGAAGGTCGGGAAGATGCTCGACGTCCGGATCGTCGCGGGCATCATCGTGCAGGCCTGCGAGGGGCTACACGCCGCCCACGAGGCCCGCGGCCCCGACGGGCAGCCGCTCGGCCTGGTCCACCGCGACGTGTCGCCGCCCAACATCATGGTGTGCGGCGAGGGCGTGGTGAAGCTGCTCGACTTCGGCATCGCCAAGGCGCGCGGGGCGAACTCGCGGACCCGCACCGGCACGGTCAAGGGCAAGAACGCGTACATGTCCCCCGAGCAGATCCTCGGCAAGGGCCTCGACCGGCGCAGCGACGTGTTCGCGCTCGCGGTCGTGATGTACGAGATGCTCGCGATCCGGCGGCTGTTCCACCGTGACTCCGACTTCCTGACGTTCAAGGCGATCACCGAGGAGCCGATCCCCGACATCCGCGAGCGCCGGCCCGATCTGCCGCCCGGCATGCGCGCGGCGCTGCTCCAGGCGATGGCGCGCGATCCCAACGGCCGGTTCGACACCGCGCAGGCGTTCGGCAACGCGATCCGCAACGCGGTCGCGACGCTCGGCGGGCCGGCGACCGCGGCCGATCTCGCCCGGCTGCTGGTCACCGACTTCGGCGACGAGATGGCGTCGCGCGACGAGATCTTGAAGGCCGCCGACGAGCCGGCGCCGCCGCCACCCCCGCGCCCGCCGCGCCCGACCCCGCCGCCGCCACCGCCGATCCGCGCGGTGCGCGCCGGGGCCGCCGGCGAGATCGGCGCCGCCGAGGACAGCCGGCCCAACCGCCTCGCCACCGGCCAGCTCGACGCGGTGCCGTCGATGATCGTGCAGCCCGGATCGAGCCGGGTCTCCGTGCCGCTGCCGCCGTCGCCGGGTGTCATCGACCTGTCGAGCACGATGCTGCCCGACTCGTGGATGATCGATCCCAACACCGACCTGCTCCGCGGCCATCGCCTGCGCTCGATCCGCAACGCGGTGATCGCGGTCGCCGCGGTCGCCGCGGTCACGGTGGTGATCTTCCTGGTCACGAGCCGGCTCGGCGACACCAGCAAGGCCGCGCCCCAGCCGGTGGTCACCGCCGAGATCCCCGATGCCGCCGAGCCGCCGGCCGACGCCCCGACCGGGCCGACCCGCGATGACATCGTCGCGCTGTCGCGGTTCGGGTTCTTCAGCATCGCCGCGAACGCCCGGACCCAGATCTACGTCGACAACAAGCAGATCGGCGAGACCCCGATGACCCGGCTGCCGCTGCCGCCCGGGCCGCACAAGGTCAGGGCGATCGGCCCGCGCGGCAAGATCAAGCTACTCAACATCACGATCTACGGCGGGCGCGACACCGACGAGGGCACGATCACCTGGTGAGCGCGCTGGATCTCGTGGCCGCCGCCGGGCTGGGGCTCGGGCTCGGAGGCGCCACCAGCATGTCGCCGGCCGTGATCAACGTATCGATCGTCGACGCCGCCGCGGCGGGCCGGCGGCGGTTCGCGACCGGCCTGGGCCTCGGAGGCGCCGCCGCCGACGTGATCCACGCGGCCCTGGCGTTCTCCGGCGTCGGCCGCCTGATGACCGCGGATCCGCGCCTGGTGCACGGCCTGGCGATCGCCGCCGCGGCCGTGATCGTCGGCTACGCCGTGATGACCTGGCGGCGCCGGCGCGCGACTGCGAGCCGCGCCCGCGCGCCCGCCGAGCCCGCCGCGCCGAGCCCGCCGACCGCCGGCGGCGCTGCCCCGGCCAGCGCCGGCGGCGTCGGCCGCGGGATCGCCACTGGGTTCATGCTGACCTTGCCCAACCCGGCCGCGCTCGGCGCGTGGGTCGCGGTCGCCGCCGCGGTGTGGCGCGATGCCGAGCTGCCCGAGGCCTGCGTGATCGCCGGCGGTGTCGGCGCCGGCTCGGCGCTGTGGTTCACGCTGCTCGCGCGCTGGATCAGCGGCGTGCGCCGTGACCACCCGGCGCTCGCGATCGTGCCGCGGGTGTCGCTGATCGTGCTCCTGGTGATCGCCGCGATCGGCGTCGCCCGGGCGCTATGACAGCGGCGCCGGGCGGATGCTCGCGATGTGCAGGCTCGACTCGACGCTGGTCACGATCTGCACCCGGTCGCCGGTCGAGAACCGCGGCACCAGCTCCGCCGGACCCTGGAACTGCAGATCGACGAGGTTGCCGATGTCGAGCTCGGCGCCGGTCTCGTCGATCGCGCGCTCGATGTCGAGCTGGATCTTGGCGACCTGGCGGGTCGTGACGTTCTGGAACTTCGCGGCGAGGGTATGCAGCTCGATGCTGCGGATGGTCCCGACCACCCGCATACCCTCGTCACTCATGTCTCCATCGTACACCGGGCGACCCGGGCCGGATCGGGTCTGGGGCGTGCTCCGGATCCCGATCGGTGGCAGCTTCGCGCCGGCCCGCACAGGCGGATCGACGTGTGCGCAACCGTAACCACCCGCGCCGAGCGTCGTACTACCTGCGATGCATCGCAGGCAGTCAGTTCCTCGTGGGCTGGACGCGGACGCCGCCGATCTCGATCCCCTCGGCCCGGGACGCATAGATGCAATCCTCGTCGCCGACGCACACCAGGCAGTGGTCCGTGCCCGCGGACATGAGGTAGTCCTCGCCGGGGCCGATCGTCCGGTTGTGGACCGGATCGTGGACCCGGCCGCTCAGGATCGTGGTCGCCTCCTCGCCGATGTGGGTGTGAGGCGGAAACATCGTGCCCGGTGTGAGCCGGACGAAGCCGCAATCCGCGGCGGCGGTCGCCGGGCCACCCTCGAAGTGCACGAAGCTGATCCCGGGGACGACCTGCGGGACCCACGACGCCGGGCGCTCGATCAGCCCGAGCAGCTCGCGCGCGTGGTCGACCGTGACGTCGAACATCCGGGCCATGCGGGCCGAGAACGCCTCGAACCGGCCGCCACCGACCGACGCGAGCAGGCGCTGCTTGATCTCGGGCGGCGGCGCGACCGGCTCGATCGCCGTGCCGATCGCATCGGCGGTCTGCTGGTAGGTGGCGAGCTCGGCGGCGAGCGCCGCGTCGCCGGCGACCGCGCGCTCGACCACGCTGACCTCGTCGGCCTCGAGGACGCCGAGGGCATAGAGCGGCAGGAGCTCGCGAACGTCGCCGGTCATGTCTTCTCCGTTCGGTCCGTCCGGTCCGTTCGGCCCGCTGCGGGGCCGGCGTGGACCAGCCCCGACCGCAGGCGGTCCAGGCCTGCCGCGATCCGCGACTTCACGGTGCCGATCGGGATCTCGATGCGCTTGGCGATCTCGGCGCAGGTCAGGCCCTCGAAGTACGCCAGCTCGAGCACCCGGCGCTGGTCCTGGCCGAGCTCGGCGAGCGCGCTGCGAATTCTCCCGTGATCGGGGTTGGACCCTTCGGCCTGGTCGACCACCAGCTCGAGCCCGGCGTCTCCGGTGTTGCGCGACACGCGGGCCGATTTCTGCAGGTCCAGAGCACGAGAACGCATACGGATGGCTAACCAGGTACGAACCCGGCCACGCTTCGGATCGAAGTCCTTCGCGGTCCGCCAGGCCTCGAGGAACACATCGTGCAAAAGGTCCTCGGCCTCACGCTTCTCGCGGACGATCCTGAGCGCCAGTCCGAGCAGCAAGGCGCCGTGGCGCTCGTACAGTGTCGCCAGCGCTGCGCGATCTCCCGCCGCCATCGCCGCGACGAGTACCTCGTCTTCGGTCTCGGCCTCGGCCTCGGCGTCGTCGGAGCGCGGGTCGGCGGCCATGCGTTCGCGAGGCTAGCACGCCTTTCGTGTCCAGTGCTTGCGTGCTAATCACCCGCGATGCTCGAGGTGCTCCGGGACGCGGTCCGCACAGCGGCCACGGAACGCACCTGGTCGCAGGGCGTCGGGCTGGCCCGGGACGGCCGCGTGGTCGGCCGGCGCAAGACTGCCGACGCAGACGGCGAGATCGAGCTCGAGGTTCGCGTGCCCGGCCGGCCGCGGCCGTTCGAGGTCGTCCTCGATCCCGCGAACGGCGAGTGGCAGTGCAGCTGCGACAGCCGCGATCCGGTGTGCTCGCACGTCGTCGCGGGCGTGCTGTCCGCGGTCGCCGCGGCGCGCGCCGGCGGCGAGGTCCCCGACGAGGCCGGGCGCGGCCTGGCGACGATCCGCTACCTCCTGACGCCCGCGCAGGGCGGCATGACGGTCGAGCGCGTGCTGGTGCGCGGCGACCGCACCGAGCCGTTCACCGGCTCGCTGCTGTCGCTGGTCGGGACCGGCAAGGCGTCGGCGATCGCCACGACCGAGGCCGACCTCACCGCCGATCAGCTGCTCACCGCGCGGCTCGGCACGGTCCACGGCGAGCGGCTGACCCACCTGATCGCGCTGCTCGCCGACGCGCGCGACGTGCGCTGGAAGGGCGAGCCGGTCACCGCCAGCGCCGAGCCGGTGCTGCCGCGCGGCATCGTCGAGGACATGCCGGGTGGCGTGCAGTTCCGGATCGAGGCCGATCCGATGGTCCGCGAGGTCGTCGCGGTCGGCATCGTGCGCACCACCGACAACGTGCTGCGGCCGATCGAGGCGATCGAGCTCAGCGGCTCGCGGCTCGAGAAGCTGCCCCAGGTGTTCAACGTCCCGCCCTCGGGCTACCCCGAGCTGATCAGCAAGACCCTGCCGACGTTCGCGCAGCGCATCGCGATCGACGTCCGCGCGACCGGGCTGCCCAGGATCGGCGGCCGCGAGCCGCCGCGGATGGAGTTCGAGATCGAGGAGGAGGGCGATCGCCTCCGGGTGATGCCGACCCTGGTCTACGGCGATCCGCCGCGCGCGCGGATCGACGGCGGCATGGTGGTCCACCTCCGCGGCGCGCTGCCGATCCGCGACCTCGACGCCGAGCGCCAGCTGACCCACCGGCTGCGCGACGAGCTCAACCTCGTGCCCGGCCGGCGCGTCGAGCTCACCGGCAAGGAGGCGTTCGCGATCCAGAACGGCCTGGCCCGCTGGATCCGCGCCGACTCGCGCGCGGCCGACGCCGCCCGCGCGGTCGCGCTCGAGGCCCGGGTCGTGATCGACGGCGCGCGGATCGACGTCGACGTGTCCGGCGGCGGGCGCACCGTGCCGATCGGCAACGCGCTGCGCGCCTGGCGCGCCGGCGCCGAGCTCGTGCTGCTACCCGGCGGCGGCTGGGGCCGGCTGCCCAAGGCGTGGTTCGACGAGCACGGCGAGCGGCTCGCCGACCTGCTGTCGACCCGCGGCGACGACCGCCGCGTGCCGATCTACGCCCTGCCCGACCTCGCCAAGCTGTGCGCCGAGCTCGACGAGCCGCCGCCGCCCGAGCTCGAGCGCCTGCGGCCGCTGCTCGGCGAGTTCACCGGGATCCCGGCGGCGCGGCCCGAGGGCGGGTTCACCGGCGAGCTCCGGCCGTACCAGCAGCGCGGCCTCGACTGGCTGGTGTTCTGCCGCGACGCCGGCCTGGGCTGCGTCCTGGCCGACGACATGGGCCTGGGCAAGACGATCCAGGCGCTCGCCGCGCTCCGCGGCCGCACCCTCGTCGTGTCGCCGACCAGCGTGCTGTTCAACTGGCTCGCCGAGACCAACAAGTTCCGGCCCGATCTCCGGGTCGCGACCTACCGCGGCGCGCGCCGTACGCTCGAGCCCAGCGCCGACGTCGTCCTGACCAGCTATCCGCTCCTGCGCAACGACATCGACGTCCTCGCCAGCGTCACCTGGGACACGATCATCCTCGACGAGTCGCAGACCATCAAGAACCCCGACAGCCAGGTCGCGCGCGCGGCCTACCAGCTCAAGGGCCGCTGGCGGCTGACCCTGTCCGGCACGCCGATCGAGAACCGGCTCGACGAGCTGTGGAGCCAGCTCCACTTCACCAACCCGGGCCTGCTCGGCGGCCGCACCGATTTCGGCGACCGCTGGGCCGAGCCGATCTCGCTCGGCAACGCCGCCGCGGCCGCGCGGCTGCGCGAGCGGATCCGGCCGTTCGTGCTGCGCCGGATGAAGTCCGAGGTCGCGCGCGACCTGCCGCCGCGCACCGACGCGATCATGTACGTCGAGCTCGACGAGGCCGAGCGCACCACCTACGACGCGATCCGCGCCGCGACCCAGAGCGAGATCGTCGCCCTGCTCCAGGCCGGCGGCGGCGTCATGGCCGCGCTCGAGGCCCTGCTCCGCCTGCGCCAGGCCGCCTGCCACCCGGCGCTGCTGCCGATGGCGGTCCGCGGCGGCGCGGCCCCGCAGCAGTCCTCCAAGACCGAGCGCCTGCTCGAGGCCCTCGAGGACGCCGTCGCCGACGGCCACCGCGCCCTGGTGTTCTCGCAGTGGACGAGCCTGCTCGACCTGATCGAGCCCCACCTCACCGCCGCCGGCATCGCGTTCACCCGGCTCGACGGCACCACCGTGGATCGCGCCGGCGTCGTCGCCGAGTTCCAGGCCGACGACGGCCCGCCGGTGATCCTGCTCTCGCTCAAGGCCGGCGGCACCGGCCTCAACCTCACCGCGGCCGATCACGTGTTCCTGATCGACCCGTGGTGGAACCCCGCCGTCGAGGACCAGGCCGCCGACCGCGCCCACCGCATCGGCCAGGACAAGCCCGTCATGGTGTACCGCATGGTCGCGCGCGACACCGTCGAGGAGCGCATCCTCGAGCTCCAGGAGCGCAAGCGCGCCCTGGCCGACGCCGCCCTGGCCGACGCCGGCGGCGCCGCCGCGATCACCCGCGACGACCTGCTCGCGCTGCTGGCCTGAGCCTGCCCGCGGCTGGGCGCCGGCCTACGCGCCGCGCGCGCCCCAGCGCAAGAGCGTGGCGAACCTGGCGATCGACGGCCGCGCCGCGGGATCCGGATCGAACGCACGGGCGATCTTGGGCAGGTCGGCCGGCAGCTGGACCTGGCCGCCGCTGACTGCCTGCAGGTACGCGAACGGATCCTCGGTCGGGTACGGCTCCTCGCCGGTGACGAGCTCGGCCAGGAGGTACGCGGCGTAGAACACGTCGGTCGCCGGCCCCGAGGCCTCGCGCAGGATCTCCTCGGGGCTGCGGCGGAAGTGGCGCACCGCCACCATGCCCCGGATCTCGACGCGGTCGTGCTGGTACGCGACCCGGGACAGGCCGGCGCCGAACAGCACCGGGCGACCGTCGGCGCGCAGCCACACCAGGCCGCGATCGAACGGGCCCAGGACGAGCGGCTGCGCGGCGATCGCATCGCACAGATCGGCCACGATCGCGCAGGCGCGCGGCACATCGACGGTCCAGTTGGCGGGCAGCGGCACCAGCGGCTCGCCCACGCCGTAGTGCACGCCGGCGCCGTCGATCGCCCCGGCCGGCAGCTGCGGCCATGCCACGACCCGGCGCACCGCCGCGAACGCCTCGTCGCGCCCGCTGCTGCCGAGCTTGAGCGTCGCGCGCGCCGCGCCGGCCGAGGCATCGATGTCGAACGCCAGCCCGCCGCGCGGCGTCTCCCAGGTGTAGCGCGTGCGCGGCGGCGCGCGCCGGATCGGCCGGCCCGGCGGCGGCGTCGGGCCGTGGAACACCACGCGCGCGTTGCCGCGCAGCACGCCGCCGGCGTCGGGGACCCCGCCGATGTCGATCACGTCGCCCGGAGACAGCGCGCGGCGCCTGCGGATCGGCTCGCCGTTGACGTACGTGCCGTGGATCGATCGCGTGTCGAACGCGTGGAACTTGCCGTTGATGTGCTCGAACATCGTGTTCATCGGCGAGATCGCGGTCGCGTCGTCGCTGATCGCGACGTACACGTCGCTCGAGGTCGCGTAGGTCCCGACCGTCGAGAACCGCCCGACCCGCACCCGGGTGTGCTCGAGCGCGAACACCATCGGCTCGACCCGCGGATCGGGCGACGACACCAGCTCGATGTAGCCGACCTCGGACTCGCGCAGCGGCAGGTTCGGGTTCGGAACCGCCATCGTCTGGTACGCGCGGGTACGGGCGTCGTCCATGGGGCGCCATCGTACAACGCCTGCCCGCGCCCGGCGCGGCGCAGCGACACGCGTCACGTCAGCGGCGCGAGCCGCAGGATCTGGCCGTGGACGTCCCCGGAGTCGGGGTCGATCGCCGGATCGAAGAACAGCCGGGTCACGGCGGTGTTGCGCAGGCCGGCGAGCACGTCGTCGGAGATCAGCGCGCGGGCGTCGAGGCCGACCGCGAACAGCTGCTCGTCGGTGCCCATCACCTTGGCGAACGCCTCGGCCGCCTCGCCGGTCGAGAACAGAAAGCCATAGGGCCGGCGGCACCACATGTCCTGGCCGTTGGAGGTCAGGTACCAGATCCGCGGCGGCAGGATCCCGACCAGCGCGTGCAGCGTGACCTCGTCAGCGGAGCCGGGCATGCCCGGGTTGTAGCCCAGACGGTGGCGAAAAACTGGTCTCGGCACCACGTCGAGCCGAGGATCGGGCCATGCCGCCGCTCGCCGTTCGCGACCTGCCCCGGACCGCCCGGAGGGCGACCCAGCAGGGCTCGTCGTTCTACGTGATCGGCGACGAGCGCGCGCTGCTGCGCGACGCTTACCACATCTTCCTGCGGCTGCCGTGGCCGGCGTCGCTCGGGCTGATCGCGGCCGGGCTGTTCGCGGTCAACGTCGCGTTCGCGGCGCTGTACTACGTGATCGGCGGGGTCGCGGGCAGCGACGGCACGTTCTTCGACGCGATGTCGTTCAGCATCCAGACCCTGGCGACGATCGGCTACGGGGCGATGTACCCGGCGAGCCGGTGGGCAACGGTGGTCATGTCGATCGAGTCGATCGTCAGCCTGATCCTGACCGCGCTGGCGACCGGGCTGGTGTTCAGCAAGTTCGCGCGGCCGACCACCCGGGTCGCGTTCTCGCGCTGGGCCGTGATCACCCGGCACGAAGGAAATCGCACGCTGGTGTTTCGCGCAGGCAACCGCCGGAGCAACGTGATCGTCGAAGCTACCATCCATGTCGTCGCCGTGTTCACCACCGTCACCGCGGAGGGCAAGACGTTCTACAAGGCGGTCGATCTGCGGATGGTCCGCGACCGGCAGGTCGGCATGACGCGGGGCTGGACGCTGATGCACGTGATCGACGCCGCGAGCCCGCTGCACGAGGCCGACGCCGACCGGCTCAAGCAGCTCGAGCTCGAGCTCTACATCGCGCTGACCGGCATCGACGACGTCTCGATGCAGACCGTGCACGCGATCCACAAGTACACCGACGACCAGATCCGGGTCGATCACCACTTCGCCGACACGGTGATCCCGCTCGACAACGGCGAGTTCGTCGTCGACATGACCCAGTTCGACGTCGTCGTGCCCGATCCGCCGGGGCCCGATCCGCGGACGCATGCTAGCGTGCGGCCATGAACCGTACCGCGCTCGTCGTGATCGTGACCTCGGCCCTGGGCGCGGCCGTGAGCGCCGGCGTGCTCGGGGGCTGCTCGGGGAACAAGGCTGGGCCGACGGTCAGCAAGCCCAGCAGCGACGCCATCCCGACGGTATCGCCGGTGGTGTCGAGCGACATCCTCGCGCGCGAGCCGCTCTCCAACACGGCGATGGTCAAGCACATCCTGATCAGCTGGCACGACCTCGGCGATGCGTTCCAGGGCCACATCGATCCGCGCGCCGAGAAGCGCAGCAAGGCCGACGCCGAGGCCGAGGTCCGCGCGCTGGTCAAGCAGCTCCAGGACGGCGGCGACTTCGACGCGCTGATGAAGGCGCACTCCGAGGACACCGGCAGCGCGATGAGCGGCCGCGCGTTCACGGTCGAGCCGAACTCGCAGCTGGTGATCGAGTTCCGCCAGCTCTCGCTCCGGCTCCGGCCCGGCGAGTTCGGCGTCTGCCAGAGCGACTTCGGCTTTCACATCATCAAGCGCATCAGCTGACGCGCGGGCTCGCGGCGGGCTCAGAACGTGTGCGGCCGGTTGCGCTCGCACGCCAGCCACACCGAGAGATCGGTGCGCTGCTGGTCGGTCGGTTCCGGGCAGGCGCGGTCGAGCGAGCCGCCCGGGGTGCTCGGACAGCGCGACGGCGGCATCAGCGTGTTGTGCGCCGCCGGGCCGCTGCCCGCGTACTGGTCGATGTGGTCGGGGATCTCCATCACGCCGAGCAGCGTGTCGTAGTCGTGGTAGAGCGGCGCGCCGTTGCGCTGGGCGTGATTGAGCTGGCTGTCGTGGCACGCGGTGCAGAAGTCCGCCATGAACTTCTGGCCGAAGCCGTCCCACGTCAGGGTGCCCGGATCCGGATCGGGGCATTTTGCCTGGGTCGGCGTGGGCACCGCGGCATTGGTACATCCGGCGACGAGCAAGCCAAGCAAGACGAAGCGCATACGAACCTCCTAGAAACGTAGCGCGGTGTCGACGACACCGCGGACAGTGAACGGATCGCCCGCGAGCCCGACCTGGAGCTCGAGCCCGGTCGAGACCCGCGGGGTGCCCCACGCCAGACGCCCGCCGCCGATCACGCGGGTGTGCCCGGTGCCGAGCGGCACACCGCCGAGCGTGCGGCCACCGAGCTGGACGCCGTGGCCGACGTCGAGGTCCGCGCCGGCGCTCCAGGTCAGCTCCTGCAGGTTCATCGGGTCGACCAGCGGCATCGGCCCGTGATCGTGCGCGCCGGGCGCGCCGCCCAGGCTGATCAACGCGCGGCCGTAGCCGGCGCTGGCCGCGACGGTCCACGGCGCCGAGCGCCAGCGCGCCCAGGCCGACGGCATCACCATGGTGTGGCCCATGCCGAGGCCGTCGAGCTCGGAGCCGGTCGGCACCATCACGTGCAGCGCGACGCCGCCGTGCACGGCCTCGGTCGAGACCAGCATGGCGTGGCCCGACAGCATCGCGTCGCCCGCGCCGTAGATCGTGAGCCCGTTCTTGATCAGGCGATACACGCTGATCGTCGCGCCCGCGCCGAACCGGCCGCGCATCCAGGCGAGCGCCGGCGCGAGCCCCTGGTAGCTGCCGACGTACGATGTGTCCTCGAACTCGGCGGCCTCGACCGACAGCCCGATCGAGACCTCGGACTGGCCGTGGTGATTCTCTGACATCGCCATGTCGTGGTCGGCGCGAGCGACCGCGACGGCCGCCGCCGGCAGGGCGAGCATCCCCACCAGCGCGGCGACGCCGAGCCGACGACCCCGGCCGGACGTCGGCCCGGGGGCTACTTCTGGCTGATGTAGGTGGTACATGCGGCGCTGATATCGTTGTCGGTGACCGCGGCATCGAGCGCGGCGCGGACGTGGGCGACGCAGGCCGCCTGGCTGTCCAGGCACGACGGGTGGACGCCGGCGATCGGGTGGTCGAGGCAGCACACGACGATCGCCTGCTGGGCCGGCAGCGACTCCGTGGTGTGGTGCTCGTCGTAGCAGGCCTGCAGGGTGTCGAACGGGTCGGCGTCCTTCTCGCTGCTGCCGCAGGCGGCGAAGGCGAGGGGGAGCGCGAACACAGAACCAAGGATGAGACTGGCAATACGCATGGCGAGGAACCCGTGAGTCAGGGGGTTGGGAGCACGAGCGCGCGCGGACGAGCCGACGCCAGGGCAAGGCGAGCCGAGCTCGCCGCGCACGCGGGGGGACCTGGAAGCGACGCGAGCCGAGCGCCCTAGGACGGGGCGTCGGGACGGGTCGGCGGCGGCGCCGGGTGCGGCGCGGGGATGCCCAGATCGGGAGCGGGAGCCGGCACCGCGAGCGCCGCGGCGACCGCGACGACCGGTGGGGCAAACGCCGGCGCCTCGGGCGCGACGATCGCGCGCTCGGTGTTGTGGCAGGCGCGCATCGACGGCTGCTGCGACGGGTCGGCCTTGTGATCCGGGCAGTGGCAGTCCGACGGATCGGGGCAGCAGCAAGCCTTGATGATCGTGACGGTGCGCAGCTGCGACACCGGGACCGCGAACGCGACGGCGATCGCGACCAGGAGGGTCGAGATCCGGGCCGCGACGCGACGGACGGTCACCTGCCGATTCGAGCACCGCCGCCCGGAGGTGTCAACGTCCATGGAGCGGTGCGTGCGCCCGTGCACAGGTGACCCGGCGCACGCCGGTCACGACGGCTGCTCGAGGATCTGCCCGGCGCGGGTGATCGATCGCCGCAGCCGGCGCAGCCTGACATGGTCGATCGTCACGATCACGAAGGTCACGAGGCCGCCGAGCGTGAACAGCGCGAACAGCACGTGGGTCCAGTGCAGCACCGCGAACCCGATCGCGGCCCACGAGATGAAGTCGCGGCGCACCAGGTAGGGCGCGTAGGTCGCGACCACCGCGATGACGCGGCTCGCCGCACCGCCGCCGGCCGCGCGAGGCGCCTCCGGTCGAACCGCCACCGGGCGCAGCCGCACCGAGCTCGGCTGGCCGCCGGGCACGATCTCGAGGCTGCCGGCGTAGTCCTGGCTGTTGGCCGAGCCGACCGCGACGATCAGGTTGTAGTAGATGCAGTACATCGCCCCGCCGTAGGTCACGACGCCCAGCGCGATCCCCGCGAGCCAGGGATCGAAGCCGAGATCGCCGAAGTAGCGCGGGCCGAACGCGAGGTGGCAGTGCCAGCCGAGCGCGGCCATGAAGCCGACCGACGACAGCTCGTCGACCACGGTGTCGAGCCAGGCGCCGAGCCGCGACGACAGGAGCTTGACCCGGGCGATCTCGCCGTCGCAGCAGTCGAGGTACGCCGCGGCCAGGATCACCAGCGTGCCTGCGATGACCCGGTTCATGCTCGCCGACGCGGTCAGCCAGCAGCCCAGGACCACGATCGCGGCCACCACGTACGAAACCTGGTTGGGCGTGATCGGCGTCCACACCAGCAGCCGGGTCAGCGGGAACGAGATCGGCCGGTAGAGGTAGCGCGTGATCGCGTTGTCCTGCGGCTTGATCAGGATCCGGTACAGCAGGCGGTGCGCGGCGCGGCGCTCCTCGGCGGTCGCGATCGGATGGCGCGCGATCTCGCCGTGCGCGATCCGGACGGTCGCGGCCTCGGCGATCGCCGCGTCGCCGTCGCCCCGGCCCAGCGCCGCGATCACCGCGCCGGCCCGGCTGCCGGTCGCGAGCAGCGCGCCGGCGTAGCCTCCGTCGGCTCCGACCGCGATCGCCAGCCCGTCGGCCGGCGGCGCGGCGACCAGCGGCGTCACCAGCGGCGGATGCACCAGCTGGTCGGCGCGGATCACCAGCAGCGGGCAGGTCCGCGCGCCGCGCCACGCCGCCAGCTGATCGCGGACTCGATCGATCACCAGGACGCGGGTCGCGCCGGCGCGCCGCGCCACCCGGATCGCGCGCTCGCCGGCCGACAGCCCGGCGATCTTCACCTGCGATCGCGCATCGAACAGGACGACGGCATCGAGCTCCATCGGCAACGATCAAGCTCTACACCATTCCGATCGCCGGCGAGGAACGTCCGATGCATGGCAGCGAGGTGACAGGATTTGGTCGCCTCGAAGGCGCTCGCGGGGCCGATCTGGTGAAAGTTGAACAGGTCACAAACACAAGTAGCTGAAACTGGTACGTGCATGGCCCTTGCACATGCCATGGCGTCTACCCATGAAGGCCGTCATCCTTGCTGCGGGCTGTGCGACGCGGCTCCGTCCGTACTCCGACGACACGCCCAAGACGCTGCTGCCGGTCGGCGGCGTGCCGATCCTGCGCCGGACGATCACGAGCCTGCTCCGGGTCGGCTTCGATCAGTTCGTGATCGGCACTGGCTATCTCGAGCACATGGTCCGCGACGCCGTCGGCAGCTGGTTTCCCGGCCTCGACGTCACGTACGTGACCAACCCGGACTACCAGACGACCAACAACGCGTACTCGCTGCTCCTGCTGCGCGATCACGTCGAGAACGACGGCTTCATCCTGCTCGACGGTGACGTCGTGTTCGACCTCGGCGTGGTCGAGGAGCTGGTCGAGCGCGGCCCGGACTGCCTCGCGGTCCGCTCGGTCGGCGAGATCGGCCTCGAGGAGGTCAAGGTCACCGCCGACAACGAGGACCGCGTGCTGGCGATCGGCAAGCACGTGCCGGTGCGCTCGGCGATGGGCGAGTCGGTCGGCATCGAGTTGTTCTCGGCCGCGTCGTCGCGGCGGCTGTTCGCCGCGCTGCACCAGCGGGTCCGCGAGCACGGCCTGGTCAACGAGTACTACGAGGCCGCGTTCCAGCAGATCATCGACGGCGGGGTCACGCTGTACGGTGTCGACATCGGCTCGATGTACGCCACCGAGATCGACACGATCGAGGACCTCCAGGCCGCCAACGCCCGGCTCGCCCAGCGCCCGGCGTTCGACGTCCGCGTCGACAGCCTGCGGCTCGCGGTGTGATGTAGGTCGTCTCGCCTGCGATCTCGTGGTGCGGGTCGCGCAGACCTCGCTACGATACCGCCATGCGGTGGCCCCTCGTCTGCCTGGCGGTCGCGGGATGCGCCCGCGCCGGCCAGGAGAACAGCATCATCGGCGGGCTGACCGACGCCGGGCCGCGGCGCGACGCCACCGACGTCCCCGAGCCCGACGCCTCGCCGATCGACGCCCCGCCGCAGCAGGTCACGCTGACCCAGACCACGAGCGGCGCGATCGCCGTCGGCACGTCGTTCAACTGCCACCGCGGCAGCGTCACCCGCGAGAACAGCTACTACCGCGTGTTCACGCTGTCCGACCACGGCATCACCGGCATGCTGCACGTCACCCGCGTCGACTTCGCGATCGACACGGCGATCGCCGGCGCGGGCCAGGGCGGCCAGCAGCTGGCCACCGTGAAGCTCGGGACCTACGGCGGGACGCCGGACGGCACGACGCTCGACGGCGCGCTGGTCCGCTCGCTCGGCTCGGCCGACGTCCGGATCCCCGACGGCACGGGCACGCGGGTCACGGTGCCGATCACGGCCGACGTCGCGCCGACCGCGAGCCTGATCGTCGAGCTCCTGATCCCCGACGGCCTGGCCGCGGGCAACGAGCTCCTGATCGGCACCAACCAGCAAGGCGAGCGCAAGCCGGGCTACACCCGCGGCCCGTCTTGCGGCGTGACCCTGCCGACCAGCATGCAGACGGTCGCCGCCGACAACTCGCTCGACCAGGCCGATCTGATCCTGACGGTCACCGGCGTGATTGCGACGCCGGAGTGATCCCCACGCGGGCATAGGCGGCGCGGCGGTCGGCGGCGATCGCGTCGAGCGCCCGGGTGATCGCGGCGTGGGCGGCCGCGGCGGTGGCGTGGTTGGCCGCTGCGATCTGCGCGGTGAGCTCGCCGCGCGGTGCCGCGGCGTGGCCGCCGAGCATCGTCGCTTGCTCGGCGAGCCCGGCCGCGGGCGGCGCGGTCCGCACCGCGTCGATCCGCGCGAGCGGCACGAGCTGGAGCAGCGGATCGGGTGACCGGCGCAGGAACGGCACCAGCCGCGCCGGGCTCGACAGGTCGAGCTCGGCGTCGGGGTGGAACTCGGCGACCCCGGCCCCGGGGATCCGTGCGGCGACCGCGTCGCGGATCGCGCCGAGCGCCGCGCGCGCGATCGCGAGCTCGGGCGCGACCACCATCGCGACGCGGGTCGCCGGCGCCGCCAGCAGCCGCTCGGCCTCGGCGACCCAGGCGTCGAGGTCCGGCGCACCCCACAGGACACCGACGGCGAGCTCGCCGCCCTCGCGGCTCGTGCGCGCCCACGGACACAGCCCGTGGCGCTCGACGACCTCGACCAGGTAGCGCTCGAGGATGCGCGTCACTTCGGCGGCCCGGGTCACCGCAACCATCGTACCCGCGGCGTGTCATCCTGAGCGACGTGACGCCGCGATCGCTCGCAGGTCCCCGGCTGCGCGCCGCGCTCGTGCTGGTGCTCGCGTCCGGCACGCCGGCCGCCGCCGGGCCCCTGGCGGACGCGCTGGCCCGCCACGGCACCGCCGAGATCGCCGCGCTGCGCGCCCGGCGCGACGACACCGCTGCCCGCTGCACGCTCGGCGCGATCCACGCCCGCCGCAACGACCTGCCGCGCGCCGCGCTGTACCTCGCCGGCTGCGAGCACGCGGCGCTGCCCGACGACGTCGCGGCCGCGGTGCGCGCCGCCGTGCGCGACGTCAAGCACCGGCTCGACGCCAGCCGCTACGCCGCGATCGACGTGATCAGCCGCCCCGATGGCCTGACCGCCGAGATCGACGCGCTGCCCGGCGAGCCGTTCACCACGCCGGCGACGGTGTGGGTCGCGCCCGGGGTC
>DASWRS010000483.1:0-21483 GCA_036403075.1 Kofleriaceae bacterium
GACGCCGAGGTCCGGCTCGCCGACGTCGACGAGCGCCTCGCCCAGGAGCTCGCCGGCCTGGGCCCGTTCGGCCAGGACAACCCGTCCCCGGTCCTGGTCACCCGCAACGTCCGGGTCTCGGCGGCGCGCCGGGTCGGCGACGGCTCGCACCTCAAGCTCACCCTGGAGGATGATCGCTCCACCACCCGCACCGCGATCGGCTTCCAGCTCGGCGACCGCGAGGTCGGGGTCGGCGCGCGCGTCGATCTGGCGTTCCTGCCCACGGTATCGACGTGGCAGGGCCGGCGCAGCGCCGAGCTCGAGCTATCGGATCTGGCGATCGTGTCCTAGCCGCGCTATCCCAGCCGCGTGACCACACAGGGCGACGCGGGCGATGCGGGCCACGGCGACGCTGCCGCTCCGGGCGATCCCGGCGGGTCGAGCGGGGCCGACGGCCCGGTGCCGCGGCTGCCGCGCGGCCGGGGGATCCGGCTGTCCCGGCCCGAGCTGCTGCGCGTGATCGGGCTCGCCGGCGTGCTGGTGTTTCTGATCGTCACCCAGCGGCCGTGCGCCAACGCGGTGTCGTCGTTCGTCACCAGCTTCGGCGATCGCGGATCTGCCGCGGCGACCCTGCCGCATCCCGGCACGGTGGATCTGCCCGGCGCGGCGGCAGGTTCGGCGGCCGGTTCGGCGACGCATCCCGGCAGCGGCGTCGACCGCTACGAGCACCTGCGGCCCGGCATGACCGACGCCGAGGTCAAGGCCGTGATCGAGCGCGCTCGGGCCAGGACAGGGAGCGCAAGCGGTGCAATGCCCGCCGCGAGCCCCGGCCCGACCCCGGAACAGAGCCGCTGACCTCCGCGGCGCGGTGGCGCTACTTCCACAGCACCGCGTGCGACAGGCACGGCATCTGGGTGCGGCGCCTGGCGACCGCGGCGCCGTCGATCGTCGCCACGGCAACCCCGTCGCCCTCGGCGCGTTCGGCGACCACCGTGCCCCAGGGGTCCACGATCAGCGTGTGGCCGTAGCTCTCGCGCTTCTCGCTGTGGCGGCCCCACTGCGCCGCGGCGATGACCCAGGCCTGGTCCTCGATCGCCCGGGCGCGCAGCAGCAGGTGCCAGTGCGCGGCGCCGGTGTGCGCCGTGAAGGCCGCGGGGACCAGCAGCACCTCGGCGCCCATGTCCTTGACCAGCGTGCGGTACAGCTCGGGGAACCGAACGTCGTAGCAGATCGTGACGCCGACCGGCGCCCCGGCGATCTCGACGACGACCGGCTCGTTGCCGCGCGCCGTCGAGTCGGACTCGCGCAGCACCGCGCCGCCCGGGATGTCGACGTCGAACAGGTGGATCTTGCGGTAGCGAGCGACCAGCTCGCCGCGTGGGTCCACGACCAGCGCCGTGTTGTAGGCGCGCCGGGTGTCGCCCGGCACGCGCTCGGGAGTCCCGCCCCCCACGATCCAGACGTCATGCCGGGTCGCCAGCTCGCGCAGCGTGTCCATCACCGGCCCCGAGCTGGCGCCGCGCTCGAAGGTCTCGGCGGCCGCGAGCTTTTCTCCCTCGGCCCGGCCCAGGAATGCGAAGCACTCCGGGAGCACCACGAGCTGGGCGCCGTCCGACGCCGCCTGGCCGATCAGCTCTCGACATCTCGCAAGGTTGGCGGACACATCGTTCGACGAGCACAGCTGGATCGCTCCGACGCGAAGCTGCCAGTTCGACATGACTGGTAGGTAGCACGGCGTAACTACGAGAGATCGGCCTTCTGTAACGCGGTGAAATCCACTTGCTCCTCGATCCAAGCGGTGGTACCCAATCCGACAGCTTCAATCGCATCGCGGTAGAGGTGGCCCTCCGGCCACCTTTTTTTTCGGCTCTCGCTTTCGCCACCTTCTCCTCCCGTCATCCCGTGCCCCGCACCCCACTCCATCAACGCCTGATCTCGATCGTCGAGCCGGTCTGCAAGGCCGCCGGCTTCGAGCTGATCGAGCTGCGCTTCGTCCTCGAGCAGGGCGGCTGGACGCTGCGCGTCGCGATCGACACGCCGCTCGCCGAGCACACCGATCCCGACGAGGTCCCGTCGGACCGCGTCGACCTCGCGGCGTGCGAGGACATGTCGCGCGAGCTCTCGGCGGTGCTCGACGTCGAAGATCCGATCCCCCAGGCGTTCAACCTCGAGGTCAGCTCGCCGGGGATCGACCGCCCGCTGCGCACCGCCGAGCACTTCCGGTACTTCGCCGGCTGCGAGGCCAAGATCCAGCTCGTGACCCCGCTCCCGCAGCCCTCGGGGGAGCGGCGCAACTTCCGCGGAATCCTGCAGGGCGTCGAGGACGGCTGCGTCGTGATCGACTGTGACGGCACGGCGTTCCGCCTGTCGATCGACGATATCGAACACGCCAGGCTGGTCCCCGACTGGGACGCGGTCATGAAGGGCAAGCGCGGCGTCAAGCCCACCGCCAAGCCCGTCAAGCCCGGGCACCGGCCGAGCCAGAAGCATCGCGCACCGATGGCCGGCGGCCCAGGCCACGACGCAGACAACAAGGAACGATAGCCATGGAAGCCAAACTGGACATGGTCCTCGAGCAAGTTGGCCGGGACAAGAACATCGACAAGAGCGTGCTGATCAATGCGCTCGAGCAGGCGATCCTCACCGCCGCCAAGCGCACGTTCGGCATGAACCGGGAGATGGAGGCGAAGTTCAACCCCGAGACCGGCTCGGTCGACCTGTTCCTGATCGTCAACGTCGTCGACGAAGACGACGCGATCGAAGGCCGCGAGATCACGGTGTCGGACGCCCACAAGGCGGGCCTCGAGGCCGAGCTCGGCGACGAGCTGCTGTTCCAGGTGTTCTACCGCTCCGAGGATGACGATCGCGCGCGCGAGCAGGACGAGAAGTTCGGCGCCCTGATCGACCTCAAGAACGCGTCCAAGAAGTTCGGCCGGATCGCCGCGCAGACCGCCAAGCAGGTGATCTACCAGCGGGTCCGCGAGGCCGAGCGCGACAACGTCTACAACGAGTTCAAGGACCGCAAGGGCGAGATCATCTCGGGCATCGTGCGCCGGTTCGAGCGCGGCGCGCTGGTGATCGACATCGGCAAGGCCGAGGCGGTGCTGCCGATGCGCGAGCAGGTGCCGCGCGAGAGCTACCGCGTCGGCGACACGATCAAGGCCTACTGCCTCGACATCGATCGCAACGCGCGCGGCCCGCAGGTGATCCTGTCGCGCACGCACAAGGGCCTGCTCGAGAAGCTGTTCGAGCAGGAGGTCCCCGAGATCTACGAGAAGATCGTCCGGATCGAGTCGAGCGCCCGCGAGCCCGGCGCGCGCGCCAAGATCGCGGTGAGCTCGCGCGATCGCGACGTCGATCCGGTCGGCGCCTGCGTCGGCATGAAGGGCAGCCGGGTCCAGGCGGTGGTCCAGGAGCTGCGCGGCGAGAAGATCGACATCGTCCCGTACGACGACGATCCCGCGCGGTTCGTGTGCAACGCGATCGCGCCCGCCGAGGTGTCGCGCGTGATCATCGACGCCGAGGGTCACCGGATGGAGCTGATCGTCCCCGACGACAAGCTGTCGCTGGCGATCGGCAAGAAGGGCCAGAACGTCCGGCTCGCGTCGCAGCTCACCGGCTGGCGGATCGACATCCACAGCGAGTCGAAGATCTACGAGCTCGAGCGCCGCGCCAAGGAGCAGATCGCGCAGGCGATCGACGCCGCGGGCTTCGACACCGCGGTCGCCGACACGCTGTTCAAGCTCGGCTGGCGTTCGGTCGGCGAGCTCGGCCGCGCCCACGTCGAGGAGCTCGCCGGGCTGCCCGGAATCAGCGGCCCGGACGGCGCGCGCAAGATCATCGATTCGGCGCAGCTGTACATGGCCTCGGGCGGCCGGCGGCGCGACGACGCGCGCAAGGAAGCCGAGCGCCGCGGCCACATGTCCGGCACCCAGCAGCTGCTGGAGCTCGACGGCGTCGACGAGGACGTGCTCAACGTGCTCGCCACCGCGAACATCCATTCGCCCGAAGACCTGATCAAGACGCCGATCGAATCGATCGCGACCTCGACGGGGATCGACATGGGGGATCTCGCCCGGCTTCGCCAGCGCGCGATCAGCTGGCTCTCGGAGGTATCGTCCTGAGCTCTCATATCGCCATGCGCACCTGCACCGGATGCAGGGCGATCGCGCCGCAGCGCGAGCTCGTGCGGCTCGTCTTCGACGGTCCGCGCTTGATCATCGATCCCGGTTCGTGGCCACCCGCCGGACGCACCGTCCGTCATCCTGGCCGCGGTGCGTATGTCCACGCCAGCCTCGCGTGTGTGACCGCGGCGGGCCTGTCTCGGAGCTTCCGCCGGCCGGTCCGGCCTGCGGAGATTTCGCGGCTGCAATCCGAGATGTCACCAACCCTGGACAATCTGGGGGATCAACCCCTCCAAAATGCTAGTCAAAACGGCCCTGGCCTTGTGGGTGGAGACACTGTAGAAATGCCCCCTCGGATCAAGGAAAAGGACGACCGGAGCGAAGATGCGCGTCTATGAGATTGCGAAAGAGGTGGGGCTTCCCAACAAGGACCTCATCGCGAAGATCCGAGCGCTCGGTCTCGATGTGAACAATCACATGTCCTCGCTCGACGCCGACGCCGTTGCGCGCATCAAGCGGTCGCTCGAGAAGGAGAAGCAGGCGGTGGCTCAACCCCAGCAGACCCAGCGGCTGGCGCCCAGCGGCGCCGTGCTGCGAAGGCGGTCGAGCGGGGATCGGCCTTCCGACCCGGCCAGCGACGAGCGCAGCACCGAACGCGAGCCGGTCCGGGGACGTGCCGCCCAGAGCGAGCCCGAGCGGCCCGTGGCCCCTCCCGCGGCCGCCGCGCCGGTGATCCGTCGCCGCGTCGTTGCCGAGGAGACACCCGAGACCCCGTCGAGTGCGCCATCGTCGGCGGCAAGGCCCGTCATGCGCGCTCCTGAGTCCGCGGTCACGCCTCCCGCGGCCGAATCGCGTCCGGTGGAGGCTCGGTCCGCCGAGTCCCGGCCCGCGGAGCCCCGGCCCGACCGGCACGCCGAGCATCCGGACCAGGTCGAAGCTCTCGACCGGCCGGAGGCGCGCCCGGAGCCACGTGAGCCACGTATGGAGTCCCCGGCCGAGTCTCGAGCCGAGTCCCCGGCTGAATCCCATGGCGAAGCTCGTGGCGAAGCTCGCGCCGAAGCTCGGACCGAGCCGCACACCGAAGCTCGTGCTGAAGCCCATGCCGAGCCGCGCACCGAGCCACGCACCGAAGCCCGGACCGAGCCGCGCACCGAAGCCCAGACCGAAGCGCGTGTCGAAGCCCGGCCTGACGCACGGCCCGAGCCTATCCGGCAGCCCGCGGCGCCCGAGCGTCCGGCCGAGCCGAGTGATGGCAGGCCCGGCGCCCAGCGCCCGGACGCCGGCGCGGTCCGCGCGACACGGCCCGAGGCAGCCCCCGCGCGCGCATCCGAGCCACCCCCGGCCCGTGCGGCCGAGCGTGCGCCGGAGCGTTCCGAGGCACAGCGTCCCGACCGGGCGCCAGACCGTCCGCCGGGGCCGCGCGTCGAGCGCGCGCCGGATCGCCCGGTTGCGGCGGTCCATGACCGGCCGGCGGCGCATGCCCCGCGCGTCGGGCAGCCCACCGAGGGCGGCCGGCGGCCGGGCACCAGCGACGTGCCGATCGCGGCACACGGCGGCCACGGCGGCCACGGCGGCCACGGGGATCGCCCGCGGTCTCGCGTCATCGTCGCGGGACCGCAGGTCGTCGGTCGTGCCGGCGAACCCGCCCACGCCCAGACTGCCCGGGGACCCGAGCGGCCGTCGGGACCGCCGCCCTCGAGTCAGCTGCCGCCGCGTGTGGTCTCGCCGCGCACCCCGCAGATCGAGCACAAGCGGCCCGAGCCGACGATCGACGCGCGCAGCCGCTTCGAGCTCGAGCTCGAGCGCGCGCGCGCCCGCACCGCCGAGCGCGAGCCGGCTCGCCCCTCCGACGAACCAGCGCCGCACACCGACAACGGCGAGCACGCGGCCGCGGCGGCGACGCCGCCGCCGACGCGCGATCCATCGCGTCCCGCGGTCGGCACCGTGATCTCGCTGCCGCCCCGGATCAAGATCACCGAGCGCACCCCGGCGGTCGGCCGTCCGCCTCCGGGCCCGCAGCCGGTCAATCCGATCCGCGGCCGGTTCGCCCAGCAGCAGCAGCAGCGCGGCGGTCCGCGCGGCCCCGGTGGCCGCCCCGGCCCGCACAACGACTTCGGTCGCAAGAAGCTGCCGCTCGGCAAGAAGGGCAAGCAGACCACGATCACCACGCCTGCCGAGCACAAGCGGGTGATCCGGATCGAGGACACGATCACGGTCGCGGATCTCGCCCGCAACATGGGCATCAAGGCCCCCGAGGTGCTGAAGAAGCTCTGGGGCATGGGCATGACCGGCGTCAACATCAACGCCGCGATCGACTTTGACACCGCCCAGATCCTGTCGAGCGAGTTCGGCTACGAGGTCCAGAACGTGGCGTTCAAGGAAGAGGACGTGTTCGCGCAGAAGGTCGACGAGACCGAGCAGATGACGCCGCGCTCGCCGGTCGTGACCGTGATGGGCCACGTCGACCACGGCAAGACCACGCTGCTCGACTCGATCCGCAAGGCGCGGGTCGCGGCGGGCGAGGCCGGCGGCATCACCCAGCACGTCGCGGCCTACAAGGTTGCGGCGCCGGGCCACGGCGACATCGTGTTCCTCGATACGCCGGGTCACGAGGCGTTCACGGAGATGCGCGCCCGCGGCGCCCAGGCCACCGACATCGTCGTGCTCGTCGTCGCCGCCAATGACGGCGTGATGCCGCAGACGCTCGAGGCACTGGCCCACGCCAAGGACGCGGGGGTGAAGATCATCGTCGCGGTCAACAAGATCGACATGCCGGACGCCGCGCCCGATCGCGTGCGCCAGCAGCTCGCCGATCACGGTCTGATCCCCGAGGAGTGGGGTGGCGATACGATCTACGCCAACGTCTCGGCGCTGCGCGGCGAGGGCATCGACAACCTGCTCGCGCAGATCGCCGCCACGGCGGACTTCCTCGAGCTCCGCGCCAACGCCGACAAGCCGGCCTCCGGCCTGGTGATCGAGGCGCGCCTCGATCGCAACCGCGGCCCGATGGCCACGATCCTGATCCAGGAGGGCACGCTGCGGGTCGGCGACATCCTCGTCGCCGGCCGGACGTTCGGCAAGGTCCGCGCGATGCTCGATGACCGCGGCGGCTCGCTCGACGAGGCCGGGCCGTCCACGCCGATCGAGGTGCTCGGGCTCGACGGTGTGCCCGAGGCCGGCGATCAGGTCAACGCGGCGGAGGACGACAAGGTCGCCAAGCAGGTCGTCGAGCACCGCCGGCAGCAGGAGCGCAAGCGCGAGCTGGGGTCCAAGCAGCGGTTCTCGCTCGAGAACCTGATGGAGCGCAACTCCGAGGGCGCGATCAAGGAGCTCAAGGTCGTGCTCAAGGCCGACGTCCAGGGCTCGGCCGAGGCGCTCAAGGCTTCGCTGTCGAAGCTGTCGACCGAGAAGGTCAAGGTCAACGTGATCGCGGCAGGGGTCGGCGGCATCACCGAGAGCGACGTCAACCTCGCCAAGGCGGGCGGCGCGATCATCGTCGGCTTCCACGTCCGCCCGGCGGGCAAGAGCAGCAAGCACGCCGAGCAAGAAGGCGTCGAGATCCGGCTCTACGACATCATCTACGACGCGCTCGACGAGGTGAAGGCGGCGATGGCCGGCCTGCTCGCCCCGATCAAGCGCGAGGTGGCGATCGGCAAGCTCCAGGTCCGCGACACGTTCTCGATCCCCAAGATGGGCACGGTCGCGGGCTGCATGGTCACAGACGGCAAGATCACCCGCAAGGCGCACCTCCGGATCATCCGCGATGCGGTCCAGGTCTACGAGGGCAAGGTCGGCAGCCTGCGGCGCTTCAAGGACGACGTCAGCGAGGTCCAGCAGGGCTACGAGTGCGGCGTGATGGTCGCCGGCTGGAACGAGCTCAAGCAGAACGACGTCATCGAGGCCTACGAGGTGATCGAGGAAGCCGCTCAGCTCTGAGCGGCGCTCTGCGGCCGGGGAGCCCGGTGTGCCCCCGAGCCCGGCGGTCCGGGGCCGGACCCCGCCCGCCGGGACCACTGCAGGTCAGTGCAGTGCAGACAGCCGCTCGTGGCGGCGGTGCTTCCTTGGCACGCCCGAAGCGGCCGGGGTAGGGTGAGGTCGTGTACGTTGGTATGGCCCGGCTCAGCTTGCTCCTCGCCGATGCTCATTCGCTGAAGGACAAGCGGATGGTGATCCGGCGGATCAAGGATCGCGTCCGCGACCGCATCGGCGTGTTCGTCAGCGAGGTCGGGTCCGCCGAGATCAAGGATTCCTGGAGCCGCGGCGAGCTCGGCGTGGCGATCGCCAGCAGCGATCGCCAGAAGGTGCTCGCGCTGATCGACGAGGTGGTCCGCGTGGCGATGTCGGCCGGCGGCGCCGAGATCACCGCGATCGCCAAGGACGTGGTCACGTTCGACGCCGAGGCCGCGCCGATCGCCGTCGTCGACGATCGCACCGGCTCGGGCGACAAGGCAGTCGCCGGCGATGACTGGATCCCCGCGGCGTGGCGGGAGGAGGTCTAGCCCATGAGCCAGCGCAAGCAGCGCGTCGAGCACGGGTTGCGCGACGTCCTGACCGAGCTGATCGCGCGCGAGGTCCGCGATCCGCGGGTCCGCGCCGCGACGCTGATCACGGTCACCCGGGTCGAGCTCAACGTCGATCTCGCGGTCGCGATGGTCTACGTCTCGATCATCGGCGACGAGGCGACCGTCGAGGGCGTGCTTGCCGGGCTGGCCAAGGCCGCCGGGTTCCTGCGCGGCCCGGCCGGCCGCGAGCTCAACCTGCAACACGCGCCCGAGCTGCGGTTCGTCCGCGATCAGTCGATCGACATGACCGAGAAGCTCGCCGCGATCGTCCGCGATGACGAGGCGCGTGCCCGCGCCGCCGGTCGCGAGCCAGCGGCGGCGGCGCCCCCGGTGACACCGGCGCCTCCGCCGGGGCCCCCGCCGGCGCCGGGGGCGCACCCGGGCGACGACGAGGAGCCGACGTGACCGACAAGCCCGGCCGCGTCACGGCCCCGATCGAGGTGCCGACCACCGAGCAGGCGCTGCAGCGCGCGTGCGACGTGCTGCGCGGCGCCGAGCGCATCCTCTTGACCAGCCACCGCCGGCCCGACGGCGACGGCACCGGCTCGATGGCCGGCCTGGCGTCGCTGCTCCGCGCCCGGGGCAAGACGGCGGTGATCTACTCGGTCGATCCGATCGCGCGGCGCTACCGCTGGCTGCCGCTGGTCTCGACCACGGTGCAGACGATCCCGTTCGACGAGCGGTTCGACTGCACGGTGGTCGTCGACTGCGCCGATGTCACGCTGCTCGGCGACACGCTGCCGCCGCCCGAGGTCGTCGGCCGGTTGATCACGCTCGATCACCACGCCAGCGGCCATCCGTTCGGCGACATCGCGGTGTGGGATCCGAGCGCGGCGGCGGTCGGCGTCCTGGTCCACCGCATCGCCGAGCGCGAGCGCTGGCCGGTCACGCTCGAGGCCGCGATCCCGCTGTACGTGTCGCTGATCAGCGACACCGGCGGATTCCGCCACGCCAACACCAACGCCGAGGTGCTGTCGGTCGCCGCCGCGCTGATCCGCGCCGGCGTCGTGCCATCGGCGATCGCGGCGTCGCTCGAGGAGCGGCCGAGCCCGGGCAAGCTCCGGCTGCTCGGCGCGGTGCTGTCGACGCTCGAGCTGCACTGCGCCGGCCGCGCCGGCGTGCTGAGCGTGACCACCGACATGGTCGAGGGCGCCCGGGCATCGTGGGAGGACATCGAGGGCATGGTCAACTGGGCGCGCAACGTCGAGGGCGTCCAGGTCGGCGTGCTGCTGACCACCGCCAAGGGCGGCGGCGTCCGGGTCTCGATGCGGTCGCGCAGCGAGAAGGTCGACGTCGGCAAGGTCTGCATGACGCTCGGCGGCGGCGGTCACCCCGGCGCCGGCGGCTGCCACATGCCGGGCGATCTCTCGACCACCAAGGAGCGCGTGGTCCGCGCGCTCGACCAGGCGTTCAACCGCTTCAGCCGGCCGGTGATCGAGCCGTCGCAGGAGCCGGCGAACGAGTGAGCGATCGCGCGTGCATGGCGTCCTGGTCATCGACAAGCCCGCCGGGATGAGCTCGGCGGCGGCGGTCGAGCGCGTCCGCCAGGGCCTGGGGATCGCGCGCGCCGGCCACGGCGGGACGCTCGATCCAATCGCGACCGGCGTCCTGGCGATCTGCGTCGGCGCCGGGACCAAGCTCGCGCAGTTCCTGCTCGCCGACGACAAGGCCTACCTCGCCGAAGGCGTGCTCGGCGTCGAGACCGACACGCTCGACCGCACCGGCCGCGTCGTCGCCGAGCACCCGGTCGCCGTGTCGCGCGAGGCGCTCGTCGCCGCGCTCGCGGCCCACACCGGCGAGCAGACCCAGATCCCGCCCATGTACTCGGCGATCAAGCAGGGCGGCGTGCGGCTCTACGATCGCGCGCGCGCCGGCGAGGAGGTCGACCGTGCGCCCCGCCGGATCCGGATCGACCGGCTCGAGCTGCTCGCGTTCGAGCCGCCACGGTTCCGGATCGAGGTCGCGTGCACCAAGGGGACGTACATCCGCAGCCTCGTCGCCGATCTCGGCCGCGCGGTTGCGGCCGGTGCCCACCTCGCCGAGCTCCGCCGGACCCGCAGCGGCCGGTTCACGATCGACCAGGCGGTGACCCTGGAGCGGCTCGCCGAGGCCCGGGTCATCCCCCCCGAGCAGGCGATCGACCTGCCGCGGGTCACCGTGCCGGCCGCGCTGATGGCGCGGGTGCTGAGCGGGGTCCAGATGCCAGCCGGAACGCTCGGCCTCACCGACAACGAGAAATTCCAGCTGGTTGACGAGAACGGCGGGCTGGTGGCGGTGGTCCACACCAAGGCCGGCCGCACGGCCTACGATCGGGTGTTCCCCGAGCTGGCGCGCCGCGGTTCCGGACCGGCCGGCGCTTGACGCTCGGCGCGGTTTCCCCCAATCTGCGCTCGACCGCGGACCACGTCCCACCTCGGGGCGCGACCGCCGGCGACTGGAGTATCCGATGCCCGTTTCTACCGTTCGCAAAGCCGAGACCATCTCCAAGTTCCAGCAGAGCCAGGGCGACACCGGCTCCCCCGAGGTCCAGGTCGCGCTCCTGACCGAGCGCATCTCGCACCTGACCGAGCACCTCAAGAACAACCACAAGGACCACCACAGCCGCCGCGGCCTGCTGAAGATGGTCGGCCAGCGCCGCGCGCTGCTCGACTACCTCAAGCGCAAGAGCCTCGATCGCTACCGCAAGCTGATCGACACGCTCGGCCTGCGCCGGTGATCGGTCGCGACCGCGGTTCGGCGCCCCGGACCTGCGCGGGCGCCCCATCGCCGTCGGACCTCGACGCGCTCGGCGCGCGGCGGTGATTCGCTCGCCGCCGAACGTGTGGCCGAATTCGATCGCCGTCGCAGTGACCCCGGTGCGCCTGGTCGGCGCGGTGGTCGCCGTGGTGGTCGCCGTGGCGCTCGCCGGTGCCTGCGGCCGACCCGAGCCCGTCGCGCACCGCGAGCTCAGCGGCACGGTCCTGGTCGGCGGCGTCCCGGCCGCGCTGCTGGACTGTCGCCCCGGTCACACCGACCACGTGTTCGTCGAGGTCGACACCTCGATCGGCGTGCTGCGGTTCGCCGGGGGCACGCTGGCCTGGAACGGGATCGCGCTCGGCTGCCAGAAGCTCGATCGCAGCTGGGGCGGTGGGATCCGCCGCGACGGCACGGCGTACTTCCGCGGCCGCCTGGCGTTTCGCTGCGGGCCGGTGGCGGGCGATCTCACGCTGGACTGCGGCCAGATCACGCCGGAGGAGGCCGCCTCGCTGGAGCGCAACCGCTCCGGGCGGTCCGAGGCTCCGCCGGCCCCGGCCGGTGGCCAGGCCGGTGGCCAGGCCGGTGGATCGGAAGAACCCCGCTGATCGGCTCAGGATGTTTTCTTTTTCCCGGGACTGTGCCATACCGCCCGGGAACCCAGAACCGTCACTGTAGCGTCGTCGAACGTAGGAATCGCGCTGGTTTGATCGTTCCGTCGAGTCGCTCGACAACTCGCCCACGCAGGCGAGGCCGAGCGGTTGGACAGAGGGACCAGGCCACGAAACCCCGGCCGGCGACGTGATCACCCAAGGGGATACGTATGCCGTTCGTTCGTGAGACCGCCATTGTCGGCGGCAAAGAGATCATCGTCGAGACTGGAAAGTGGGCCAAGCAGGCCGGTGGCTCGGTCGTCATCCGCTGCGGCGACAGCATGGTGCTGGTCACCGCCGCCGGGTCGGTGCACCCACGCGACATCGACTTCATGCCGCTGACCTGCGAGTACCGTGAAAACTTCTACTCGTCGGGCAAGATCCCGGGCAGCTTCTTCCGCCGCGAGGGCCGCACCACCAACGACGAGATCCTGATCTGCCGTCTGATGGATCGCCCGGTCCGCCCGCTGTTTCCCAAGGGCTGGTTCATCGACACCCAGGTCATCGCCAACGTGGTGTCGTTCGACCGCGAGAACCCCACCGACGTGCTGGCGATGACCGGCGCCTCGGCGGCGCTGCACATCTCCGATCTGGTCTGGGGCGGGCCGATCGCCGGCGTCCGGATCGGCCGGATCGACGGCGAGTTCGTCGCCAACCCGACGTTCGCCGAGCGCGAGAAGTCGGACATGGACATCGTGGTCGCGGCCAGCAAGGACGCGATCATGATGGTCGAGGGCGAGATGACCGAGATGCAGGAGAACGTCGTGATCGACGCCCTGCTGTTCGCGCACCAGGCGGTCCAGCCGCTGATCGAGCTCCAGGAGCGGCTGCGCGCCGCCAACGGCAAGGACAAGCGGCCGTTCACGGCGCCGGTCGCCGACGAGGTGCTCACCGCCCGGGTCCGGGAGCTGGCGTGGGATCGCCTCGCCGAGGCGATGACGATCAAGGACAAGCACAAGCGCCGCAGCGCGGTCTCGACGCTGCACCTCGAGGTCCGCGGCGCGCTGACCTCCGAGGGCCAGGTCGGGTTCGGCAAGCCCAAGGACGTCGACGCGGCGTTCGCCAAGCTCGAGAAGAAGTGGGCGCGCGGTCACACGCTCGCCACGCGCACCCGGATCGACGGCCGCGCGCCCGACGAGATCCGCCAGATCTCGATCGAGACCGGCGTCCTGCCGCGCGCGCACGGCTCGGCGCTGTTCACCCGCGGCGAGACCCAGGCGCTGGTCGCGGTGACGCTCGGCACCAAGTACGACGAGAAGAAGCTCGACACGCTGCTCGGCGACAAGAAGAAGACGTTCTACATGGACTACAACTTCCCGCCGTTCTCGACCGGCGAGGTCAAGCCGCTGCGCGGCCAGTCGCGGCGCGAGGTCGGCCACGGCTTCCTCGCCGAGCGCAGCGTCGAGGCGATCGTGCCGGTCTACGAGGACTTCCCGTACACGATCCGCGTCGTGTCGGACATCCTCGAGTCCAACGGCAGCTCGTCGATGGCCTCGGTGTGCGGCGGCTCGCTCGCGCTGATGGACGCCGGCGTGCCGACCAAGGCGCCGGTCGCCGGCATCGCGATGGGCCTGATGAAGGAGGGCACCGACTACGTCGTGCTGTCCGACATCCTGGGCGACGAGGATCACCTCGGCGACATGGACTTCAAGGTCACCGGCACCCGGCGCGGGATCTGCGCGCTGCAGATGGACATCAAGGTCGACGGCCTGACCCGCGAGATCCTCGAGAAGGCGCTCGAGCAGGCCAAGCGCGGTCGGGTCCACATCCTGGACAAGATGGACCACGCGATCTCGGCGCCGCGCGACGAGGTCTCGATCTACGCGCCGCGCATCGTCACGGTGCAGATCAAGCCGGACAAGGTCCGCGACATCATCGGACCCGGCGGCAAGACGATCCGCGCGATCCAGGAGCAGACCGGCGCCCAGATCGACATCGCCGACAACGGCGTCGTGTCGATCGCGTCGGCCAACTCCAAGGCGATCGAGCAGGCCCAGGCGCTGATCTCCGGGCTGACGATGGAGCCCGAGGTCGGCCAGTTCTACAACGGCATCGTCAAGAAGATCGTCGAGATCGGCGCATTCGTCGAGATCATGCCGGGCACCGACGGCCTGCTCCACATCTCCGAGGTCGCCAAGGAGCGGATCCGCGCGGTCGAGGACGTGCTCAACGAGGGCGACGAGGTGATCGTCAAGTGCATCAAGGTCGATCGCGACGGCAAGATCCGCCTGTCGCGCCGGGAGGCGCTGGACGCCAACCCGGGCCCCGAAGAGGTCCACAACTACATCATCTGAGTCCGGCGTGCAGATCGAGCCCGGCGGCGTGCGCCCGGGCACTCCCGCATGACCGCGCGGGGCTCGGCGGCTCGACGGCAGATCCGGACTTCGGCTACGATGGGGAGCGTGCCGCCGCGCGTGCTCGTCCAGAAACTCCGTAGCGACGCGATCGTCCCGCGCTACATGACGGCGCACGCCGCCGGGCTCGATCTCCACGCCGCGCTCGACGAGTCGATCGAGCTCGCGCCGGGCAGGCGCGCGGCGATCGCGACCGGCCTGGCGATCAAGCTGCCGGAGGGCTACGAGGCCCAGGTCCGGCCGCGCTCGGGCCTCGCGCGCGACCACGGCGTCACGCTGGTCAACTCGCCCGGCACGATCGACGCCGACTACACCGGCCCTTTGATCGTCCTGGTGATCAACCACGGCGATCGTCCGGTGCGGATCGCGCCCGGCGACCGCATCGCCCAGCTCGTGATTGCCCCGGTCGTCCAGGCCGAGCTGAGCGAGGTTGACGAGCTTCCGGTCACGGCGCGCGGCGCCGGCGGCTTCGGGTCCACCGGGCGATGACCCGGCCATGACGACGCGGGCGCGGCGACCGACCGACGAGACCGGGACCGAGGTCCTCGATCCCGAGCGCCGCCGTGCGCTGTTCGGCGCGTCGCCCGGCGAGCGGATCGCCCCGGCGCCCGACACCTGGGAGCTCGATGCGACCCAGGTCACGCCGCGGCCGGACGCGGGGGCCGGCGCGGCGCCGGTCGAGCGGTCCACGCCGACGTCGGTCGACCCGCGCCCGCCGATCGAGCAGGGCACCCCGACCGAGCTGATCGCGCGGCCCGAGCGCAGCGAGCCGATGCGTGTGATCTCGATGAAGGATCGGGCCACCGGGCGGCCGCCGCCGAGCGAGCCGCGCGTCCCGCTGCACGTCCAGCTCCGGTCGATGGCCGAGGTCGCAGGCGTCCACGAGCCCGCGTGCGCCCTGGGCCGCCTGGCGCCGCCGCGCGACCCCCGGCAGGCCCGGGCGCGGCGGCGGCGCGCCAACTTTGCGTGGGCGTGCGTCGCGATCGCGCTGGCATGCGGGATCTCGCTGGCGATCTGGCTGGTCGCCGGCCGCTGAGCCAGGACATACGGACGTGCGGTCGTGCTTGCCGGGCGCGCCCGGGTTGGGTACAAGTGGCGCGGACGGCTCACGATGATCCAGCGCTACAGTCGACCCGAGCTCGCCGCGCTGTGGGACGACAAGTATCGCTTCGAGCTGTGGCTCGCCGTCGAGCTCGCCGCGTGCCGCGCGATGGAGCGGGCCGGCAGCGTGCCCACGGGCACCGCCGACCGGGTCGCCGCCGCGGCCGCGGGCAAGCTCGATCCCCGGCGGATCCTCGAGATCGAGGCGACGACGCGCCACGACGTGATCGCGTTCCTGACCCACGTCGAGGAGCTCGCGGGCGAGCCGGCGCGCTGGCTCCACCTCGGCATGACCTCGTCGGACGTGCTCGACACCGCGCTCGCGATCCAGACCGGGCGCGCGCTCGATCAGGTGCTCGACGCGGTCGGCAAGCTCCAGGCCGCGCTCGCCCGGCGCGCCCGCGAGCACGCCGCGACGCCAATGATCGGCCGCTCGCACGGCATCCACGCCGAGCCGATCACCGCCGGGCTGACGTTCGCGCGCTGGTACGCCGAGCTCGCGCGCGCCGCCGAGCGCGTCGCCCACGCGTCCCACACGATCGCCGTCGGCAAGATCGCGGGCGCCGTCGGGGTCTACGGCAACCTCGATCCCGAGATCGAGGTCGAGGCGCTCGACGAGCTCGGCCTCGTACCCGAGACCGTCGCGACCCAGGTCGTCGCGCGCGACCGCCACGCCGAAGTGCTGTGCGCGCTGGCCCTGCTCGGCACCGCGATCGAGCAGATCGCGCTCGGCGTGCGGCACTGGCAGCGCACCGAGGTCGGGGAGGCCGAAGAGGGCTTCGGCGCCGGGCAGAAGGGCAGCTCGGCGATGCCGCACAAGAAGAACCCGATCCTCAGCGAGAACCTGTGTGGCCTCGCGCGGCTGCTGCGGTCGTACGCCCAGGCCGGGCTCGAGGGCGTCGCGCTGTGGCACGAGCGCGACATCTCGCACTCGAGCGTCGAGCGCGTCGCGTTGCCCGACGCGACGATCCTCGCCGACTTCATGACCGCGCGCGCGACCTCGCTGGTCGACGGCCTGGTGATCCACCCGAGCCGGATGCGCGCCAACCTCGATCGCACCGGTGGGCTGTACTTCTCCGAGGCGGTGATGCTCGCGCTGGTCCGGACCGGCCTGCCACGCCAGGAGGCCTACGTGCTGGTCCAGCGCGCGGCGCTCGCCGCGATCGCGGAGGCCGCGGACGCCGGGCAGGTCGGCGCCCGGCCGGGGCGGTTCCGCGAGTTGCTCGGCGCCGATCCGGAGATCGCGGCGCGGCTCGACGATGCCGAGCTCGATGCGCTGTTCGATCTCGAGCACCACCTGCGCCACGTCCCGGAGATCCTCGAGCGCGCGCTCGGGAGGCTGGCGTGACGGCGGACACCCCGGATGCCACCCTGGACGCCACGCTGCGCGCCCAGCTCGGCCGCACGCTGACCGGAACGCCGTTTCGCACGATCCGCGGCGAGGCGCTCGAGCGCTACGACGGCAAGGTCCGCGACTGCTTCATCGACCGCGCGCGCGGCGAGCGCACCATCATCGTCACCGATCGGCTGAGCGCGTTCGACGCGGTGGTCGGCACGATCCCGTTCAAGGGCCAGGTCCTGAACCAGCTCGCGCAGTTCTGGTTCGAGCACACCGCCGCGATCGCGCCCAACCACATGCGGACCGTCCCCGATCCCAACGTGATGGTCGCGCGCGAGTGCGAGCCGCTGCCGGTCGAGCTGGTCATGCGCGCCTACCTCACCGGCGTCACGTCGACCTCGATCTGGAAGGCCTACGAGGCCGGCGCACGGACGTTCTGCGGCCACGAGCTGCCCGGGGGCATGCGGAAGAACCAGCCGCTGCCGCAGCCGATCCTCACGCCGTCGACCAAGGCCGCCAAGGGCGATCACGACGTCTCGGTGTCGCGCGACGACCTGCTCGCGATGGGGCGGATCAGCCCCGAGCTGTTCGACCGCGCCGCCGAGCTCGCGGCGGCGCTGTTCGCGGCCGGCCAGCGCCACGCGGCCAGCCGCGGCCTGATCCTCGCCGACACCAAGTACGAGATCGGCATCGATCGCAGCCGCGCGGCCGGCGATCAGCTGGTCCTGATCGACGAGATCCACACCCCCGACTCGTCGCGCTACTGGTACGCCGACGACTACGAGGCCCGGCTCGCGCGGGGTGAGGAGCCCCGCAGCCTCGACAAGGAGTACGTCCGGCGCTGGCTCGCCGGCGATGCGCACTGGTCGGGGGACGGCCCGCCGCCGGTGATGCCCGATGAGATCCGCGTCGAGGCCGCCCGCCGCTACATCGCGTCGTACGAGATCGTCACCGGCAGAAGCTTTGTCCCCGATGCCCGCGATCCGGTGCCGCGGATCGCCGCGGCGCTCGGCGCTGCCTGACGCTGGCGGCCCCGAGCCCCCGGAGCCCCGCGAGCCCCCGGAGTGCCGGCGACGCAGCGCGCCACGCGCGCTACTTGCAGATGTTGAGCACGCGCGGAAGGTCGTTGTCGTTGCCGAGCGCCGTGACGCAGGACTTGCCGCTCGGGCACGTACCCGCGCCGGGATGGCATAGCTCCTGGTTCACCGGGGCGGCGCCGCACGCGGTGGTCTGACATGCGAGCGTGTATCCGACGTTGACGTTGTCGGCGTCCATGATCGCATGTGCGCAGCAATGCTGTCCTGACCCGCAGTCCTCGGGGCCGTCGCACGAGATCGTGCCCCACACGCACGCATCCGTGGTGCAGCTGCCGTTGTGCTGCGAGCTGTAGTTGGTGAAGCAGCAGTGTGTCGGAAGCGTACATGTCCCGCTCGGAGTGACGTCGGCGTAGCAGGCGACCGTGCCGCCCGGCCTGCTGCCCGCGTCGCCACCGCCGCCACCGCCGCCGGCGTCGATCGGCATCGCGTCGGCGCGCATCGCGTCGAGCGGCGTGGCGTCGAGGCGCGGAGCGGCGTCGGCGCGCATCGCGTCGACCGGCACCCTGGCGTCGCCGTGCCGTGCGGAGTCATCCGCCGCGGCATCGCCGCGCGACGCATCCTGGTCGCCGTGCACGTCGGGCGAGCCATTCGCGTCGACGCTATAGGACGACGCACCGCATGCGCCGAGCGCGAGCACGATGGCCAGCGCATACGAGGTTCGGGTTTGCGGGTCGGACATCACGGGCACCGCCTGCGTCTCATGAAGGGACAGCCTTCTACGACGCAGTTCGATCATACACGCGCCGCGTGACCAGCGCGCTGGGTTTCCGTCGATGATCACGCGATCTCAGCGCGCCGGCGTCCCACCCCTGAACACGTCGTCGGCGTAGGTCTGCCGCGTCGCGTGTGCGACGCGGGCTGCGTGCGGTGAACGCGACGGGGTTCAGGGGGCATGTGCGACCGGCGGCGTCACGAGCGCGATGTCCGGATGCCGGACAACACTGCCGAGCAGTGATCGGCGCCTGCATCCGCGCCACCCGCGGCTCCCGGGGCCGGCGGGACCGGCGGAGGGCTGGACATCGCGGCGTTCAGGGGCGGTGTGCGGCGAGCGCCGTGAACGTCCGGTTGTCCGGGTTCCGGACAACCGCCCGGTGGACGTCGCGGCGTTCACGGGCGATGTGCGGCAAGCGACCCTGCGGATCGCGATCGTCCGCCGTGGTCGCGATGGTCGCGATGGTCGCGATCTGGGGCGATGCGGCTCGACGTCCGTACTCCGGACAGTCCCAGCCGGCGGCGCCGGATCGGCGGCGCCGGATCGGCGGCGCCGGATCAGCGGCGCGCGGGCCGGCGCCGGCGCAGCACGGCGATCACCGTGAACGCGATCAGCATCGCCCCGCCGAGGGCCAGGGCCGTGGTGCGGACCACGTCGACCCACCGCACGCGCGCGGTGGTCAGCCTGGGCGCGGCGGTCAGCGTCAGCTTGCCCGTCCTGGTCGGCACCGGGATCCGCACCAGCTCGCCGGCCGCGACCGCCAGCTGGCGGACCAGGTGGACCGACGGACCCGACTCGGACAGCGTGGCGTCGACCGCGTGCTCCGAGAGCCGCCGTGAGATCGCGCCGAGATCGACGGGCACGGCCAGCACGAACAGGCCGGCCTTGGCCGCGTCGTAGCCCGCGCCGTCCTTGAGCCGTTCGATGTGGGCGCCGGCGACCACGCGCAGGCTGCTGCTATCGAGCTGGATCGTCGTGGTGTCGTCCTTGCGCCGGGGCAGCGCCGCCGCCGTCTCCGGCACCCGGATCAGCATCTCGAGCGTCGCGTCGTGGGTCTGGTAGAGCTCGACGATCTCGCCGGGCGCGAGCTCGAGCCGGAACTCGCTGGTCATCATGTCGGCGACGGTCGCGGCGTCGGTGAGGATCGCCGCGCGCATCATCGTGGTCCCGGCGATGGCGGCGGCGCGGTCGTGCGCCACGCGGGCGGTGGCGTCCACGGCGCGGCCGATCTCGGCGGCCTCGCGATCGAGCGCGAGCAGCGTGGTCTGTGCGATCGTGTGGGTCTGCTGCGGCGCGAACACCGTGACCGCCGTCGCGACGCTGAACGCCACGCCCGCGCCGACGAGCCACAGGGCGCTGGGTCGCCGATGGGCCCACACGACCCGAGCGAGGACTTCCGTGTGTTCTTCCCAGAGCTCCTGCATCGCGGACCTGTAGGTTTCAACCCACGCTAATCTTACTTTGTCGTGAACGTCAATCTCCCACCATGTAACGCGTGAGCGCAGGTACAGAGACTTCTGATCCGTGGCCCTCACCTGGCCGCCACACGGCGCTCCCGGGATCGCTCGCGGCGGTGCGGGCCCCGAATTGCTTGCCTGGAATCGCTTGCAACAAGGCATCTCTCATGGTGTTTTCCGCCTGGTACCCCGGAGTGTCTTCGGTGTCACATCCAGGTCTCTTGTGTTCGGCCGGCCCGGCGGGCTCGCCGTGCTGATCGTCCCCGGCCGCGCGGCCCTCAGTGCGGCCCGGCAGGCGCGCGCGCTGGCCCGGGCCCGGGCGACGTGTCCCGGGCTGCGCGCACTGACGGCGCAGTGGGTCCACCTGGTGGTCACCACGCGGCCGCTCACCGCGGCGGAGGCGGCCCAGCTCGAGGACATGCTCGCGTACGGGCCGGTCGACGACGGGCCGTCGGTCAACCCGGCCGGCTCGGTCGAGACCCTGACGTTCCACGTCGCGCCGCGGCTCGGCACGACCTCGCCGTGGTCGTCCAAGGCCACCGATATCGCCCACGTCTGCGGGCTGCCGGCGATCACGCGGATCGAGCGCTGCATCGCGTATGCCGCGATCGGCACCGGCCTGTCGGTCCACGCGCTCGGCGCGGTGCTGGCCGATCGCATGACCGAGAGCGTGATCGTGCACGAGGCCGAGCTGGGCCGGGTCGTGGCGCACGGCGGCGCGCCGCGCCCGCTCGGGTTCATCGTGCTCGGCGCCGACCCGGGTGGGACGCTGCGCGCCGCGAGCGACCGCCTCGGCCTCGCGCTCGCCGAGGACGAGATCGCGTACCTGGTCGAGCGCTACGCCGAGCTCGGCCGGGATCCGACCGACGTCGAGCTGATGATGTTCGCCCAGGCCAACAGCGAGCACTGCCGCCACAAGATCTTCAACGCCGAGCTCCACATCGCCGGCGAGCGCCAGCCGGCGTCGCTGTTCCAGCTGATCCGGCGCTCGACCGAGCGCGCCCCCGGCGGCGTGCTGTCGGCGTACAAGGACAACGCCGCGGTGGTCGAGGGCGTGACCGCCGAGCGGCTGTTCCCCGGCTCCGACGGCGTGTACCGCGGTCACCGCGAGCCGTCGCACATCCTGGGCAAGGTCGAGACCCACAACCACCCGACCGCAATCTCGCCGTTCCCCGGCGCGGCGACCGGCTCGGGCGGCGAGATCCGCGACGAGGGCGCGACCGGCCGCGGAGGCAAGCCCAAGGCCGGCCTGGTCGGCTTCACGGTCTCGGACCTGCGGCTGCCCGGCGCGCTCGAACCCTGGGAGCCGCCCGTCGAGCGCTGGATCGGCTCGCCGGACCGGATCGCGACCGCGCTCGAGATCATGACCGAC
>DASWRS010000484.1:0-2939 GCA_036403075.1 Kofleriaceae bacterium
GCTCGGCCGCAAGGACTGAGCAGGCTTCCGCTCGGCCTCAGGGCTCGCACTGCGTGCGGACCGCCTTGGTCAGCGCGACGTCCTTGTACAGCCCGTCCGCGATCATCGCCAGCCCTTGGCGCATGCAGACGATCGTCGAGCCCTGCGGCCTGGGGGGAATCGGTGGAACGACGCTGTCGTCGCCGCTATCGAAGTTGTAGTCGATCGCGAACACCGGCTTGTGCCGCTCGATGAACGGCCGCGCGTTGTCGCACAGCTCGAACTCGCCGCAGCGCTCGGTCATCAGCCAGTCGAACCTGTCGGCCTCGGCGTCGACCTGCCCGCCCAGCAGATCGCCGTCCTTCATCCCGACCGACAGCTCGCGGGCGTGGCCCTGCGTGGCGACCTCGGCGTACCAGCTGTACGAGTCCTCCGACGAGATCGTGAGCCCGGAGGTGTAGGACGCGACGTCGTTGTGCGCCGGCTCGACGCCATCGCAGCCGATCTGCTTGGCGAGATCGAACCGCTTGAACATGATCGACGCCCACTTCGCGCGGCCGGCCAGACTGACGTCGAGGAAGCGGCCCATCGCCAGGCCCGGGACCGGACCGCCGGTCACACCGGACGGGAACTTCTTCGCGTCCGGCCGGTTCGCCTCGAGCGCGCCGGTCTCGACGTGGCAGATCACGAACGTCCGCGGCGTCCGCGCGTGGAGCTGCGCGATCGTGCCGGCCAGCGCCCCGGCCGGCACCGTGACCGGCGTGCCGTCGCCGTAATCGAGCGTGGTCGGCGACGGCACCAGCGCCCAGAGGTCGAGGTCGTACATCAGCCGCGGCGTCGACACGTCGATCGTGCCGCTCAGCTGGATGTCCCAGTTCTTGGCCTCGCCGACCTGGGGCTGCCACCACGGCGGCGGCGGCGGCGCGTCGATCGCCGCATCGCCACCGGCATCGGGCTGGTTCGAGTGGCCGCCACCGCAGCCGGCGAGCACCGCGGCGGCCGCTGCGATCACGCGCGCGCCGGTTCGCAGCCGCGGCAGCCCTGGTTCGTCGCGTCGTCCCATGCTGCGATCCTACGCCGACGGCCTCGCGCCGACGGCGCCTGGTTGTAACCGCTGTGATCCGCCGCGCATGCCTGCGCCGTGCAAGACCGTGCACAGCCGGCGCTGCGTCGCCGCGCGCGCCGGATCGCCATGACCTGGCGCCGAGCTGCCGGCACAGCGTGATCCGTGGCGCTGCGCGGGCCGTGGCGCTGCGCGGGACGTGGCGCTGCGCGGGACGTGGATATCGGAGCCGCCGCCGGTGCGCGAGTCAGCTGCGCTTGTCGCTTGCCTGCGAGCTACCGCTGCAGGCACCCGCCGGCGCGCGCCGATCAGCCGGGCTGTCGCCCGCACCTCGAGGCGCGCTGCGCCCGTCGCCTCTGCGCCGATCAGCCGCTCTTGTCGCCAGCGCCGGCGCCCTTGCCACCGCCGGTGCCCTTGCCGCCGCCGCCGCCCGGCTTGCGATCGTGGCCCTTGCCGTCGCCCTTGCCGGAGTGATTGGAGCCGTCCTTGCCCTTGCCGCCACCGACCCCGCCCTGATTCCCCTGATCACCGGGCTTCACGTTGGCCTTGACCCAGTCCGCGGCCTTCGTGATCCGGCCATCGATCTCCTTGGCCAGCTCGTCCGGCTTGTCCTTCGGCGTGATCGTCACCACGACGCCCTTGGCCTGGTGCTTCGCGGTCGCCGTCGCGCCGTCGGGCACGTAGACCGGGCACAGCCCCTGGCCCCCGCCGTGCGTGCCCTTCTGGTCATGCGCGGTGCCGGCGGAGGTGCCGTCCTTCTTCTCGGCGAGCAGCTTGTCGGTGCGCTTCTGGATCGCCGCGATCGCGTCCTTGTCGGTCGACGTGATCGTCACGGTCACGGCCTTGCCCTTGACCGCGGACGTCGTCGTCGCCCCGAGCACCGTGCTCGGGCACATCCCCGCGCGGTGCGCCATGCCCTCCGCTGCCGCACCCGCGCCGGAGCCCGGCATCGCCGCCGAGCCGCCATCCGATCCCGTGGCCGCGCCCGCCGCCGCCGAGCCGCCGGCTGCCGAGCCGGCCCCGGTGGCCGGATCCGAGCCCGAGCCGGTCATCGCCGATCCGGCCGCGGCGGCCGAACCACCCGCCGCGGAGCCAGCCATGGCCGAGCCCGTCGTCGAGCCCATCGTCCCGGTCGCGCCCGATCCCGCGGCCCCGTCCGAGCTCTGGCGTTTGCACCCCGCGATGATCGTAAGCGACGCCGCCAGCAACGGTAAAATGAAGCGAAACATACCTACCTCTGCCGTCAAGTTACGCAGAGTTTACACCCTGCGTGCTGCATCTGTCATGCGATGCTGGATGCGGCAGGCATGGTCGACGCGCCGCGAGCCTGGGTGATCATCGCGCTGCTGGGCGTGTCCCTGCGGTCGTACGCCGAGCCGCCGGTGCGGGTTCCGCCGGGCACGCGCTCCGATGCGCAAGGCCAGCTGATCTCCGGCCGCGGCCTGCGCGAGACCAGCGACTTCTTCGTGGCCGAGCTCGCCCGCCGCGGCCTCGACGCGCAGCGCATCGGCCCCTACGCCGTGCGCGGCGTCGAGCTCACCCGGTTCCTCAGCCAGACCCCGTCGACCCCCTGGCTCGCCATCCACGTCCTCCGGACCGGCGGCAAGACCTTGATCTTCTTCGTTCCGCGTGCCAAGCCTGCCACGACACCTTGACGAACCGGCGCCACCCGTTTACCTAAACACCCTCGACTCACTCGGGGATCGTCTAATGGTAGGACGTCAGACTCTGGATCTGACTATCATGGTTCGAATCCATGTCCCCGAACCAGCGAACGCTTGACCGTTCGCACCGCGACAGGTAGAACCACGTCTCCTTCCACGGCCCCATAGTCTAGCGGTTAGGACGTCGGCCTCTCACGCCGAAAACATGGGTTCAAGTCCCATTGGGGTCACCA
>DASWRS010000485.1:0-20965 GCA_036403075.1 Kofleriaceae bacterium
CGGCGCACGGCTGGCGCGCTGGACAATGTTGTTGCGAAGTATTGCCAAGCAATGGTTGACCGGAGGGTCCTGGAACGGCGATATCGACGAGACATCAGTTTTCCGAGTCTTCGTCCGAAACAGGAGGTACCCATGGCTCAGTTCGCCAACTGTCTCTCGACTCTCTGCGCGGCAACCGCGATCGTCTTTGGTTATGGATGCGCGGCAGCTCCCGGTGAGGACCCCGAGCAGGGCGCGGTGGAGCAGGCGTCCAACGGTCACACCGAGATCCATCCCGAGGACACGTGCGACCCGGTGACGTTCGGGGCGCTGTGCCGACCTGGCTTCGGTGGCACGACCACGCGCGACCAGTTCACCGCCGAGCTCGACGCCACCAAGCGCGTTGCCACCTGGGAGTTCGGCGGCGGCGATATCCGCGTCCGGTCCGGCCAGAGCTTCCGGGTCGATAACCGCGGCGGCGAGGTCCACACGTTCTCGGTCGTGGCCCAGTTCGGCGGCGGCCGGGTGCCGATCCTCAACGAGAAGTCCGGGAACACCACGGTCGCGCCCGAGTGCGTCGCGGGCGCGAACGCCACCAACGTCGACATCGCCTCGGGCACCGGGATCACGGTGACCACCGGCGCGGCCGGCGCGATCAAGACCAAGGGCACGTTCAAGGTCCAGTGCTGCATCCACCCGTGGATGCGCTCGACCGTCCAGATCCAGTAGGCGCGCCGCCGCGCCCGGGCCGGCGCATCACGCGCGCGGTCGCTTGAAGTAGAACACCACGCGCGCGCCGGCCTGGCGGATCGCCACGAGCTCCCAGCCGGTGACGCCGAGCTCGCCCAGCATGCGGTCCTCGGCGTCGAACGTGCTGCCGTCGCTGACCTCGAACCGCGGCGCCGCGCCCGCCGGCTCCTCGGTCCGCGTGACCACCAGGTAGGACCAGCCGTAGCCCGGCATCAGTCCTGCGCTCCCGGCGTGGCACCTGCCACGACCTCGCTGTGGTGCATCCCGAGGTGCAGCCCGCCGGGCAAGGTCGGCAGCTGCCGGTCGTAGACCCGCGCCAGGGTCCGGCGGTCCATCACGCGGAGATAGTTGTAGCCGCGGTTGCCGGCGACCAGGTAGCGGCCGTCCGGTGATACGCGCGCGGCGTACACGCCGTCGAACAGCCGCCCGCTGCTGACCACCAGCGCCTGCAGCAGCATGTGCGTGTTCATCGCCGGCTTGCGCAGGAACGCACCGAGCAGGTTGCGGATCGCCTGGCGGACCTGGAACCACCGCCTCCACCGGCTGGGCGTCACCGGGACCACGCGCGTGGTGGTGAAGTCCGCGATGTCGAGCTCGACCACGCTGTGGCCGCCGGCGGACGCGACGTAGAGCTTGCCGCCGTGGAGCTCGAGATCGCTGTTGAGGTGGATCGGGAACCCCGCCCCCGAGCTCCACACCCGCAGGATCGTCGCGTTCGGCAGGTCGATCTCGAAGATGTACTCGCGGGTGTACGCCGGCGCGAAGTCGACGTAGTCCTCGTTCTCGGCGGTGATCGAGTACGTCGCGGCGTACCCGACGTTGCCGTCCGGATGAACGCAGGTATGCCACACGGTCCCCGGCAGCTTGATGATCCGGGTCTTGCCGGGGTTGTCGCGGTCGAAGACTCCGACCTGGCGGGCGCCGGAGCGCTCGGGCCCCAGATCGCCCATCAGCACGTAGCGCTTGTTGTGCTCGCCGCTGCGCAGCTCGTGCGCGGTCCACAGCCGGTGCGCCCCGAGCCGCGTCGGCTTGCGCAGATCGCGGAGATCGAACTCGTACAGGTGATCGCCGATCGCGCAGAGGAAGCGCCGGTCGTCGAGCCAGACGTGGTGGGTGTTGGCGCGCAGCCGGTAGTCGCTCTGCTCGACCGACATCGTCGTGACGCGCTCGAGGACGTCGAGGCTCGCGGTGTCGACCACCACGATCTGCTGCGAGAAGTTGCCGAGCAGCAAGATCCGGCCGCCCGGCGCGATCGAGACGTTGTGGCCGGCGCTCACCCCGTCGAAGTACCGGTAGTCGAGACGCCGGCTCGGCCACTCGAACCGGAGCACGCCGGCGTCACCGATCAGGCCGTCGAGGTCGCCGCCGTCGAGCGCGACGAACCAGCGCCATGCAGCATCGGACGATGGAGCTACCACGGCGCATCCAACCACGGCCGCGGTGCGGTTCGCAAGGCCGGCTCCCGCCGTCGCGGCGGTGGTACGTCGAGGTGCCGGTGCGGCGGCGCGGGATCGTGCGTTGGCGCCGAGCCCGGGATCTCGACGTACCGGTGTGCGATCCGTCGCCGGTGAAACTCTGCCTGTCGACACGGAGCGCGCACTGCCTCCCGGCGGCACCGCGGTTGCAGTCTGCGGCCACGATGCATTCACTCTTCAAACGAACCATTCTTTGTGCTGCGCTCACCGGCTGTGCCACGCTCGACGGCCCCGCCGTCGATCACACCGAGGAGGCAATCACGTGCCCGGTCCCGCCGATCGACGTCACGCGATCCCTCGAGGTCACCGACCCGACCGCGCTCGCCAACTTCTCATTACAGCGCGTGATGACCGCGATCGCGACCAGCGCGCACGCGACCAACACGCCGCTGGCGTTATGGAAAGCGTGGATGGGCACGTTCGCCAGCTGCAGCGATCCGCTGATCGATCCCAACGGCTATGGCATCACGTGTCCGCGGATCGAGAGCACGCTCGCCTCGATCAACCCGTTCGGCTCGACCGGGGCGCACTTCGTGCCGACCGCGCTGGCCAATCGCTTCGACCTCGCGCCGCGCAACGGCGCGGACTGCGGCGAGTACCGCATCGTCTACGCGATGCTGGGCGGCAATGGCCGCGCGTTCCTGATCTTCGAGGGCCGGCTGCCCAACCCGACGCCCGCGGCCGGGCTCGCAGGCTGCACGCCGGTCGCCGACTTCTGGGCCCAGCTGTCGACCGACACCAGCGCCGCCAGCCGGGCGAGCAAGCTCGACCAGTTCTACTTCACCGGCCTGCCCGGCTTCGAGCCCGTGGTGGCCGCGTCGCACTACGGTCTGACGAGCCTCGATAGCGCGGTCTCGCGCAAGGGCCAGATCCGCACCAACATGTTCGTCCAGTTCCAGCAGTGGCAGCTGCGCGAGTTCCAGCTCAACAAGCCGTGCGCGCCGGCCGCGTCGTGCACGCTGTCGGTCCAGCACGTGACCGACAAGGTCAATCCGGCCAACGAGCTGTTCACCGGCACCCACGCCAACGCCCCCGCGTTCCAGGCCGGGTTCCTGGGCCAGATCGGCGTGCTGTCCCGGCCCAACGCGGCGACGATCACGATGACCAACGGAAACAACTTCAACGAGTTCGAGAGCGTGTCGTCGGGCGCGGGTGATGTGCTGTATGCCGACTTCACCGAGGCCAGCTTCCGGACCCAGATCCGGAGCAAGATCACCAATCCCAACCTGACGGTGAACAACATCCTCGATCGCGCGACCACGCAGACCTGCGCCGGCTGCCACCAGCTCAGCACCACGCCGCCGCACAACCAGCTCGGCGACGGCGTGGTCTGGCCGCAGAGCCTCGTCTTCGTCCATGTCGACGAGTCGAGCCACCTGTCGCCGGCGCTGCTCGACGTGTTCCTGCCCCAGCGCAAGGCCGTGCTGGCGTCGTTCCTGCGCGACCAGTGCACCGGCGTCACGATCACCGACGACGGCACCAACGTCGGCGGCGGCGCGATCGACGCCGCGAACTGACCGGCGGATCTAGCGGTACGTGTTGTTCGACGTGTGGTCGCCGGCCAGCCAGCGCGCCAGCTCGGCGTGCGCCTGCTCGCGCCGGGCCTCGACCACCTCGGGCTTGATCGCCGCCGGCACGTCGCAGGTCAGCTCGACGATCATGCCGTCGGGATCGACCGCGTAGAGCGAGCGGCAGTAGCCGTGCTCGAGCACGTAGGTCTGCGGCTCGCGGTAGCCCGCGGCGGCGAGCCGGGCCTGGACCGCGGCCTGGGTCTCGGCGTCGACGTTGAGCGCGATGTGATGAAACGGCGTCTCCGGCATCGTCGGCCCGAACAGCGCGGCGTCGCGCGGGCTGGCGAACTGGAAGAACGCCAGGGCGCTGCCGTCCTCGAGCCCGAAGAAGCAGTGGCAGTAGGTGCGGAGCTCGCCGAACAGCTCGTCGGATTCACACCAGGTCGCCATCAGCGGCAGCCCGATGATGTCCTCGTAGAACTGCCGGGTGCGCTCGAGGTCCTTGGCGACATAGGCGGTGTGATGGAGCCGGGTGGGGAGTCGGGTCATCGCCGTCTAGCGTTTGCCGCTCCGGAACGGCCGTCAAGGGACAATCGCCGGTCTCGACATGATATGGATCGCCGATGCTCTACTGGGTCGCCGGCGTCATCGGCTGGGGCTTCGTCCTGGCGTGGGTCGCCGACTCGGCCACGTCGCGCGGCCGGAGCCAGATCGCCTGGACCTCGCTCGCAGTCGTGCTCGGCGTCGCCACCGCCGTGATCATCTGGGTGGTCGCGTTCGGCGCGCTCGGCAAGACCGACAACATCGCGGTCCCGATGCTCGCCACGCTCGCGCCGATCCTCGCGCTGTACGTCGCGCCGCTCGGGCTCGGGGTCTGGCTGCGTCGCCTCCCGGTCAAGATCCGGACCGCCCGCCACTGGCCGGTGAGCTGCCGGATCAACGGCGCGGGCAAGCTCGAGATCCTGCCCGCGCTGGTGCGCCTGGTCTGGGACGACCGGACCCAGGACATCCCGCGCGCGGCGCTGACCGGGGTCAAGCCCGATGGCGAGTGCGTGCGCCTGACGTGGAGCGACGGCGATCTGGTGCTGATCCCGATGCTGCCGCCGCAGACCCGCGATGGCCGGATCGAGCAGAGCCAGCAGCTCGCCCGGCTGCTCGCCGTCGAGCTGCCCGCCGCGGTCGCGATCCGCGGCGCGTAGCCCCGGACGCTACGCGGCGGCGGCCGGCTCGAACGGCAGCACCAGCACGAACGATGCGCCGCTGCCCAGGCCCGGCGAGCGCGCGGTCAGCTTGCCGTGGAGCTCGAGGGCGGCGCATGCGCTGTAGTGCAGGCCGAGGCCGTGGCCGTCCGGCTTGGTGGTGAAGCCGAGCTGGAAGATCTTGTCGAGGTCGGCCGCGGCGATGCCGCAGCCGTTGTCCTCGATCGCAACCTCGAAGTCGGCCGCCGCGCCGCGCCGCACGCGGACCGCGATCTGCCGCGCGCCCGTCGCCTTCGACATCACCGCATCGCGCGCGTTCGCCAGCAGGTTGACGAGGATCTGCAGCGCCTTGTGGCGGTCGAGCTTGACCGGAGGCAGCGCGTCGAACTGGCGCACGACCTCGATCGCGTCGCGCTCGCGCGACACCGGGCTGAGCTTGAGCGCGTCCTCGAGCAGCTGGTGGACCTCGAAGGTCTCGGGCGCGCCCCCGGGCTTGACGTGCGACTGCTGCGAGCTGACCACGATCTTGATGTGATCGAGGTTGCGCATCAGCGACCTCAGCTCGGTCAGCGCCGCGGTCTTGTCGCGCTCGAGCACCTCCTGGAGCTGGGTGAAGTACTCCGGCAGCCTCTGGCCGCGGTGATCGTCGCGGAAGAACCGGCCGAGGTCGTCGCGATGGTCGGTGATCAGGCCGGCGACCTTGACCAGGCCGGCGGTCTTCCACCGGCCGACGATGTCGTTGACCAGGCTCGCCGAGACGTTGACGCTGTTGAGCACGTTGCCGACGTTGTGGAGCACGGCGGTCGCGACGTCGGACCGGCCGGCCTGGCGCGAGGCCTCGACCAGCTGGGCCTGGGTGTCGCGCAGCCGCTGCTCGCGCTCGGCGAGCTCGTGGACGGCCTCGCGGATGCGCTCGGCGAGCTCGCGCTCGCGCGCGCGGAGCTGGTGGATCCTGAGCAGCGGCACGGCGACGATCGCCAGCACGATGATCGCGACCGCCAGCGCGAGGAACCCGCGGGTCTGGTAGAAGTGCGGCCGCAGCGTGATCGCCAGGCTCGCGGCGCGGCCCCACGCGCCGTCGCGGCCGGCCTCGACGATGAAGCGGTAGTCACCGGGCGCGAGGTTGGTGTACTGCGCGACCCGCTGGCCTCCGGCCTCGTTCCAGGCCCGGTCGAAGCCATCGAGCCGGTAGCGGAACCGGATCCGCTCGGGGTTGCGCAGCGCCGGCGCGGTGTACGAGATCTCGAGCCGGCTCTTGCCGGGCGCGAGGTCGAGCGCCGTACCGAGGCGCTGCGGCTGGCCGTCGACCCGCGCGCCGTCGAGCAGCGCATCGACCGGCGGCGCGGGATGCAGGTGCGCGGGATCGATCACGACCACGCCCTTGACCGTGGGGAACCACAGCCGGCCGTCGCGGGTCCGCCAGCCGGCCGGGTCCATCGAACCGTCGCACTCACGGGTCGGCATGCCGTCGGCCTCGCCGTAGAGCACGAACTCGAGCCGCTGGCGCAGGCCCGTGGCGCGGTCGTCGAGCTGCTGCCGGCTCACGCTCCAGATGCCGCGGTTCGATGACATCCACAGGTTGCCGCGGCCGTCATCGAGTAGCCGCCACACGAGGTCGTCGAACAGGCCGTCCCTGGTCGTGAACGAGACCCAGTGGCCGTTGCGCAGCCGCCACAGCCCCGCGCCCTCCGTGGTGACCCACATCGTGCCGTCGGCGTCGAACTGGATCGTCGTCGCGGAGGTGTTCGACGGCGGGCCGCCGGGTGGGATCGGGACGAGCCCGCCGGCCTGCCAGCGCATCACGCCGCTCTCGGTCGCGAGCCACAGCGAGCCGCCTGCGTCCGTCGTGATCGCGCTGACCGCGACACCGGACATCATCGCCTCGGCGGCTTCCAGGCGATCGCCCGGCATGCGGAACAGGCCGTTGTCGGTGCCGATCCACATCGTGTCCCCGGTGGCGGCGAACGCCCGGACGCGCTCCCAGTCGCGCCGCCCGAGCCACGCGAACGCGCCGCCGCGCCAGCGCCCGACGCTGCCGTCGCGCGCGCCGAACCACACGTCACCGTGGGTGTCGGTGAAGATCCCGTACATCGTGCCGTGGCCGTCGGCGATCTTGGTCGCGGCCGCGTCGCCGGCCGCGACCCGGTACAGTCCCTCGTCCGAGGCGATCCAGATCCCGCCGGTCGCGTCCTCGCGGATGCTGAACGCGGCCCCGTCGGTCGCGCCCTGCGCGGCGCCGAACGGGATCACGTCGCCGTCGCGCAGCCGGTCGAGCCCGCCCTCGGTGCCGATCCACAGGTTGCCCTCGGCGTCCTCGAACAGCGCCAGCACCATCGCGATCGGCCGCGCGAGCAGGTCGATCTGTCCGTCGGGAGTCATCCGGGCGACGCCCTTGCCGGTGCCGATCCACAGGTTACCGTCGCGGTCGAACAGGATCTGGCGGACGGGCGTCGTCGGCAGGCGATCGACGCCGACCCAGTCGACGCCGTCGCCGCGGACGTGGGCCAGGCCGTTCGCGGTCGCGCACCACAGCTCGCCGTGCGCGTCCTCGGCGACCCGGTCGATCGCGATGCCGTCGAGCGCTGCAGGGCCGCGGGTCAGGCGGCCGGCGCTCCAGTGCGCGAGCCCGCGGAACGTGCTGATCCACAACGTGCCGTCGCGCGCGACCAGGATCGAGCGGATGTCCTCGCTCTGCAGGCCGTCGCGCGTGCCGAGCCGCAGCACGGCGGTGTCGCCGTGGAGCCGCACGACGCCGCGATCGTGCAGGCCGATCCACAGGTCGCCGCCGCGATCGAACGCGAGCGCGCGGATCTGACCGTCCTGGGCGCCCGGCTCCCAGATCACCGGCTGAAACTCGCCCTCGACCATCCGGACGACGCCGTGGTCGCGCGTGCCCGCCCACAGCGCGCCCGCCGGATCGACCGCGAGCGCGGTGAACGTGTTGCTCGGGATGCCGTCGGTCTTGCGGTGATCGAAGATCGTGAACGTCGCGCCGTCGTAGCGGTTGAGGCCCTCCTCGCTGCCCGCCCACAGGTAGCCGTCCGGAGTCTGTGCGAACGAGTTGACCAGGTTGTGCGCCAGGCCGTCGTGGGCCTCGTACCGGGTCTGCGCGTACTGCGTGATTCCCCGATGGCTGTCCAGCGCGTACGCCGGCGCCGCCGCCAGCAGCACCGCGATGCCTGCGACGACGGCCATGGCGCGCAACCGGGTCGAGGCACGAAAGCTCCCTGGATCGACAGCGCTGAGCGGCGGCACGCCGATCGATTCGGCCGTTGCGCCCAGGCCTCAAGGACCCCCCGCTACCGCTTGCCGCGAAAGATCGCCTTGGGCAGCCGGACGTGGACCCCGAGGTTGGGCTTGTCGACCAGCTGGGTGACCGCGACGTTCCCGGCGACGCTGACCAGCTGGTATGCCAGGTGCCTGGACAGCTTCTTCTCGGCGACCAGGAAGTCGATCATCTCCTGGATCGCACCCTTGGTCGCCACCGCCAGGTCCGGATCGGTGGCCATGCTGATGTAGTCGGTGGCGGTCTCGGCGCGCGGCCAGGTCAGCTTCATGTCCTTGCGCACCGTGAGCTGCAGCCGGCCGCGCAGCGAGGTCTCGATCGCCGTCTGATCGACCTCGCCGTCGCCCTGCGCCGCGTGGCCGTCGCCGATCTCGAACAGCGCGCCCTTGGCGAAGATCGGGATGTACAGCGTGCTGCCGGCGACGAGCTCGCGGTTGTCGAGGTTGCCGGCGTGGCGGCCCGGCGGGACGCTGCTGACCCGCCCGGCCTCGGGCGCCGGCGCCACGCCGATGCTGCCGTAGAACGGCCGCAGCGGGACGACGATGCCCGGGGCGAACTCGGCGGTCATCCGCTTGCGATCCAGCGTCAGGATCTTGGCCGGCACGTCCTTCTCGCAGTTGTCCGGCAGGTAGCCGCTGCAGCCGTTGTAGCCGTAGTCGATCGGCAGATCGATCGACAGGATCTTGACCTCGAGCACGTCGCCGGGCTCGGCGCCCTCGACGTACACCGGCCCGGTCAGGATGTGCCCGCCCGGTCCCTTGCGGTCACCGGTGACCTCGCCGACGATCGCCTTGAGCGAGGCCTGGATCTTGGCATCGGGCACGCCGGCGCGGCCCAGGCCGGTCGGCGTGTTGGTCAGCAGGGTGTCGACATCGACGATGTCGCCCGAGGCGATCCGGAGCACCGGCTGGGCCTCGGACCAGTAGTAGCCGTAGGCCACGGTCGCGGGCGTGGCCTCGAGGCGATGCGTCTTCGGCGGGTTCGCATGGGCGACGAGCGCCGAACCGATCAAGGCCGATCCGAGGCAGGCGGCGACGAGAGCTCTCATGCTCCGAACACTACACCCGCCCCCTGCCGCGCGCGCCGACCCGCGGTCACGCGCCCGTCACTTCGCGCCGGCCTTGTCCTTGAGCTCCTTCCAGCTGAACAGGAAGCTCTCGCCGGCCTTGGGCTTGTGGCACGCCAGGCACACCGCCTGGTTGACCTCGGCGCGCGGCGCCTTGTCGGCGGTGAACACGCTGTAGTTCCAGTTGGCGTTGCGGATCAGCTCGGGGATGTCCTTGCCCCAGCCGGCGCGCGCCTCCATCGCGGTGTACGACTTGACCTTGTCGGTCGCCCAGCTGCCGTCCTTGTCGGCCACCGGCTTGCCGTCGGCGCCGAGCTTGGCCATGTAGTTGGCCACGACGATGATGCTGCCGTCGGGCAGCTGCTTGCCCGCCTTGGTCGCCGCGAGCCCGACCGCGTTGACGTAGGTCTTGCTGACGACCTTCTGCTCCTCGTTGTTCGACGACAGGTACTGCGTGTAGCCCTTGGGGAAGTCCTTGGGGAACGCCACGTGCGACTTCTTGATCGCCGCGTTGGTCTCGGGCTCGGTCGTGTCGCTGCCCGCGGCCTGGCTCGCCCAGTACGCTGCGATGTCGTCGACGTCGGCGTCGCTCAGCTGCTTGGACACCGCGTTCATCAGCGGGTTCTTGCGGTCCTCGGCCTTGAACGCCTTGAGCTGCTTGGCGATGTAGGTCGGGCGCTGGCCCGCGAGGTGCGGGGTCTCGGACGCCGGATTGCCCGAGATATGGCAGGCCGCACAGGCCACGCTCTTGTCCTTGCCGGCGTTGGCGTCACCGCCCGCGTGCGCCGCGATCGGAAGACCCGACGAGATCGTGAGGACACCGACGAACCAACCGAGGCGAATCGACCGCATATTCGTGACTCCTGTGCCAGTGGGCCTGTGGGCCTGGGGGCTTGTGGGCCTGGGGAGGGAAGACAGCTGCGAACGCGCGCAGTGTGCCATCACCCGGCCAGCATTTGGGACTCGCCGGGCCGCGAATCAGCGGAATCCCGGGTCAGCGGCCCTGGGTCATCCGCAGCATGACCAGCGGGGTCTTGAAGATGATGCCGAGCTCGGTGCGCAGGAAGGTATCGAACCGCTCGAGCGAGGCGGTGTACGCCAGGTCGTAGAGCAGCTTGATCCGCATGTCGTCGGCGAGCGAGCCCTTGGTCTCGTCGAGGCCCCACGGGTTCTGCAGGGTCGCGGCGAGCTTGGCGATCTCGCTGCCCTCGGGGATCGACCCGGTGTAGCCGAGCGAGATCTGGGCCAGGCCGGTGATGCCCGGCTTGACGTCGCGCATCCGCTCCTCGAACAGCGGGATCGCGTACGACAGGTTCTGGAGCAGCTCGGGGCGCTCGGGCCGGGGGCCGACCAGGCTCATCTTTCCGCGCAGCACGTCCCAGAACTGCGGCAGCTCGTCGAGCCGGGACTTGCGCAGGAACTTGCCGACCCGCGTGATCCGCGCGTCGTTGGCACCCGCGACGACGATGCCGGTCTTGGCCTCGGCGTTGGGCACCATGGTGCGGAACTTGTGCATCTCGAATTCATCGAACTGGAACTGCTTCTTGCCGTTGTCGTTCGTGATCGACTTGAGGCTGCCGGCGCGGCGCTGGCGAAAGAACACCGGGCCCGGCGAGTCGATGTAGATCGCCGCCGCGATCAGCGGCATGAGCGGCGCGCTCAGCACCAGGCCGACCGCGGCCCCTGCGACATCGATGGCTCGCTTGGCGATGCGGACGCTGCGCAACACGAAGCTCACAGTATCACGGAGGCCGCGCGGCGGCGGAATCCGCGGCGCCGCACCTAGCGTTGGCCTTACGTTTTCTCTTCGACGGAGGCGCCGCGCACTTCGCAAACCCCCCGGAGCTGGCTATTCTGCGCGCAGATGGCTCCCCCGATCCGCCTCAGCGTACCCGGTACGCTCCGCTACCGGCCGATCGCGGTGCGAGTGGTCGCGGAGGCTGCTCGGCTGGTGTCGTATGCGCCGCCGCTCGATCCGCAGGATCCGACGCTCGACCCGCTGGCGCTCGAGGTCCGCCATCCGTTTGACACCGCCGTGGTCTCGGCGTTCATGGAGATCTTCAACAACATCGCGATCCACGCCTATCAGCGCCGCGGCGGCGGCACGATCGAGATCGAGATCACCCTGATGAGCGACGCGATCGCCATCGAGGTCAAGGACAGCGGCCACCCGTTCGATCTCGACAATGTCGTGCCGCTCCCCACCGATCTCGACGAGGAGTCGCTGCCCGAGGGCGGCATGGGGATCCACATCGCCAAGACCATGCTCGACGACATGATCTACGAACCCGGACCGCCAAACCTGTGGCGGCTGTACAAGAGAATGCCCGCCGCGCAGGTCGCCGTCGGGAGGAGCTGACATGACCCCGTTCGAAGTCAACCGCAGTAACGAGGAGACCACGCTCGTGGTCCGCGGCTCGCTCGACATCAACAGCGCCCCGGCGCTGTCCGAGGAGATCGACAAGATCGTCGCGACGCGGCCGGCCAAGGCCGTGGTCGATCTCTCGATGCTCGACCTGATCGACAGCTCCGGGGTCGCCGCGCTGGTCAAGCTCTACAAGGGCGTACGCAACCACGGCGGCGTGCTGACCATCGCCGGCGCGCGCGACCAGCCGCTGGCGATCTTCAAGCTGCTGCGCATGGACAAGGTGTTCAACCTCTGAACAGGTGGCCTGCGGGTGCCGCCGCCCGGAGGCAGATCGAAGCAGTGCGCGTCCTCGCGATCACGAAGATCTTTCCGAACCTGGCCGAGCCACTGTCGGCGCCGTTCAATCGCCAGCAGTTCGCCGCGCTGGCGCGGCGCTGCGAGCTCGAGGTCCTGGCGACGATCCCGTGGTTCCCCGGCGCGGGGCTGACGGCGCGCTGGTCGAGCGCCGGCAAGCTCGCCCGGGTGCCGCGCCGCGAGCAGATCGCCGGGATCGAGGTCCGCCACCCGCGAACGCTGTTCCTGCCCCGGCTGGCGCACGGCGCCTGGGGCCCGCTGTACGCGGCGTCGATCGCCCCGGCGCTCGCGCGCTACCGCGGCAAGGTCGACGTGGTGCTCGGCTCGTGGGCCTACCCCGACGGCTTCGCGGCGGTGATCGCGGCCCGGCTGCTCGGCGTGCCGTGCGTGGTCAAGCTGCATGGCTCGGACATCAACGTCATGGCCAAGCTGCCGGGGCCGCGCCGCCAGATCGCGTGGGCGCTGTCGCGGGCGCGGGTGGTCGCGGTGAGCCGCGCGCTGGCCGATGAGGTCGCCGCGCTCGGGGTGCCGCGCGAGCAGATCGCGATCGTGATGAACGGGGTCGATCCCACGCTGTTCCATGTCCGGGACCGTGCGGCCGCGCGCACCGAGCTCGGCCTGCCCGATGGCCCGCTGGCGCTCTACGTCGGAAACCTCAAGCCCGAGAAGGGTGTGCAGGATCTCGCACAGGCCTGGGAGCGAGTCGCGCGCGAGCTGCCGGATGCGCGCCTGGCGCTCGTCGGCGGTGGGCCCCTGCGCACGGCGCTCGAGGCCGCGCTGCCGCCGCGGGCCACCCTGGTCGGCGCCCAGCCGCTCGACGCGGTGCCGCGGTGGATGGCGGCGTGCGACGTGCTCGTGCTGCCCAGCCATATCGAAGGCACGCCCAACGCGGTGCTCGAGGCCCTGGCATGCGGCCGGCGCGTCGTGGCGTCCGCCGTCGGTGGCGTCCCCGACCTGATCACGAGCGACACCCTCGGCACGCTGGTGCCGCCGCGGAACCCCGAGGCGCTCGCGGCGGCCCTCACGCACGCCTTGCGCACTCCCTATGCACCCGACGCGGTTGCGGCGCAGGGTGCGCACGGCGGCTGGGAGGCAAGCGCCGCGGCGCTGCACGCCGTGCTCGTCGCCGCCGTCGATGCTAGCGTGCGATAATCGATGACTCGACCCGGCTCGAACGGCGACCAATGGTACGAGTCGGAGCAGCCGACGCGGCGCGGGATGGCCGCCGAGCTCCAGCGGATCCTCCGCCGCACCCGGGTCCGGCCGATCCCGGTGATCCTGCTCGCCACGGCGCTCACGGCCTTCATCACTCACAAGATCGCCACCAAGCCGGTGATCGTCGAGGCCGAGGTCGTCCTGGCGCTCACCGAAGGCGCGCTGGCCGCGCACCGCACCCCGGCACCGGTCGACCAGCTGCGCGCCTACGTCACGCAGGTCCTGCTCCCCGACAAGCGGTTGCTCGAGCTGGTCGAGAAGTACAACCTGTATCCGCTGCGCAAGAAGGCCGGCCCCGAGTTCGCGCTCGACGGCCTGCGCGGCCAGTTCGCGGTCCAGATCTGGCGCAACACGTTCGTGAACTACGACGAGGACGATAACGCACGGCGCTCGGCGCGGATCGGGATCACGGTCCGCGACATCGATCCCGATCGCGCGACCGACCTCGCCCACGACCTCGCCAGCATCGTGATCGAGACCGCGTCGAACCTGCGCCAGGACAGCGCGGACGCGATGTCGCAGCAGGTCGCGATGATGCGCCGCGCGACCGACGAGGAGATCGACAAGGTGGTCGCCGACATCTCCAGCAAGAAGGCGGCGATCGACCAGGCGGTCCGGCGCGGCCAGAACGACCTCGCGGGCATCCTGCGCATCGATCTCGCCGCGCTCGAGGCGCAGCAGCGCGACCGCGAGGCCCGGCTGGCCCGGATCGTCGCCAGCCCCGAGGCGCTGGCCAGCGAGGTCGCCGCCGCGGGGCTGGACATGTCGCTCTCCGTGGTCGACGAGAGCCGGCCCGAGCGGCCGACTCACTCCGGGCTGGTGCTGGTCATGGTCGCCGCCGTGATCGGGACCGGCACCCTGGTCGGCTCGGCCCTGGTCCTCGGTGCATTCGATTCTCGCGTCCACGAAGCCGACGACGTGGTGCGGCTGGGGCTCCCGGTGCTCGGGCATGTCCCCGGATTTTCAGGTGACAACGTCGGATCCATGCGGACACGTAGCGCTGTACGCGCTCGTGTACCATCGTTTCAAAGATGGCGCTTCCACCGATAACTCCACGCGACCACTTGCAACGCGTGCTCGATCTCGGTCGCAAGACCGGGCGGCACTGGTGGCTCATTGCCGTCTTCGTGGTCATCGGCGGCGGGCTCTCGCTCGTGTTCGCCGTGACCCGGCCGCGCAGCTACCAGTCCTGGGCCACGCTGTTCTACCAGGAGCGGATCCAGTCCCAGCTGCTGTCGCCCGGCCGCGAGGAGGTCGCGCAACGCAACATCGGCGACCGCTACCGCGAGCTCCTGCTCGCGCGGCCCCAGCTCGAGGAGATCATCGTCGATCCCAACCTCGATCCGTATCCCCAGGAGCGCGATCCGGACGTCAAGATCGAGCAGCTGCGCAAGGCGGTGCGGCTCGAGGCCCACGGCGCCAACGTGTTCCGGATCGTGTTCACCGACACCAAGCCCGAACGCGCCAAGCTGGTCACCGACAAGCTGACCAAGATGCTGCAGGAGAAGGACGAGCGGCTGCGCAACGAGCAGGCGGCCGCGACCGTCGCGTTCATCACCGACCAGCAGGACAGCGCGCGCGCCGAGCTCAAGAAGCGCGAGCAGGCGTACACCGAGTTCCTCGCCAAGCACCCCGAGTTCGTCCAGGACGCCAACGGCCCGCAGACCGAGCTCCACGCGCCGACCCGGCCGTCCAGGCCGACCGGCGGCAACGCCCGGCTGATCGCGCTCGAGCGCCAGCGCGTACGGATCCAGGCCAGCCTCGACGCGCCACCCGGCGTGGCCGCGCCGGTGATGCCGGCGGCCCGGACGCCCGAGCGCGTCGCCGCGGAGGCCGCGGTCCAGCAGGCGCAGCGCGAGTTCCGCGAGGCCAAGGCCCAGCTCGAGGAGGTCCTGACCAAGTTCACCGAGATCCACCCGTCGGCGGTCAAGGCCCAGGACCGCGTCGCGGTCGCGAGCCAGCGGCTGCGCCAGGCCGAGGCCGCGATGCCGCCCGACGTCGAGCCCGTGGTCCACAACGCGACCCCCGAGGACCGGGTCAGGCTGCAGAAGGAGCTCCAGCAGATCGAGACCCAGATCGCCGCGGAGCAGACCAAGACCGGCAAGGCCAATGAAGTCCCGGACGCCACGACCAGCTGGGTGGTCAAGCTCGAGGGCGAGCACAGCGAGCTGCGCCGCGCGGTCAACGAGCAGCGCGAGCGCGTCGAGTCGATCGCGACCAGCGCGTTCCGCGCCCAGATGGACGCCCAGCAGAAGCTCGCCGAGCAGGGCGGCCGGCTCGCGATCATCGACCCCGCGTTCAAGCCGGTGCAGCCGTCCGGTCCCGGCAAGACGATCTTCCTGGCCGCCGGCATGATCCTGTTCCTGACCCTGGGGCTGTCGCTGGCGGTCGGGCTGGCCGTGATGGACGACCGGCTGTACCGGCGCGCCGATCTCGATCAGCTCGGCGTCGCGGTGCTCGCGGTCATCCCGCCGACGGCGCGGGCCCGCAAATCCAAGGCGAAGACCAGGCGCCCGGCCAAGGGAGGCGGCACGTGAGCAAGCGCACCGGTCGCTACGGCGACAACGAACGGTCCACCGGGTCGAGCCCGATCCCGAAGTTCGGCGAGCACAAGGGCGCGCCGCTGCCGCTCCTGACCCAGCCGATGGTCGCGGTCGACGTGCGCGAGCTCGCCGCCGATCCCAAGCAGACGCTGATCGACGGCCCGGTGCCGACGCTCAAGTTCGATCCGTCGTCGATCGCGCAGGGCCGGGTCGACACCGCCGCGCTGTCGCACGGCAAGGTCGAGAGCACCGCGCTGGTCCACGGCAAGCCGACGGTCATGATGGGCCCGCACGCCAAGCCGTCCGGCGCGACGCCGCAGATCGATCTGACCCAGCACCACCTGCCCGAGGACCACATCGATCGGCGGCTCGCGCTCGTGCTCGATCCGGACTCCGAGATCAGCGCGGCGTTCCGGGTCCTGCGCCACCACCTGCTCGAGATCGGCCGGCCCCAGGTCGTGATCGTCACCAGCCCGCAGCCCGGCGAGGGCAAGACCACGACCGCGGTCAACCTGGCGCTCGCGCTGTCCGAGTGCGGCCGCGCCAAGGTCCTGCTGGTCGAGACCCACGTCCGCCGGCCGCAGCTCACCACGGTGTTCCAGTTCATCCCACCGTGGTGCTTCGCCGAGCAGCTCGCGGCGCACCGCCACCAGCCAACGATGCCGTGGAGTCTGATCGATATTCCGCAGCTGTGGCTGCACGTCGCGGCGATCAACCCGCGGACCCAGCAGAACCAGCTACTCGATGGCCCGGCGTTCGCGATCGCGATGGAGCGGATGCGGCTCGCCGAGTACGACCACATCGTCGTCGATGCTCCGCCGGTGCTCGGCTCGGCCGACGTCAACCTGATGACCGACGCGGCCGACAGCGTGGTATTCGCGCTGTCGGCGCGGCGCTCCAACACTCGCGATCTGCGGCGCGCGCTCGAGCAGCTCGGCGACAGCAAGTTCGCCGGCACGGTCTTGCTACAGGACCGCTGACAGCAGCTGTCGTGAGCGGCTCCTAACTGACAATACTCAGACACAGCGGAAAACGGTAGTTGCGCGCGTTGCGACCCTTGCGCAGCCGGTGCTACTCGTACTCAGGAACATGGCAGGTCCGTTGCAAGGCGACCTGCTCGCGTGTCGTTTCGATCTCGGGTCTTGCCACGACGGAAGGTTTGCCCTGATGAAGACACTCACCCTGCTGTGCTCGCTGGCCGCGCTGATCACCGCCGCCGGCTGCAAGAAGTCCGACGATAAATCGGCGAACAACAAGAAGCCGGCCGAGGGCTCGGGCAGCGCCAACGCGGCCGCGCCCGCCGGCTCGGTCGAGGTCGCGATCTCGTGCGGGTCGGTCGGCAAGGAGTTCGACGTCTGCAAGGAAGGCGTCGACGCCTGGGCGAAGAAGACCGGCCACACGGCCAACGTCGTCACGTCGACGACGTCGTCGACCGACAAGCTCGCCGCGATCCAGCAGCTGCTCGGCGCCGAGTCGTCCGACGTCGATGTCTTCAGCGTCGACGTGGTGTGGCCCGGCATCCTCGGCAGCTTCTTTCTCGATCTCAAGCCGTACTCCAAGGGCGCCGAGAACGAGCACTTCCCGGCCCTGGTCGCCAACGGCACGCTCGACGGCAAGCTGGTCGCGATGCCGTGGTTCGCCGACGCCGGCCTTTTGTATTACCGCAAGGACCTGCTCGACAAGTACAAGGAGGCCGTGCCCACGACCTGGGCCCAGCTCACCGCCACCGCGAAGAAGATCCAGGACGCCGAGCGCAAGGCCGGCAACAAGGACATGCAGGGCTTGGTGTTCCAGGGCAAGGCCTACGAAGGTCTGACCTGCAACGCGCTCGAGTGGGTCGTCAGCTTCGGCGGCGGCACGGTCGTCGAGCCCGACGGCAAGATCTCGATCAACAACCCCAGGGCGGTCGCGGCGCTCGATCTCGTCGCGTCGTGGCCCGGCACGATCTCGCCGACCGGCGTGCTCAACGCCGAGGAGGAGGAGGCGCGCACCGCATTCCAGTCGGGTAACGCGGTGTTCATGCGCAACTGGCCGTACGCGTGGGCGCTTGCACAGGACGCCAAGAGCCCGGTCAAGGACAAGGTCGGCGTGGCGGCGTTGCCCAAGGGCGACGGCGAGGGCGCGCGGCCGGCCGCGACGCTCGGCGGCTGGGACCTCGCGGTCTCGAAGTTCTCCAAGCACCCCGCCGAGGCCGCGGATCTGGTGCTGTACCTGACCTCGGCGGCCGAGCAGAAGCGCCGCGCGCTGACCGCAGGCTTCTATCCGACGATCCCGAATCTGTACGCCGACAAGGACATCCTCGGAGCCAATCCGTTCTTCGGCAACCTCGCCGACACGTTCAAGAGCGCGGTGCCCCGGCCATCGACGGCGACCGCCGGCAAGTACAATCAGGTGTCGAGCGCGTTCTGGAACGCGGTGCACGCCGTGCTCGCCAAGGAGAAGCCCGCCAAGGACAGCCTGGCCGATCTCGCCACCAACCTCGAGCGCATCAAGGGCCCGAAGTGGTGAGCTGGTAATTGGCGCGCGCGCGCGACACGTCGTGGCTCGCGGTCAGCCGGACTCGTTCGGCCTGGCTGTTCCTCGCCCCGATGCTGGTGCTGCTGCTGCTGGTGGCCGGCTGGCCGCTGGTGCGCACCATCTGGCTCGGGTTCACCGACGCCAACACGCTCCAGCTCGGCCAGGCCAAGTGGGTCGGCTTCGACAACTTCCTGACCAGGCTGGACGGCCACTGGTACGGCGTCCTGGCCGATCCGGTGTGGTGGCGGTCGGTCAAGAACACGCTGTGGTTCACGGTGTTCTCGGTGTCGATCGAGACCCTGCTCGGCCTGGGCATCGCGCTGGTCCTGCACCGCGCGTTCCCCGGCCGCGGCCTGGTGCGCGCCGCGATCCTGATCCCGTGGGCGATCCCCACGGTGGTGTCGGCGCGGATCTGGGGCTGGCTGCTCAACGACCAGTACGGCTTCATCAACCACGTGCTCGCGTCACTCGGCCTCATCGATCACCCGATCGCGTGGACCGCGGATCCGCACCTGCTGATGACCTCGGTGATCATGGTCGACGTGTGGAAGACCACGCCGTTCATGTCGCTGTTGATCCTCGCGGCGCTGCAGATGCTGCCCAAGGAGTGCTACGAGGCGGCGCAGATCGACGGCACCCATCCGCTCAAGGTGTTCTGGCGCGTCACCCTGCCGCTGATCCGGCCGGCGCTGATGGTCGCCGTGATCTTCCGTGCGATCGATGCGCTGCGCGTGTTCGACGCGATCTACGTGCTGACCGGCGCCAACGAGCGCTCGATGACGATGTCGATCTACGCGCGGCAGCAGCTGTTCGAGTTCAACCAGGCCGGCTACGGCTCCGCGGTCTCGACGCTGCTGTTCTTCCTGATCGCCCTGGCGACGATCCTGCTCCTGCTCGCGACCCGCGTCCGCCTGACCGACGACTGAGCGACCGCTGACCAGCACCGACCATGGCCGACCACCCATCTCCCCCGCTCACCGCGACCACGGTGCTCCGCCGCGCCGGGTTCTTCGCGCTGGTCGCCGTGATCGTGCTCTACGCGGTGTTCCCGTTCTATTACGCGATCCTGTCGTCGCTCAAGTCGGGCAGCGACCTGTTCCGCGTCGACTACTTCCCGTTCACCTGGGAGCTCGGCAACTACGTCTCGGTGTTCCGCGGCCAGCCGTTCGGCACCAACATCCTCAACTCGATCATCGTCTCGACCTCGGTCGTGGTGCTGTCGCTGGCCCTCGGCCTCACCGCCGCGTTCGCGCTCGCGCGGATCCGGTTCCGTGGCCGCAGCGTCCTCCTGGTCACGATCCTTGGCGTGTCGATGTTCCCGCAGGTCGCGGTGCTGTCGGGCATGTTCCAGCTGATCCGCGGCCTGGGCCTGTTCAACCGGCTCCCCTCGCTCGTGATCTCGTACATGATCTTCACCCTGCCGTTCACCGTCTGGGTGCTGACCACGTTCATGCGCGAGCTGCCCAAGGAGCTCGAGGAGGCCGCGATCCTCGACGGCGCGTCGTCGATGACCATCGTGCGCCGCGTGTTCATGCCGCTGATGTGGCCCGCGCTCGTGACCACCGGCCTGCTCGCGTTCATCGCGGCGTGGAACGAGTTCCTGTTCGCGCTGACCTTCACGCTGACCAACGAGAAGCGCACCGTGCCGGTCGGCATCGCGGTGATGAGCGGCGCCTCGGCCCACGAGCTGCCGTGGGGCAACATCATGGCCGCGTCGGTGATCGTCACCGTCCCGCTCGTCGTCCTCGTCCTCGTGTTCCAGCGGCGGATCGTCTCCGGACTGACCGCCGGTGCCGTAAAGGGGTGACCTCGTGGCCGATCCAGCAGCCGCAGAACAAGCCATCGTCGCCGCCCAGCCGGCCGCCGCCGCGATCACGCTGCGCGGCATCGGCAAGTGGTTCGGCACCACCCGCGTGCTCGAGGGCGTCGATCTCGAGATCAAGCAGCGCGAGTTCTGCGTGTTCGTCGGCCCGTCGGGCTGCGGCAAGTCGACGCTGCTGCGCCTGATCGCCGGCCTCGAGAGCGCCAGCACCGGCGACATCCTGATCGACGGCAAGCGGGTCAACGACGTCGCGCCGTCCAAGCGCGGCATCGCCATGGTGTTCCAGTCCTACGCGCTGTACCCGCACATGACGGTGTACGAGAACCTCGAGTTCGGCCTGTCGCTCGGCAAGACCGAGAAGGCCGAAGCCGACCGCCGGATCCGTGACGCCGCCAAGATGCTGCAGATCGACCACCTGCTCGAGCGACTGCCCAAGGAGCTGTCCGGCGGCCAGCGCCAGCGCGTCGCGATCGGCCGCGCCCTGACCCGCCGGCCTCGGATCTTCCTGTTCGACGAGCCGCTGTCCAACCTCGACGCCGCGCTGCGCGTCACGATGCGCGCCGAGCTTAGCCGGCTCCACCGCCAGCTCGCCGCGACCATGGTCTACGTCACCCACGACCAGGTCGAGGCGATGACCCTGGGCGACCGCATCGCCGTCTTCAACGCCGGCCGCATCGAGCAGGTCGGCACGCCGGCGGCGGTCTACCGCGCGCCGGTCAACCGCTTCGTGGCCGGCTTCCTCGGCTCGCCGCAGATGAACTTCCTGCCCGCGGTCGGGGCCGGCGAGGGCGGGCCCGGGGTCCAGGTGCCGGGGGCGGGGCGGCTCGCGTTGCCCGCGGGCTGCGCCACGCCGCTGGCCCAGGTGCACGTGCTCGGCGTG
>DASWRS010000486.1:0-17811 GCA_036403075.1 Kofleriaceae bacterium
GAGTCGGGGTCTCCCCCGTGCTCCCCGCAGATTCCCAGCTTCAGGCCGGGGCGGGCCGCGCGGCCCGCTGCGACGGCCATGGCGAGCAGCGCCCCGACGCCTTTGCGGTCGATCGTCTGGAACGGGTTGCTCGGGATCAGCTTCTCCTTGATGTAGTGCGGGAGCAGCCGGCTCTCGACGTCGTCGCGCGAGAGTCCGTACGTCAGCTGCGTGAGATCGTTCGTCCCGAACGAGAAGAAGTCGGCGTGCGCGGCGATCTGATCGGCGACCACGCAGGCGCGCGGCAGCTCGATCATCGTGCCGATCGTGTACGCGATCTTCGCACCGCCGAGCGCGGCGTCGAAGGTCTCGACCACCAGCTGGCGCAGCCGGCGCAGCTCCTCGGGCAGCATCACCAGCGGGATCATGATCTCGGGGTGGACCGCGACGCCGGCCGCGGCGACCTCGGCGGCGGCCTCGCCGATCGCGCGGGTCTGGATCTCGTAGATCTCGGGGAAGGTGATCGCGAGCCGGCAGCCGCGGTGACCGAGCATCGGGTTGGCCTCGGTCAGCTCGGCGACCTTGGCCGTGATCTGCGCCGCCGGCCTGCCGAGCGCCGCCGCGACCTCCTCGATCTCGGCCGGGCCGTGCGGCAGGAACTCGTGCAGCGGCGGATCGAGCAGCCGGATCGTCACCGGCAGGCCGTCCATGACGCGGAACAGCTCGGCGAAGTCGCCGCGCTGCATCGGCAGGATCCTGGCCAGCGCGGCGCGCCGCCCGGCCTCGTCGCCGGCGAGGATCATCTCGCGGACCGCGAGGATCCGTTCGGGCTGGAAGAACATGTGCTCGGTCCGGCACAGGCCGATGCCCTCGGCGCCGAAGCTGCGCGCGGTCCGGGCGTCGGTCGGTGTGTCGGCGTTGGTCCGGACCTTGAGCCGGCGGAACGAGTCGACCCACTCCATCAGCGTGCCGAGCTCGTTGCCGAGCTCGGCGGGGACCAGCGACGCCGTGCCCAGGAACACCTCGCCGGTCGAGCCGTCGAGGGTCAGCATCTCGCCCTCCTTGATCTTGCGCTCCTGGCCGCCGCCGACGAACGACGCGGTGCGCTTGGCCGCATCGACCCGGAGCGACGTGCACGACGTCACGCAGCACTTGCCCATGCCGCGCGCGACCACGGCGGCGTGCGAGGTCATGCCGCCGCGCGAGGTCAGGATCCCGGCGGCCGCCTTCATGCCATGGATGTCCTCGGGCGACGTGTCGGTGCGGACCAGGATCACGGTCTCGCCGCGCTCGGCCCAGTCCTTGGCCGCGTTCGCGGTGAACACGACCTTGCCGATCGCCGCGCCCGGCGACGCCGGCAGGCCCTTGGCGATCGGCGTCGGCCGCGCCTTGGGGTCGATCGTCGGGTGGAGGACCTCGTCGAGCTTGGCCGGATCGATCCGCAGCACCGCCTCGCGCGGGCTCAGCTTGCCCTCGCCGACCATGTCGACCGCGACCTTGACCATCGCCTTGCCCGTGCGCTTGCCGCTGCGGGTCTGCAGCATGAACAGCTCGCCGGCTTGAATCGTGAACTCGAGGTCCTGCATGTCGCGGAAGTGGTCCTCGAGCAGCTGGGCGACCCGGACCAGCTCGGCGTGGGCCTTGGGCAGCTTCTTGCCGAGCTCGGAGATCGGCTCGGGTGTGCGGATCCCGGCGACCACGTCCTCGCCCTGCGCGTTGGTCAGGAACTCGCCGTAGAGCTCGGCGGTGCCGGTCGCCGGGTTGCGGGTGAACGCGACGCCGGTGGCGCAGTCGTCGCCGAGGTTGCCGAACACCATCGCCTGGACGTTGACCGCGGTGCCCATCGTCGCCGGGATGCCGTTGAGCTTGCGGTAGTAGTCGGCGCGCGGGTTGTTCCACGATGCGAACACCGCGCCGATCGCGCCCCACAGCTGGGTGGCCACGTCGTCGGGGAACGCGGCGCCGGTGAGCCGGGTGATCTCGGCCTTGAACCGGGCGACCGCGTCGCGCAGCGCGGCCTCGGTCAGGTCCTGGTCGCGCGCCGCCCGGTGGCTGCGCTTGACGTCGTCGAGGATCCGGTCGAACGGCAGGTCCTCGTGCTCGCTCGGCGCGACCACGCCCATCACGACCTCGCCGTACATCGCGACGAACCGGCGGTAGCAATCCCACGCGAACCGCGGGTTGCCCGAGCGCTCGGCGAGCGCGGCGACCGTGGTGTCATTGAGCCCGAGGTTCAGGATCGTGTCCATCATCCCGGGCATCGACGCCGGCGCGCCCGAGCGGACGCTGACCAGCAGCGGCTGCCGGGCATCGCCGAACGTGGTCCGGGTCAGCTCCTCGACCCGGCGCAGCGCCTCGCCGACCTCGGCGGCGAGCCCGTCGGGGTAGCTGCCGACGCCGTGCGCCATGACGTGGCGGCAGACCTCGGTGGTGATCGTGAAGCCGGGCGGCACCGGCAGGCCGAGCGAGGCCATCTCGGCCAGGTTGGCTCCCTTGCCGCCGAGCAGCGCCTTGTCGGCCGCGCGGCCCTCGGCCGAGCCGCCGCCGAATTGCCGGACGAGCTTCATGCGGCACCTCCGAGCTGGCGGAAGTCTGCGATCCGCGCGAACGGCTCGTAGATCCGCGACAGCAGTGACAGCCGGTTTTCACGCAACACGGGATCGGGGTCCATGACCATGACTCCTCCGCGATCGAAGAACGCGGCGACATCGGGGCCGAGCTCGGCGAGCACGGCGAAGCTGTCGCGATATTGATGGTGATCGAGCGCGCGCGACAGCCGGTCCCGGCGCTCGGTGAACGCGTTCCACAGCCGGGCCTCGGGCCCATCGCCCGACACGAAGGCGCCGGGCTTGACCTCGCCGGTGATCAGGTGCTGCTTGGCGCGCGCGTCGTCGAGGATGTTGCCGATCCGCTTGAACACCTCGCGCGCGGCGGACGGCACCACCGCGACCGCGCGCGCCCGGGTCCGCGCGTCGCACGGATCGTCGGCGGCGACGCCGAGCACGACGTCGACGTCCTGCGCGGCGAGCCCGTCGTCGACCAGGAGGCCGCGCAGCCGGGTGCGGAAGAACTCGCGCAGCGGCCCTGGCGCCGGCGCGGTCGCGAGCGTGTCGCCGTAGGCCGCGGCCGCGAGCTCGATCAGCGCGTCGAGCCCGAGCGGCCAGCCCGCGCCGGCGGCGTGGCGCGCTCCGCCCGGGCCGCGATCGAGCAGGATCGCGAGCACGCCGATCGCGGCGCGCCGGAGCCCGAACGGATCGGCCGAGCCCGACGGCGCGAGCCCCGCGGCGAAGCAGCCGACCAGCGTGTCGATCCGGTCGGCGATCGCGACCAGCGCGCCCTCGACCGTCGACGGCAGCGCGCCGCCCTGGCCGCGCGGCAGGTAGTGCTCCTCGATCGCGACCGCGACGCCGTCGGGAAACCCGGCGAGCCGCGCGTAGTGCTTGCCCATCACGCCCTGGAGCTCGGGGAACTCGCCGACCACGCTCGAGCCGAGGTCGGCCTTGCACAGGTGCGCGGCGCGCAGCGCGACGTCAGAGTCGCACACCACCCGCGCGGCGAGCGCGGCGACGATCGCCTCGATCCGCGCGAGCTTGGCGCCCGTCGTCTTCGCCCGGTCGCCGAGCTTGGCCTGGAACACGACCTGGGCGAGCTTCTCGTTCCACTGCTCGAACGACTTCTTCCGGTCCTCGGCGAAGAAGAACTTGGCGTCGGCGAGCCGCGACGCGATCACGCGCTCGTTGCCGCGCTGGACGACCGCCGGATCCCGGACGATGGTCGCCATCACGGTCGCGAACCGGTTCGCCAGCCGGCCGGTGGCGTCCTCCATCGCGAAGTAGCGCTGGTGGTTGCGCATCGCGGTCACGATGATCTCGGGGGGGACCTCGAGGAACGACGGATCGAACGCGCCGGTGACGCCGACCGGGTACTCGCCCAGGTGGATCACCTCGCCGAGCAGCGCGTCGTCGGGGCGGATCCGCAGCCCGGTGTCGCGCTCGAGCCGGCCGAGCTCGGCCTGGACCAGCTGCCGCCGGACCTCGGGATCGACCACGACGTGCGCCGCGCGCAGCGCCTCGACGTAGCCGTCGGCCCCGGCGATCTCGATCGGCCGGTTGGCGAGGAAGCGGTGGCCGCGGCTGCTCCGCCCGCTGGTGACCCCGGCCCAGGTCAGCGGCACGACCTCGCCGCCGAACAGCGCGACCAGCCACTGCACCGGCCGGACGAACGTGGTCTCGCCCCAGCCCCAGCGCTGCGACTTGGGCCAGGCGATCGAGCGCGCCAGATCGACGAGCAGCTCCGGCAGGAGCCCCAGCGTGGTCTGCCCGGCCACGCTGCGGGTCGCGACCAGGTAGCGGCCCTTCTTGCCGGCGACCTCGCGCTGGACCAGCGCCTGCGGCTCGACGCCGTTCTTGGCCGCGAAGCCCTGCCCGGCCCGGGTCAGCGCACCGTCGGGGCCGAACGCGGCGCTGACCGGCGGTCCGACGACCTCCTCGTGGAGATCGGGCTGGCGATCGGCGAGCTGCTTGACGATCACGGCGAGCCGGCGCGGCGTGCCGAGCACGCGGATGCCGTCCCGCCCGGCGTGGACCAGCCGCGCCGCGGCGAGCCGGGCCTCGACCAGCGCCGGCAGCTCGACCAGCGCGCGGGCCAGCATCTTCGCCGGGATCTCCTCGCAGCCGATCTCGAACAGCACATCACCCGGCATGCGTGATCTCCCCGGCATGGGAGGCGACCGCGCGCGCCGCGGCCAGCGCACCGGCGTTGACCCCGGCGGCCTCGGCGTCGCGATAGGCCGCGACCGCCTGGGCGCGGAGCTCGGGCGGCAGGAGCGGGAACGCGAGCTGGGCGCGCGCGCCGACGTAGGTCTCGGCGCAGGCCTTGGCCATCGCGCGGACCCGGCCGATGAAGCGCTGGCGCTCGGTCACGCTGATCGCGCCGCGCGCGTCGAGGCAGTTGAACGCGTGCGACGCCTTCATGCAGAGCTCGTAGGCCGGCAGCACCAGCGGGCGCGGCGCGCCGTCGACGGTGCGCGCGAGCAGCCGCCGGCACTCGGCCTCGCAGGTATCGAAGCTCGCGAACGCGATCTCGGGCCGGAGCTCCTCGAACTGGTAGGTCGAGTACTCGACCTCCCACGGCCGGCGGATCTGGCCGTAGGTGACGTTTCGGTCCCACTTCAGGTCGAACATGTTGTCGACGTTCTGCAGGTACATCGCGAGCCGCTCGACGCCGTAGGTCAGCTCGGCGGTCACCGGCAACAGATCGATGCCGCCGGCCTGCTGGAAGTACGTGAACTGCGTGACCTCCATGCCGTCGCACCAGACCTCCCAGCCCAGGCCCCACGCGCCGAGCGTCGGCGACTCCCAGTCGTCCTCGACAAACCGGATGTCGTGCGCCGCGGGGTCGAGCCCGATCGCGCGCAGCGAGTCGAGGTAGAGCTCCTGGACGTGCAGCGGCGACGGCTTGAGGCCGACCTGGAACTGGTAGTACGCGCCCGCCCGGTTGGGGTTGTCGCCGTAGCGGCCATCGGACGGCCGCCGGCAGAACTGGGCGAACGCGGCGTTCCATGGCTCGGGACCGAGCACGCGCAGGAACGTCGCGGGATGGAACGTGCCCGCGCCGACCTCCACGTCGACCGGTTGCTCGACGACGCATCCGCGGTCGGCCCAGAACTTCTGCAGCGTGAAGATGAGGTCTTGCAGGTACATGGCGCCAGGAACGGGGACCCTACCGTCGGCGGGCGATGCGGTCAAGCGCACCCCATGAGCTAAGTCCGCCAGATCTCTTGACGTTCTTCTCGGTCGACGGCTAGCGTGGCTGCATGGTTCGGGAGTGCGCGGCCTGCCTGCTCGTGCTCCCCCTCGTGCTGCCCGTGGCCGGCTGCTCCTGGGTCCTCGATTTCTCCGACCGTGCGATCCCCGCCGACGCCCGGCCCGACGCGCCGTACACCCTGGCCGAGTGCAGCTACAAGGAGCCCGACGACAGCTTCGCCACCGCCGCGGCGATCACCGCCGCCGACACCGGCCCGGCGGCGATCTGCGCCGGCACGACCGAGGACCACGACTTCTACCGCTTCACCGTCCCGCCCGGCACCGCCCGCGTCCAGATCCGGGTCTCGACGACCTACCGGGTCGGCGGCGACCTCGACCTGCGGCTCTACGATCGGACCGGCGCGATCGTGGCGCGCTCGACCGGCTTTGCCGACGACGAGGTCCTCGACTGCGCGGCCGGCGCGCTGGCCTGCCCCCGGCTCGCCGCCGAAGACCACGTGTTCGAGGTCTACCCCGGCGTCACCGGCTCGGTGAACCGCTACACGTTCGCAGTCGCGTTCACCGCGATGTGATCGGGCCGCGGCTCACGGCTCGCCTTGCGGTCGGTTTCGTGCGCCGCTTCCGACCCCCTGAGGCGCGGGCTCGTGCAGGCGGTGGGAGAGCCTCGAGTTGCTCGACATCGCTCAGGTCCTTGGCCCGGCCAGCGGCACGCTTGTTCTTGATGAGCGCGCGTCGACCGATCACGAATAAGGGCGAGGCCACGAACGCGACCTTCACGCGCCCCGCCCACGCCTCGCGGAACGAGACGCCGTCGATTCCCGTGAGAATGTCGACGCGCCACGGCTTGCGTCCGAGCATGAACACCTTGTCGCGCGCCGCGAGCAACTTCAAGGAGGGCGCCGCCGCGCCGAACCCGAAGTCGACGAGCGCGGCTCGCACGCGCCGCGCGTTAGCCGCCGTGGGTTCGACGAATACGTCGAGATCTTCGGTCAGCCGAGGTTCGCCGTGGGCCGCCACCGCGTGACCGCCGATCATGACGAAGCGAACTCGATGGGCGATCAGCGCACACAAGAACTCTGTCCAGTCGCGATTGAGGTCGATCTTCACCGAACCAGGCCCTCCGGAGCCGCTCCACACCAGAGATGCGTTCCTCCAAGGAGAGCGCGGCGATGTCGTCGTGGTCGAACGTCGCTGCCTCCGCGAAGGTGTTCGCGACACGAAGGACACGGTCGATCATGAGCGTACTATCGCCCACCTGACGCGATCGGCCAAGTTGTGCCGCGATCACGGCGTCGCCCGCCGCTCACTCGGCTTCGGCGACGGTGTCGCCGATCAGGTTGGCGACCTTGCGGGGCTCGAGCCGGCCGGTCAGCACCGCCGCGAGGCCGTGGAGCACCGGCATCCGGACCCGGAGCTGCCCGGCGAGCTCGACGCCGGCCAGCGCGGCGCGCGCGCCCTCGGTCCGGACGGCGTCGGCCGGCGCGGCGCCCTCGGCGAGCCGGCGGCCGAGCTGGTAGTCGGCCGAGCGATCGCTGGCGCGGACCAGCAGGTTGCCCAGGCCGGCGAGCCCGGCGAACGTCCGGGCCTCGGCGCCCTCGGCGACGCCGAGCCGCGACGCCTCGGCGAGCGCGCGCGTGATCAGCACGGCGCGGGTGCCCGGCCCGACGCCGAGGCCGTCGCTCAGGCCGAGCGCGATCGTGTACGCGCCCGACAGCGCCGACGCGAGCTCGACGCCGACCAGGTCCTTCGAGCCGTAGACCCGCAGCACCGGGGGCGTGTTGAGCAGCCGGCGGCCCTCGGCGACGACCTCGTCGAACGCCGAGGCGACGACGATCGACGACGACGTGCCCTCGACGAGATCGTCGGGCAGCGCCGGCCCGGCGATCGCGCCGATCCTGAGCGTGGGCAGGCCCTGCTCCATGACCTGCGAGACCCGCTGGTTGTCGGGCGCGGCGAGCGCGCCGATCGCGTGGACCACGATGTGGCTGCCGTCGAGCACGTCGCCGAGCGCGCGCGCGCGGTCGTGGACGTCGGTCGAGGTCACCGCGAGCACCACGAACCGGGCCTCGCTCGCCAGCCGCCGGGGATCCGCCGTGGGCTCGAGCGGCTCGGGCAGCGGCGCGCCCGGCAGCCGCGGGCTGCGCCGATCGCGCCGGATCGCATCGACGATCGCGGCGTCGCGCGACCACAGCACGACGCGCCGGCCCGCGCGCGCCAGCACCGAGCCGAGCGCGGTGCCGAACGGACCGGCGCCGGCGATGCCCACGGTGTCGCGGCGCGCGGTCACGCGACCTCCGGCGGCACGTGCGCGGTGCGGTTCTGGTAGTAATAGAGCAGCTTGACGTCGTCGACGACGAGCGTGGCCCCGCGCCGCGAGACGATCGGCCGGGTGTGATAGGACGACAGGCCGCGGACCGCGTCGTCGACGATCGCGACCGCGGACTGCGCGGCCAGCATCGGGTGCTCGGCGCCCCACGCCGGGTGGTCGGCGAGCCGCGCGCGCAGCCGGCCGAGCAGCTCGACGACGCGATCGGTGCCGACCGCGAGCTGCTGCGGCGGCAGCCGGATCAGGCGATAGATGTCGCGGGTCCCGGTCTGCCGGCTGACCGCGTCGTGGACCGCGCGCGCGACCAGGTGGGTGGCATGGAACACGGTCAGCCGCGGGTAGGCCGCGGCCAGCCGGCGGCCGAGCGCGCGGGTGTACTCGGCGTCGCGCTGGTCGTCGTCGGTGACCTCGCCGTCGGCGCCGCGCACGAAGCTCGCGGGATCGACGATCCGGCCCTGGCGATCGATCGACTCGCCGTCGTCGGTGACGTCGTTGCCGAACGGATCGAGCGGCCGCCCGAACCGCACGATCACCGAGCCCTCGTGGACCAGGATCTTGCGGAAGAACTCGAGCAGGCGTCCGATCCGCGAGAACTCGTCGTCGGTGATGATGTAGCGGCTCTTGCCGGTCTCGGCGAGGTAGTCGTCGATCAGGGTCTCGGCCTCGAGCACGAGGCGGTAGTTGATCGTCACCGGGACGACGTAGATCCGCTTGTGCGGCGCACCGTCGCGCACGGCGTTCTTGTACGCCGTGACCGTGGTCCCGAGCAGGCCGAGCTTCAGGTTCTTCTCGACCAGGTTCGAGCGCGACCGCGTCCCGCCGGGGAAGAACAGCGAGTGGTAGCCGTGCTCGAGCAGCACGGTCGAGTACTCCTTGAGCACGTCCTTGTAGAGCTCGAACTTGAGCCGGCGATCGACGCGGTACGCGCCGAGGTTGCGCATGAAGTACGAGATGAACGGGTTGGTGAACAGGTTCTTGCCGGCGCCGTAGGTCGTCGGCGGCAGCCCGGCGAGGAGCAGGCCCAGGCCGATCGCCGGCGAGTCCATGTTCGACGAGTGCGTCGGGGTGATGACGATCGTGCCGCGCTCGGCGCAGGTCCGGGCGACCTCGAGCTCGCCGTCGGCGTGGATCCGCGTGTCGAGGCTGGTCATCGCGGCCATGCCCTCGCGCAGGCTGCCGACCGGCGAGAACACGAAGCCGAGCAGCGATGGCGCGACCCCGGTCGCGAACCGGTAGACCCGCGGATCGAAGTTGCCGACGACGTCGCGGCCGTAGTGGCGCACCAGGCTGCGCAGCTCATCCTCCTTGTCGGCGTCGGTCATCGCCAGGAGTCGCCGCGACAGCTCGCGCCAGCGCTCGATCGCGCTATCCTTGCGTGTGGCCTCGAGCCGACGGATCTCGCAGTAGGCCACGTCGTTGAGGACGTATTCCAGGGACGCATCGCCTCCGCTGCGCGCTTGTGCCAGCTTCTTCGCAACGACCCGACGCTCGACCTCCGACAGGAGGCGCTCGCGAGCGGCGTTGAACCTCTCGAGACGATTTTCGGCTTCCCTGACCGGCCGGTCACTGGCCATGGCGTGGTGATATCACGCAGTTCGACGCGGATCTTCTTCTTGGGCCTTGCACTGCTTTGTTGGGTATGCTGATGATTACCCCACGCGGAGCCGCCCTGTTCGAGGATGGCTCCGGTCGCGCCCTCCGGTCGGATCTGCTCCTGCTGGGCTGGCGGTGAGAGTGAAGAAGGACATTGGATGTCCACGACCAAACGTCCACGAACGACCAAGAAGAAGGATCCCCCCGCACGCGCCTCGGGCAGCAGCTCGTCGCGCACCTCGGCGGGAGCGAAGGCCAAGCGGGCACCGCGGCGCGCGGCAGCCGAGCCGATCGGGAAAACCCCGGCCGAGCCGGCGTCCGTGAAGAAGGCTCGCGGCAAGAAAACTGCGGCCGCGCGGGAGGTCGTGGCCGAACCGCCGCCACCGCCGCCGCGGTCATCACCGCCCCCTGCGTCACCGCCCGCACGCCCAGCGTCGCAGGCCTACACGCTCGATGGTGTGGTTCCGCCGGAGGCCGAGGGGCTGCCAAAGAAGGTCGGCGCGCTGCTCGGCATCGGCCAGCGCGCGCTCGGCATCAAGACGTTTCGCCCCGGCCAGGCGACGGCGTTCGAGCACCTGCTCGCGAATGAAGATCTGCTCGCCGTGATGCCGACCGGCAGCGGCAAGTCGCTGCTCTATCAGCTGACCTCGCTCGTGGTGCCCGGCGTCACCGTCGTGGTCAGCCCGCTGATCGCGCTGATCAAGGACCAGCTCGACAAGATGGTCGCCAAGGGCGTCAGCGCCTGCAAGATCGACTCGACGCTGACGGTCAAGCAGCGCCGCGAGGTCGACGCGCTGATCCGCTCGCCGGGCGGCAAGCTGCTGCTGACCACGCCCGAGCGCATGGCCGATCCCGAGTTCCGGGTGTTCCTGCGCGAGGCCTGCGGTGGGGTCGGCGTGTCGCGGTTCGTGGTCGACGAGGCGCACTGCGTGTCGACCTGGGGCCACGACTTCCGGCCGGCGTACCTGTCGCTGCGCAAGGCGCTCGAGGACGTCGGCCGCCCGCCGGTGCTCGCGACCACCGCGACGGCCCCGCCGCACGTCCGCGACGACATCCTGTTCCAGCTCGGGATGGAGGGCGCGACCACGGTCACGACGACGTTCGATCGCCCCAACCTGCACTACGAGGTGATCGTCTTCGGCGACGAGAACGAGAAGATGAAGACGCTCGTGACGCTGCTGAAGAAGCTGCCGCGTCCGGGCATCGTGTACTGCGCGACGGTCAAGAAGGTCGAGGAGCTGTACGAGGCGCTGACCCGCTGGGGCATCACCGTCGCGCGCTACCACGGCCGGATGAACAAGCGCGAGCGCGACGACAGCCAGCAGCGGTTCATGGACTCGTCCGATCTCATCATGGTCGCGACCAACGCGTTCGGCCTCGGCGTCGACAAGGCGAACATCCGCAACGTCCTGCACTACCACGTGCCGGGATCGCTCGAGGCCTACGCCCAGGAGGCCGGCCGCGGCGGTCGCGACGGCAAGCCGGCGCGCTGCGTGCTCCTGTTCTCTCCCGACGACGTCGCGATCCAGGAGTACTTCCTGTCGGGCACCTACCCGACCAAGCGCCAGGTCCGCCAGGTGTTCGAGGCCCTCGAGGCGTTCACCGAGCTCCACACCGGCGGCGGGCGGCCGACCGAGGAGTCTCCGCCCACGGTCCCCAACATCGCGCTGTCGTCGGGCGTCGGCCAGCAGCGCACGCGCACGGTGCTGTCGCTGCTCAAGGACGAGCACTTCGTGACCGAGCAGGAGGGCGGGCTGTACTTCGTCGCCGATCCGCCGCCCGATCCAGAGCTACTGTACGATCGCGCGCGGCAGTACGAGGCGCGCCGGATCGCCGACCGCCAGCGCCTCGATGCGCTGCTCGCGTACGTCAAGGCGCCGGGCTGCCGCAGCCAGGTGATCCTCGACTACCTCGGCGAGCCCGATCCGCCCAAGTGCGGGCGCTGCGACAACTGCCTGCGGTCGCGCGAGGCCGCGCTGGCCGCCTCGACCGAGGCGACCCGGCTCGGCGCCTCGCTGACCCGCCTGCTCGACGACGACGCCGCGGCCGAGGTCAAGCCCCGGCGCGAGATCCGCGCGCGCGTGGTGCGCATCGATCAGCCGGCGGCAGCCCCCGAGCCCGCCGCGGCGCCGGCCCCGGCGGCGCCGCCGCCCAGATCGGCACCGACCGTGCTCCGCCGCAGCGCCGCCTCGGCCGCGGTGCCGGCCGCCGCGGGATCGGGCCCGGCGCCGAGAGGTTCTACGAGCAGCAACGGCAACGGCAACGCCGTTGCCCGGCCTGCGGTGCAGACCACGCTGCCGCTCCCGGGGACCGCTGCCACCGGCAGCAACGGCCACGCGCCTGCCGCGCGGGCCGACGCCGAGCCCGGAGCAGCGGCCCCCGCCACGAAGCGCGCGCGACCCGCGCCGGGTCAGCCGGGAGCCGAGGCTGGCGCCAAGGGCGAGGACGACGAGCTCGAGGATGACGAGCTCGACGACGACGAGCTCGAGGATGACGAGGACGATGAGGACGGCGACGACGAGGTCGCCGAGGGTGAGGAAGGCGAGCTCGTCGACGACGATGATGACGACGACGACCTCGACGACGAGGACGACGACGATCTCGAAGACGACGAGGACGACGACGAAGACGACGACGAGGAGGACGACGGCGACTACGAGGTCATCGACAAGACCGCCGCCGAGCTCGCCGAGGAAGGCGTCGAGGGGCCGGGCGAGATCACCGTGCTCGCCCGCAAGCGGGTCCCCAAGCAGCCCAAGCAGCGCCCCGAGCGCGAGCTCGATACGCCATCGGCCAGCGCCGCGGAGGCCCGGCGCAGGCGGCGGCGGCGGCGGCGCAAGCGACGCGCGATGCTGCCGCCCAAGAGTGCATTCACCACGCCGGTGCTATCCAGCGCGGCGCCGGTCCCCGAGTCGATGTCGCGCCGGATCTCGGGCGGTGGCGGCGGCGGCGGCCCGGTGATCGAGTACGTCCGCGGTCCGATGCGGATCGCGATGGCTCCCGTGGCGTCCGCGAACCCCAACGATGCCGGCGCCGGCCGGCCGCGCCGCGGCAAGAAGATCCGGCGCTGGGAACGCGGCGGGTTCCGCGCCGACGGGCCGCGGTTCGATCGCGTCGAGAGCCGCGGCAGCTCCGGCGGTCCCGGACCCCGCCCGGACGGGCCGCGGCCGCCGCAGCCCTGGCAAGCTCCGAGCGAGGCCGGCAACGGCGCCCCCGAGCGGCGGCGGCGGCGGCGGCGGCGCAGGAGGCGGCCAGGTGAGGGTCCGCCGACGCCGGGCCAGGGCTTCGCCCCGGGCGGCAACGGCGCGCCGAGCGGCGACGCGCCGGTCAGCTTCTTCGCACCCGCCGGCGGCACCAACGGCGCACCGCCGCTGGGTCCGGACGGCCAGCCGCTGCGCAAGCGACGGCGACGGCGGCGGCGCGGCCGCGGCGGGCGGCAGCGCGAGTGGCGGGCCCAGGGCCAGGGCGGTGACGGCGGCGGCGGGGCCGGCGGTCCGCCCCCGGCGGCCGGATCGATCTCGGATGGCGGCGGCGGCGGCGACGGCACGGGGTAGCCGAAGCGCGCCGAACACCGTAGGCTTTGATCGTGCTCGACTGGTTGGGCTCGGTACAGATCCGGACGCGGTCCAGCTCGCGGGTCGAGCTCGATCTGACGCGCGCCACCGCATGGACCGGCTGGGGGATGTGCGCCGTCGGCGGCTACCTCGTCACCCTCGGCCACCTGGGGATCACGGCGGGCGGCGTGCTGATCTTCGGCCTCGGCATCCTGCTCGCCACGCTGCGCCGCAAGCTGGTGTTCGATCGCGACGAGGGCCTGCTGCGCAGCGAGCAGCGGATCTTCGGGATCCGCCGGCGGACCGCGATCCCGCTGTTTCACCTCCGCGCCGTCGTGGTCGCTGCGCGCCGCGGTATGTACGTCGCCTACGTCGAGCGCCGGCTCGGCGGCACGATCCATCTCGACGAGGCACGCCGATCCGCGCCGCTGCTCCAGCTCGCGGAGGCGATCTCCGAGGTCGCGGAGCTACGGCTGGTGTTCGATGCGACCACCCGGGTCGCGGCGTCGGACTAGCTTTCTATCGCGCGCCGCACACATTGAGGATCGCGCCGCCTCGCGCTACCGTCGGACGTCCGATGCGCCGCTACCTGTGGGTCTTGGCCGTGCTTGCCGGCTGCAAGGACGACGGCGCCGCGGCGTCGGAGCCCAGGCGCACCGCCGCCCCGCCGAAGCTCGCCGGCGTGTACCCGGAGAAGTGGCGCTGCGATAGCATCGCCGGGCTCGACGTGATCGGCCGCCTGCTCGGCGGCACCGCGAAGCCGCTCGACTCGGCGCTCGACGTGCCGCGCGGCGTCCCACACCCGTGCAGCTACGAGATCCTGACGCCCGAGCCCGAGTACTGGACGTTCGACGTCGACTGCCGCGACGGCATGAAGCAGCGCGCCGACGCGCTGTTCGCGCAGTACCGCGAGATCAGCGACGAGGCCGTCCAGCGCTTCGCGCACGCCGACGCCGGCGCCGGCAAGCCGGGCGATGCCGGCGTCGCCGGCCGGCCGCCGGAGCCGGCGGTCGAGGTCGCGGTCGGCGCCAAGGGCCTCGATCATCGCGGCCAGGGCCTGATCTTCATCGACGACGACGCGCCGTGCTACGTCCGCGTCACCGGCAAGGACGCGGCGCGCCGGCTCGAGCTCGCGCGGCTGATCGCCAGGAACCTGACGGCCGCCAACGCGCCGATGACCCCGCGCGCCGTGCCGTGACTCCCTCGCCGTGAACCGCGAGCTGTCCGCGCAGATCCGGCTGGCGATCCCGCTGGCCGCCCAGCAGCTCGGGTTCCAGCTGATGGGCACGGTCGACGCCGCGCTGCTCGGCCGCTACGACGACGTCGCGCTCGCAGCCGCGGGCGTGGGCAATAACCTCCTGTTCGCGATCACGTCGGTCGGCTACGGCGTCGTGATGGGGCTCGATACCGTGCTGCCCCAGGCGATCGGTGCGCAGCGCCACGACGACGCGCGGCGCTCGCTCGGCGCCGGGCTCCGGCTCGCGGCGCTGATCGGGCTGGGCTGCACGCTCGCCGCGCTGGCCACCCCGGAGATCCTGGTGCTCGCCGGCGTGCCCGACGCGGTCGCGCGCGACGCGCGGGTCTACGTCGACCTGCGCGCGATCGGCATCACGCCGTTCCTGCTGTCGATCGCGCTCAAGTCGTACCTGGCGGCGCACAACATCACGCGTCCGCTGGTCGCCGCGATGGTGCTCGGCAACCTGGCCAACGCGCTGCTCGACCTCGTGCTGATCTACGGCGCCGGCCCGATCCCGGCGCTCGGGGTCGCCGGCGCCGCGCTCGCGACGGTGAGCGTGCAGCTCGCGATCGTCGCGATCTACGCCGCCGGCGTGCGCGGCCTGGCCGGCGGCACGCCGCGCCCGGCGTCGACCCGCGCCGACCTCGCGCGGATCCTGCGCTACGGCCTGCCGGTCGGCGGCCAGCTGCTCGCCGAGATCGGCATCTTCGGCGTCGCCACCGTGCTCGCGGCCCACATGGGCACGGTGCCCGCCGCGGCGCACGCGATCGCGCTCAACCTGGCGAGCTTCTCGTTCTCGGTCGCGGTCGGCATCGGCGCCGCGACCAGCGTGCGCGTCGGTCATGCGATCGGCGCGGGCGAGCTCGCGCTGGCGCGCCGCCGCGGCGCGATCGGCCTCCAGATCGGCCTCGGCGCGATGTCGGTGTTCGCCGCCGGCTTCCTGATCGCGCCCGGCGCGCTCGCGACCCTGTTCACCGAGCGGGCCGTCGTGATCGCCGCGACGATCCCGCTGCTCCAGATCGCCGCGCTGTTCCAGCTGTCGGACGGCGCCCAGGCGATCGGCGCGGGCGCGCTGCGCGGCATCGGGGATACTCGCGCGACGCTGGTCGGCAACGTGATCGGCCACTACGGCATCGGCCTGGCGATCTCGCTGTGGCTCGCGTTCGGGGCCGGGATGGGTGCACCTGGTCTGTGGTGGGGGCTATCGGCAGGCCTCACCGTCACCGCGGCCTACCTCGTGCGGCGGTTCCTGATCCGGACCCGCCTACCCCGCGGCTCGCCCGGCTGACCTCGGGAGCTACCCGTCGTCGATCTCATGGTTCCCGCATCCTGGACGGTGTCTGGATCGGAGACGCCGATGAAGATCGTGAACACGACAGTCCTGATCGCGGTGGTGATCGTCACCGGGTGCCACGCCGACCCCGGCGCGCCGCCCCCGCCCGCCGCCGGCGAGATCAACGCCGACGCGGCGAGCCTGGCCGGCCGCGGCCTGGCGGGCAGCTCGCTGCCGGAGATGCGCCTGATCGCGACCGCCCGCGGCCGCGACCTGCTGTCGCGCGTGGTGTCGTGCGCGCTGCCCCCCGGCGCCGCGATCACCGCGATCGCCGGCGACGGCACGCCCTACTCGTTCACCGGCGCGCTCGGCCTGGCGCCGGACTGGGCCCGGCACGCGCCGAGCCGCGACCAGCACCGCCGGGTCACCGAGTGCGTGCGCGCGCAGACCGTCCGCTCGACCCCGGCCTAGCCGAGCTCAGAACTCCGAGCCGAAGCCGGCGAGGAACCGGACGTGGCCGCGGTTGACGCCGTCGAGCGGGACCGCGAAGTCGAACTTGACCAGCTGCGCCGAGGTCTGCGGGACCAGGATCCGCAGGCCCAGGCCGACGTCGTGGTGCAGCGTCATCTGCGCCAGCGAGTCGGCCGCGCCGCCGACGTCGTAGAACGCGACGCCGCCGAGCCGGATCACCCAGATCGGGTACGGCAGCATGCGGGCCTCGGCCTGGAGGTTGAAATAGCGCTGGCCGATGAACTCGTTGATCCCGTAGCCGCGCAGCCCGGAGTCCGAGCCGATCGTGAGGAACTGGTTCTGGGTGTCGTGCCAGCGGGTCGATAGCGACGACTGCGCCAGGAACCGGACTGCGTCGGCGATCGGCGGCGTGGCGGCGCGGACCGACCACGTCGCGGTGTTGTCGATGAACTCGCCCTCCTGGTAGCGGCCGCCCAGCCCCGTGGCGACGCGGACGAAGCCGTCGCGCGCCCACGGCAACGTCCAGCCCACCGCCGAGGTGAGCCGCTCGAAGTTGTGATCCGACCCGAGGATCGCGAGCCCGAACCCGAGCGTCACGTCGAGATCGGGGCCGGTCCGCAGGTCCTCGGCGAGATCGAACGTCGCGATGTTGCGCAGCGTGCGGTAACGCGGGGTGAACAGCGCGTACTCGACGAACGGCACCGAGGTCACCTCGGAGGTTGGCAGGACCTTGGCGATGAACTCCGCGCGCTGGGCGGCGTTGCCGGTGAAGTTGTCGAGCGGCCGCGGCCGCTGGCTGTTGTAGCCGTGGCCGAACGACAGCTGCTGCTTGACGGTCGTGCCCCACTGCCGGGTCGCGAACAGGTTGGTGCCCCACCGCCGCATCGACCACTGGCGCTCGAGCAGCGTGACGGCGTTGGTCTCCGGATCGGTGTAGCGGTAGGTCCGCAGCATGGTGCCGAGGTACTGGCGATCGATCGCGAAGCGGTGGGTGAACGACGCGCCGACCGCCCACTCGCTGGCGAGCGACCACAGCGGCCGGTTCAGCGTGATCGTGCTGTCCGAGCCCTCGGAGCGCAGCGCGCTGTGCTTGGTCAGCTCGTCGCGGTTCAGGATGTCGTCGACGCGGACCCGGAGGTCGAGGTGCTCGCCGAGCAGGTTCTTGTCGATGAACAGCGGGCCGATCGCCACCGCGCCCTGGTCCATGGTCAACGCCGCCGACAGCACGTCGCGCCGGCCGAGGAAGTTGTTCTCGGACAGGGACGTGGTCAGGTTGGTCAGCTTGCCCTGCTGGAACGTGTACTGGGTATTGAGCCGCAGGCTCCAGATGTCGCGCGTGACGATCAGGACGTCGACGGTGCCCGGCGCCGCCGCCTGGACCGGGATCACCGCGACCACCGACGTCCACAGCGGATCGCGCAGCCGCCGGGCGGTCTCCTCGATCCGCTCCTGGCTCCAGACCTCGCCGGCCGAGACCACGGCCTCGGCGCGGATCGTCGACTCCGTCGTGGTGGCGTGGAAGTGGTTGAAGAACTGCAGGAACGGCGACGGCTCGGCGAAGACCGCCTCGTTGTAGACCCGGACCGCGCCGATCACCTTGCCCCACGGCGCCG
>DASWRS010000487.1:0-9303 GCA_036403075.1 Kofleriaceae bacterium
CATCCGCTCGCGCGCCGCATGCGGCGCATAGCCGAGCACGCGCTCCATGTACTCGTACAGGGTGGCAAAGCCGTGGCTGAGATAGACCTTGAGCTGTTCGGCTCGCAACAGATCGAACGCTTCCGCCGCATCGAGCGTCGCCCGATGCCTCGCGTACTCGCGCAGCCGGCGATCGATCTCCTGCCACTCGGCAGACCAGCCACCTGCCGTCGAGGCTCCCCGTCCCTGATCGAGATCACCCAGTTCCTGACTCTCGCTCTGTTCCTGGCTCTGGCTCAACATGGCACCGACCCTCGTAATCACCTCGATACAAGATTGGCGACAACTTGCGCTGATCTGCGAGTCACGATCATTCCAATCCAACCGAATGATGAGATCTACACAATATTGGTCATTACTTCCAATTCTGTCAAGTCATAATCGCCTCGAGCAACCATCACTGACATCGATATCGATCCAGGATCGGACTCATATCGCGCTCGCAACCGCCTTCTGCGTCGGCTCGAAGCAGCGAGGTCGCGGCCGCACTGGCACGTCCCACGTGGGACGCCGCGCCCCGCACTGGTGATCGCTCGTTCGTGAACGGCACTGATACTGACGTGATACCGACGTCGGCAAGACCCTGGGCGCTGCACGGTCGCGGTCGCGCTCCGAGCCGCTGCCAGTCGCCGCAACGTATTCCGCTGGATGATGCCCACCGGACATGCGGAAGCTCGTATGGGTCGAGCCCGACCCGCCGCGTACGTCGGTCAGGCGAGACCGGCGGCCAGCCGAGGTCGTCGCGATGGAGCTGCGCGACGCCGCACGGCACCTGGCGCAACTCCGCGGCGTCGAGGATGATGGCCGGTGCGCCGGGCGTGCCGTTCTTCTCTCCGATCAAAGATTGAAAATCCGAAAACGGAGCGTCCATGCGGGGCGATGGGCTGTGAGTGGGGCGTCCGGGTCCGCCGGTCGGCCTACGCGCGCCAGTCACAGGCCGTCCACGCGCTCTCCCGAGGTCTCTCCCGGGTCTCTCCCGAGGTCTCCCCCGGCTGCCAGCACCACGCTTGACGAGATCTTCACGTTCGGCCGCCGGCCGACGTCAGCGGGTCACGACAGCGCGCCCGGCCGACCGCTCACGGCGTGTCGTCGCGCAAGATCAACAACCCGCGCGGCGAGTCGGCGACGAAGATCAGCTTGCGGGTCTGGTCGACGTCGAGCCCGACGGCGCTCTCGAAGAACGCGCTCGACGTGTAGTCGGCGTCGGGGTCCCAGGTGTTGTAGTAGCCGATCTGCCTCGGGTGCAGCGGATCGGCGACATCGAGCACGCGGACGCCGTCCTGGTAGTACGTGAAGTACGCCTTGGTGCCGAATGCCATGATGTTGTGGATCGAGATCCAGGTCCGGGTCTGCCACGAGGCGATCGGCGAGAGCACCGGCTGCGCGGTGTCGAGATCGAGGATGTCGAGCTTGGCGGCGTAGCCCTCCTCGCCGTGCAAGGCGATGTGGCGGCCGCCGGCGGTGGTCGTCCAGTTCGAGTGGCTGGTGTGGATCGGCGTCGGCGCCCAGCTGCGCAACAGCCGCGGCGTGGCCGGCGCGGTGAAGTCGACGACCAGGAAGCCCTTGTCCCAGGCGTTGAGGTAGGCGATGCCGTCGACGACGGAGAGGTCGTGGACCAGCGCCGCGCCGGCGGCGTAGCTACCGAGCTTGGCGGGCACCGCCGGGTTGGTCACGTCGTAGACCGGGCAGTTGCCGTCGTAGCCGCCGAAGTACGCCCGGGTGGTGCCGCCGCGGGCCTCGGTGAACACGGTGTGCGCGCCCTCGGGGATCTGGGCAGCCAGGGCCGGCGCGCGCGGGTCGGTGACATCGACGACGTCGACCGGCGTGTCGGCGATCAGCGCGAACCGGCGGGCACCGGCCTCGATCAGCTTGACGTCGTTGGAGTAGCCCAGCAGCGGGCGGCGGTAGCGGCCGAGCTCGACCGGGTGCGCTGGATCGGCGGTCTCGATGATGTGCAGGCCGTCCTGGCGGATCAGGTACGCGAGCGTGCCGGCGACGCGGACGTTGAACGTGTAGCCCGGGCCCCAGGTCGGGTCGGCGAGCTGGCCGAGCAGCGTGATGTGATCGCCCTCGCCTTCGCCGGCGTTGTGGGTCGCGCGGATCAGCTTGCCGGTGCACACCGTGCACACCCCGTCGGTGCACGTCGCGCGCTCGACCCGCGCGGTGCCGTCGGGCCGCAGGTTCGAGATCCGCTTGGCGGTGAGCGTGGCCTTGCCGGGGGCGCCCGTGGCCTCGACCCGGGTGAAGATCTCGGTGTCGTCGAAGCTGCCCGGCGCCGCGGCGTCGCGATCGACGATCACCTGCGCGCCGCTGCGCCGGAGATGGAAGCTCGAGATCCCGGGGAACCGCGCGCCGGTCACGAACCAGCGGCCGTCGGGGTTCCAGCCCGCGAGCGTGCCGCGCACCGCGGGCGCGAGATCGCTGCTGGTCGCGAACGTCGCGGGCTGCTCGCGCTGCACGCAGCCCAGCGCGAGATCGTCCAGCGAGGCGTCGTCGCCACCGCAGCCGACGAGGAACACCAGCACGGCGAGCCGCTTCACCCGGGCAGTGTTCCTCGGCAGGCCGGCGGCCGCAAGCTGCATCGCGATCCGCGGGTGCGACCCCGGGCCGGCCGCGCCGTTCAGCGCGCGCCCATGAACTGCTCGGCGAACTGGCGCAGGCGCAGCACCGACGGGATGCCCTCGGCCGACGAGAACGTCAGCGCCTTGGCGAACTCGATGTTCTCGGCCGCCTGCCACGCGACGTAGGCCTTGCCCGCCGGCGTGCCGAGCAGCCCGTTGAGCTTGGTCTCGTAATCGCCCTGGAGCCTGGCCACCATCGCGTCGCCCTCGGCGGAGAGCCGGCCCTGGATGCCGTCGGCCCCGGCGGTGACCCGGTTCTTGTACTCGAGGGTCTCGGCCTGGATGTTCTTGATGCCCACCAGGTACGCGTCGCTGACCGACGCCGGATCGAGCCCGAAGATCTTGGCCGCTTCCTGGCGCAGCGCCTCGACCTCGGCCGGGGCCAGCTGGGCGAGCTTGGCCCGCGCCGCGCCGGGCGTGGCCTCGGCGACCGCGAGCAGGCCGACCTGGTACGCGCGCTCGAGCTCGGCCTGGCGCTTGACCCAGTCCTGGGTCCGCGCCGAGACCTGCGCGCTGGTGCCCTGGACGTAGTTGTCCAGGCTCTGCTGGACGTTGGCGAGCTTCTGCGACGCCGCGTCGAGCAGCTTGTTCTGCTCGTTGAGCTGGATGGTCTGGAGCTGCTTCTCGTAGTCGGGGCGGTAGCGGACCGCGCGGACCAGCACCGCCTGGGCCTCGACGTGCATCGCCGCGAGCTGGCGGTTCAGCATCTCGAGCGCCTTGGCGCTGGCCGCGAGCCGGCGATCGGTCGCGTAGAACCCGACCGAGTCCAGCGTCGCCATCTCCTCGCGCAGCACGCTGGTCGCGGTCTCCTCGGCGAGCCGCTGGTAGCGGAACCGGCCGTCGGGATCGATGACGTGGTTGCCGGAGGCGACCAGCGCGTGGGCCTCGCCGGGCTTGACCCGGAGCGGCACGGAGACATCGAGCTCGACGGTGTTGTTGTCCTTGGTCCGGATCACCAGCGGCTTCTGCGGACCCTTGTCATCGTCGGTGAAGTCGAGCATGAAGTAGCTGCGCGGCAGGACCAGCAGCTTGTGGACGCCCGGCAGCCGCCAGTGCCAGCCCGGCGCGAGGTCCTCGTCGAGCACGCCGCTGACCGCGCTGGTCCGCACGCCGATCTCGTTGGGCGCGACCGCGGCGGTGAACAGCGCCGGCACGATCCACAGGACGAGGCCGCCGGTCACGACGATCTTGGCGAGCTGGACCAGCCGGGTCATGCCGGGCGAGCTCGCGTCGCCTCCGATGTCGCGGTGTCCCCGGGCTCCGAACGAGCCATTGCCGTCGGTCATTTGCCACCTCCGATGTTCTCGAGCTGGACGCGGCTGGGCGAGCCGTCGTTGCGGAACGGCTGGATCTCGATGGTCACGCCCTTGAGCCGCTCGCCGAGCCGCTGCATCACGCGCTCGACCGGCTGGTTGCGGAACGCGTCGATCTCGGCCCGGCGCGACGCGTACTCGGCGTCGAGCTGGCCCTTGAGCTCGTCGGCCTTGCCCTTGCTCGCCGAGCGCGCGGCCTGACCGGCGGCGACCTTCTCGATCTTGTAGGTGTCGACCTCGCGGTGGGTCTGGACCTGGGCGGTGACCGCGGTCGCCAGCGTGTTCTCGAGCTCGGCGCGCTTGGTCTGGACGATCTTGTTCTGGTCGCGCTCGACCTCGGCCAGCTTGCGGTCGCGCTCGGTCTTGGCGCGCTGGAGCTCGGAGTCGATCACCGCGAGCTGGTTCTCGGTCTGGTTGCGCGCCTCGATCAGGTCCTCGTACTCCTTCGAGAACCGCGGCCGCGGCGTCACGATGCTGGTGACCTCGATGCCGTGCTCGCCGAGCAGCTTGTTGAGCCGCTGCTTGGCGCGGCCCTCGGCCTGGGCGAAGCTGGTCGGGTTGGACACGCTGATCGTCGACTCGCGGCCGAACTCGTCGCGCAGGATCGCGCGGGCGTAGGGCAGCATCCACTCGTAGTAGGCGTGACCCAGGCCGGAGTCGCGCAGGGTCTCGTCGGCGTGCATCGGGATCGCGCGGAACAACAGCGTGGTGTCGTTGAACGCGAAGCTCGAGCCGTCGGCGGCACGGACGTCGAGCTCCCGGACCTCGAGCACGCTCTTGTTGGCCTGGCCGCGGAGGTGAAAGGTCTGCGGCGTGACGTCCATGACGAACACGTCGTGGATCCCGAACGGCAGGCGCACGAGCAACCCGGGCTGGGTGATCACCTCGGTCGCACCGCTGAGGTTGTTGATCCGGACCGCGACCTGGCCGGCCTCGATCGACGCGCACGATCGCGCGGCGACGATGACCACGACCAGCGCGCCGGCGGCCAGCCACAGCCGCGATGGCTCACCGCGCGCGCCGCGGATGAAGTTCGTTATCGAGCGGCGAGCCCGCTCTGCTGCATCGGTCATGGTTCCCCCTGATCCGACAGGGTAGCCGATCGGCGGTCAGCGTGCGGCCGGGCGCTGCCGCACGACGACGGCGAGCAGGTCCTCGTTGGGCTGGCCCCCGGCCGCCGCGGCGTCGACCAGCCGGACGGCCAGCCGCGCGCCGGGTGCCGCCGGGTCGCGCAGCACACCGCGCCACGCCGGCGCGCCGCCGTAGACCCCGCTCGACGCGATGACCAGCGCGTGGTCCGGCCCGAGCTCCGCGGCGCCGCGCGCGACCTCGCCCGATGCGGCGCCGAGCCGGGCGCCACCGCCGCCGAGCGCGACCGGCTCGCCGCCGCCCTGCGCGACGCGCAGCGCCCCGGGGTGGCCGGCCGAGGCCCACGCGATCGTCCCGGCGGCGGCATCGAGGATCGCGACGAACGCGGCGATCGGCTCGCCGCCGCGCAGCACGTCCTCGGCGCTCGCGCGCAGCGCCGCGACGCAGTCGTCGAGCGTCAGCGTCGCCGCGGTGGTCGCCGCGACGAACGCGCCGGTCAGCGCCGCGGTCGCGAGCGCGGCCGGGACGCCGCGGGCCTGGCCCTCGGTGACCAGGATCGCGAGCCGGCCATCGCCGCCGAGGTTGGCCGACCACGCCGCGCCGGTGGTGCGCGCCGCGCTGCGGTACTCCGCGGCGACCCGCCACGGCCCGAGCTCGTCGTCGTGGCGCGCCGACGCCTGGCGCCGCATCGCCTCGGCGACCTCGACCTCGCGCGCGGTCGCGCCCTCGCGCGCGGCGATCCGCGCCAGGTTGACGTAGGTCAGCGCCCGCGCCGCGGCGCGCGCCGACTGCGCGACCAGGCCGCGTTCGGACTCGCGCAGCGCGAGCCCGTGGTCGGCCTCGACCAGCCCGACCAGCGCGCCGCGATCGACCAGCGGCACGAACAGGGTCGCCCCGCGCGTCCGGACCCAGGCCTCGACCCGCGGGCGGATCGGCCCGAGCCGCATCGTCGCGAGGTCCGCGGCGGCCAGCGGCTCGGCGTGCGCGACCAGCCAGCGCGCGACCTCGCGATCGAGCGCGCACGTGGCCCCGGTCGCGACGTCGAGCAGCGCGCCGGCCGCGGCATCCACCGCCGGCTCCGGATCGGCCCGCCAGGTCGCGCGCACCGCGATCGCGACCTCGCGCCACAGCGCCGCGAGCCCGTCGCCGACCCGGCGATCGTCGTCGATGTCGGTCAGCCCGGCGACGAAGCGCTCGAGCGCGCGCTCGCCGAACACCCGCTCGGGCGGCCGGCGGCGCTCGAGCCACCACATGACCGCGGTGACCGCGATCCACACCGCCGCGGCGATCGCGGCGATCGCGACCGCGGCCGCGCCGTGCAGCAGGTACGCGAGCACGCCGACCAGCGCCGCCGCCGCGCCGAACCCGACCAGCTCGAACAGCGCGCCGCGATCGAAGCCGCGCGGCCGCAGCAGATCGGTGCCGAGCTCGAGGTAGAGCGTGATGCCACACGCGATCGTCGCGGGCAGCCATGCGATCGGATAGAAGCCGAGCACGCCGTGCACGATCAGGAAGTCGCTCCCGCCGACCGCGGCCAGCACCACGGCGGCGACCAGCACCCGCAACATTCTGCGGCGCTCGCTGCGCATCATCGATCGCCGCGCGATCACCAGCCCCACCGCGATCCACAGCGCGAGCTGCGCGATGTGGAGATCGATCAGCGGGCCGCCTGTGACGTAGAATACCCCCGACGTCAGGCGATGTACTCCCGGCACCGTCCACGTCGTGCCCCAGCACAGCCCGAGCAGCGCCGCCCCGAGCGCGCCGGACAGCCAGACCGCCCAGCGGTGGCGCTCGAGCTGGCCGCTGATCCCGAGCAGGACCAGTAACAGATTCGGGCCGATCAGCGACACCGGGCCGGTCCCGAGCCGCAGCAGCCGGAGCGCGACCCCGGCGTCGTCGGTGCAGCTCGCCAGCCCCGAGCACACCGCCCAGGGCAACGCGGCGGTCGCCGCGCCGATCACGCCGAGCCGCATCACCCGATCGCCGCGGACCAGCCCGGCGACCACCCCGACCGCGGCGAGCGCGGCCACGCACACGACGAACGGGACGCACAACCAGCTCCACCGGAGATCGAACACGCAGTCTCGACGCTAGCATCTCACATCGAATGGCCGGCTGTGTACAATGCCAGTCCTTGTCACGCCGCTCGCCTCGCTACCGTCTCGACACCGCCGCCACGGCGATCCCGCTCTTGGGTGGCGACATGGCCGTGTGCCGGACGCTCGACGTGTCCGAGTCCGGGCTCAGCCTCGGCACGGCGGCGTGGTTCCCGCTCGGCACGCGCCTGGCGCTCGCGCTGATCGACCCGGGGACCGGCAGCGCGCTCGAGGTCATCGGCGACGTCGTCCGCGAGGCCGCCGCGCCGAGCTGGACGCTGGGCATCCTGCTGATCGAGCCGCCGATCGAGTGGCTCGCGCTGGTCGCCTCGGCGGAGCACCGCTCGGGCTCGGGGCCGCTCAAGCCGGCCAAGCGGATGCGCGTGCTGGTGTTCGGCGACGATCACCGCCAGCGCGGCGCGATGGCGCTCTACGTCACCAGCGGCTGGGACGTGCTGTTCGCGACCGACGAGGACTCGATCGCCGAGGCGCTCGCGAACATCGAGCTCGACGCGTTCGTCGCCGAGCTCGACGTCGGCGATCCCCGGCTGCCGCCGATCATGCACAGCGTGCGCCGGTCGCAGCCGACCGCGCGGCGGATCGCGCGCGGCGCCGGGCGCGCCCAGACCGAGCTCGTCCACCGCTTCGTCGATCGCGACGCCGGGCTCGACGCGCTGCTCGACGCTGTGACCGCCGACATCCCGGTGGGCGACGGTCCCCGCACCGTCAGTTGAACGGCGGCCGGCCGAGCACGCGGCGGAGCTGACCCGAGCCGACGTGCAACGCGCCGCTCAGCAGCTCGCGCGGCCACGAGTGGCCGGTCAGCTCGGCGACCAGCCGGCGCGCGACGCGCATGTCGACGAACGCCTCGGTGATCCGCCGCGGATCGACGAAGTTCTCGAACAGCGCGTCGGCGATCCGCTGCTTGGGCGTGTCGGAGACCCCGTCGCTACCGGCCTGCGCGATCATCAGGAGCTTGCCGGCGGCGGTCATCGGCTCGAGGAACACGTTGTTCAGCGCCACGGTCGGCGCGCCGTGGTCGGCCCAGAACGCCTCGAACGTGTCGGTCATCCACGCCGCGTCGAACGCCGCCGCGGGATCGGCCGCGATCGCGGCCACGACGTGGCGGACCTGCTTGACCCCGAGGTTGGCGCCCTGCGCGGCGATCGGATCGAGCGACATCGCCGCGTCGCCGAGCGACATCACGATCCGGCCCGAGGCGAGCCGGCCGACCGGCTCGCGCACCGTGGGCGTGATCTCGCCGACCTGCCAGGCGTTGCGATCGGCGAGCTCGATGTCGCTGGCCCACGCGGCCTCCCACGGCATCAGCTCGCGGATCAGCCGGCGGGCGGTCGCGACGATGTCGTCGCCGGACTTGCACACGTCGAAGCGGTCCATCGGGCTGCCGGTCCGGGCCTCGAACCCCAGGCACCAGGTCGCGCCGTGATCGCGGTGGTAGAACGGGATGAAGAACGCCTCGCCGTACGGCGCGATGAAGTTGAGCTTCATCGGCAGGAACGGCACGCCCTCGATCGTCTGCGACGCGCCGGTCACGATCGCCATCACGACCTTGCGCTGCGGCTCGTCGTACACGCTGCGCGCCGCGTTGCGCGGGAACAGCTCGGCGAGCGGGCCGCGGCCGGCGGCGACCAGCACCAGCTCGTGGCGAGCCGCGATCGCGTCGAGCCGGTCGAGATCGAGCCGCTCGAGCTCGACGCGGCCCCCCGCGGCCTCGAGATCGAGCATCCAGCGGTGGCTCTGGAGCCGTAGATCGACCGCCTGGACGTAGCTCGTGGCGAGCCGGCCGATCATCGTGAGCAGGCGGTTGCCGATGTTGGGGCACAGCGTGAGGTGGACGCCGCGCGCCTTGGGGGCGAGCTCCTCCCAGTGGGCCAGGCCGAGCTCGCGCTCGTAGTCCAGGGCGAGCCCGAACCGCGCCGCGGCTCCGGTCGGCCGCGCCTGCTCGAGCCACTCGGTCGCGGACCGGTCGGTGTACAGCGTGACCTCGTGTCCGGCCTGAACCAGCGCGTGACCCGCGAGCAACCCCGACAGCCCCGATCCCACGATCGCGATTCGACGTGGTGTCATGTTACGAGATTGCCTCAAGCCGCACGAGATAACTACACATACAGAATCGTACAG
>DASWRS010000488.1:0-23810 GCA_036403075.1 Kofleriaceae bacterium
CGGCCGGGGCAAAGCACCGGCGCGGCAAGCGCCTCGAAGCCGACGATGCTCGCGCCGCGAGCGCAGTGCTCGAGACCAAGCGCCGGCAGCTCTCGGCGGCGCGGACGAGCCAGGCCGATCCGCGAGCGAACGCCTCCGAGACCGCCGCGGCGGCGCGGGGCAGCGGCGAGCCGGTCGCCGCCCAGGCCGGCCGTGCGCGACCAGCACGCGCAAAGCCGGACCACGCGGCCACGGCGCGCCGGAGCTCCGGCGATACGGCCATGGCGCGCGCGGAAGGCGCGCTCGGCGCCACCGGGGTCGACCGACCGGCGGCAAGCAGCGGCGCGCCGGCCCCGGCTGCAGCGGCGACGAACACAGGCGCACTCAGCACCGACGCAGCGAGCGGGGGCGCTGCGGCTCCTGCCGCTGCTGCGGCGGCGCCCCTCGGCGCGGCGGCGGCGCCCCTCGGCGCGGCGGCGGCCACGGCCGCACTCAGCACCGACGCGGCGGTCGCGACCGCGGCTACCGGGACTCCGGCAGCGGGAGCCGGTGCTCCGGGCAGCGATGCGCCGGGCGTAGCGTCCGGTTCGCGGACGGTCCAGGATCACGGCGGCGCTTCCGCGGGTGCATCCGGCACCGCCGGGACTCCGGCGGCGGCGGCAGCTCCCGGTCACACGGCCGCGGATGCACCCGTCAGCGGCGGTGCTGCCGACACGCACGCCGCTTCCAGGCCCGGTGCCGACCCCGCGGTGGGCACGGCGCCCGGCCGCAAGCCCGACCTCGACGGCGGCGCGGCACGCGGCCCGCACGACGCCGCGGACCCGCACGCCGACGGCACGCGCGCGAGCTGGGAGCAGCATCATGCCGGCGTCGCCGGGCGCATCGAGCCGCGACCGACCAACCTGCCCGCGGCACCGGCCGAGCTCAAGGCCCGGCTCGCATCGTCGTGGGACGACATCTACAACCGAGCCGGCGAGCACCACCTCGACGGACGGTTGCCGGCCACCGGCGCCGCCCCGCAGATTCCCCAGGCACCTGTCCTCGACAAGGCGCCTGCACGCCCGGCGGCTGAGGCCGCAGCCCCGCCCGCACGCGCCGCGGAGGCCACGACCCCTGCGGCGCAGGTTGCCTCGATCTCCGCGGCAGGGACCCGCGGCGCGGCGCCGGCCCTCGACGCGAGCGCGGTCCCCATCGGCGCGGCGGCACCGGCAGGGACCCGCGGCGCGGCACCGCTCCTCGACGCGAGCGCGGTCTCGGCCGGCGCGGCGGCGGCGGGCAGCCAGGGCGCCGCGGCAATGCTCGACGCGAGCGCGGTCCCGGCCGGCGCGCCGGCGGCGGGCAGCCAGGGCGCCGCGCCGGCCCTCGACGCGAGCGCGGTCTCCGCCGGCGCGGCGGCCGCGGCAGCGAGCCACGGCGCGGCGCCGGCCCTCGACGCAAGCGCGGTCTCCGCCGGAGCGGCAGCGGCCCCGGCCGCGGACGCCACGGCGGCCCCGGCGGCGAATACCAGCCCCGCCGGCGCGGCGCTCGTCCCGGCGGCGCACGAGGCGGCGGCCCTTCCCGCCGCAGTCCCACCGGCCCGTGCGCTCGAGGCTGCGGCACCGCCCGCCGCCGGCATGCCGGCACCGGCCGCGGCGCCAGACCACAAGCCGGCTAGCCACGAGCTCCTGTCGCAGCTGTCGGTGCAGGCCAAGCTCGCGGTCAGCTCCGTCGACGATCCGCACGAGCGCGAGGCCGACGATGCCGCCGACGCGGTCCTCGCCGGCCCCGACGACGACGCCGCCGAGGCGCCGGTCGTCGACGTGTCGAGCGGCGGCGTGCCCCAGGGCCGCGTCCATCGCAAGGCCGCCCACGGCGCGGAGCGCGGCGACGGCAGCGACGAGATCGCCGATCGCCTCGCGGGCCGGGTCTCCGATCTGCGCAGCGGTGGCGCCCCGCTGCCCGCGCGCGAGCGGACGTTCTTCGAGTCGCGGTTCGGCCGCGACTTCAGCGACGTGCGCGTCCACGCCGGCCCCGATGCGACGCGCCTGGCCGGCGATCTTGGCGCCCGTGCGTTCACCGTCGGCAGCCACATCGCGTTTGGCAGCGGCGAGTACAGCCCCGGGTCGAGCGCGGGCCGCCGGCTGCTCGCGCACGAGCTCGCCCACGTCGTCCAGCAGACCCAGGGCCGCGCGCGGAGCACGGTCGGCCGGTCGCGGCTGGCGCAGGCGATCGGGATCGCCGGGAACGCGGCGGCGCTGGCTCGCGTCGTCGGCGGCGCGGCGGCCGCCGGTGCTCGCGACGCCGTGCGCGCGATGGCTCCGGTGGCGCTGAGCGCGGCGGCGACGCAGGTCCAGCGCTTCAGCCTCGGCGATCTCAATCCGCTCGAGTGGGCCAAGAAGGCGCTCGAGGCGCTCACCGGCGACGCCGACGCGGGCAAGAGCGAGCTCCAGGGCGAGGGCGCCGCCAAGCAGGGCGAGATCGACGGTCAGGCGCGCACCAAGGGCGGCGAGCTCGACGGCGACGGCCAGGGCAAGGGCGGCGAGCTCGACGGCGACGGCGAGGACAAAGGCACCGAGCTCGACGGCCAGGGCAAGGACAAGGGCACCGAGCTCGACGGCCAGGGCAAGGACAAGGGCGGCGAGATCGACGAGCAGGGCCGCACCCGCGGCAGCGAGGTCGAGGCGGGCGGCCGCGAGCGCGGTGGCGACGTCGAGGCCGCGGGCCGCGAGCGCGGGGCCGAGGTCGACGCCGCCGGCCGCGAGCGCAGCGGGCAGCTCGAGGCCGAGGCGCGCGAGCGCGGCGCGCAGCTCGAGACCGAGTCGAGCGAACGGCGGAGCCAGGTCGAGGCCGAGGCCAGCGCCAAGCACCAGGAGCTCGACGAGGCCGCGCGCGGCAAGCAGCGCGAGCTCCAGCAGCACGGCGAGCACAAGGGCGAGGAGATCCACCGCGACGCCGAGTCGAAGCACCAGGAGGTCGACTCCGAGCGCGTGCGCACCGAGCTCGCGACCCACGCCGAGCAGGAGGCCACCGACAAGGCGATCACCGACGGCGCCAACCGCCTGCGCGACGACGCGCAGGGCCGCTCCGGCGAGGTCGAGCAGGGCTGGAACGGCCTGCACCAGGAGGCCACCGGCATCGTCGGCCGGCTCGACGCCGAGGCCGGCGCGCTGTGCAGCAAGTTCGAGGGCAAGGCCAAGGCGTTCGTCCAGCGCCTCGACCAGGGCATTCGCCCGGTGTTCCACGAGATCAAGGAGGATCTCGACAAGCTCCAGCACGAGGCCGAGCGCGCGTGGAACGCGTTCATGGACAAGGTCGGCCCGGTCCTGAAGCAGATCGAGCAGAAGTGGACGCAGTTCACGAACTGGGTGTCGAAGAACGTCTGGGACCCGCTGACGCAGAAGGCCTCCGAGCTCGCGCGCTGGGCCGGCGACCTCATGACCAAGGCCTGGAACAAGGCCAAGCAGGCCTGGGACTTCCTGCAGAAGAAGGCGCAGGCGGCGTTCAACTGGATCAAGGACAAGGTCCTCGCCGCGATCAACTGGCTCAAGGGCCTGGGCGAGGCCGCGACCAACTGGATCCACGGCAAGGCCGCGGCGGCGCGCGCCTGGATCAAGGGCAAGGCGGACGCGGCGCGGGCGTGGATCCACGGCAAGGCGAACGCGGCGCGGGCATGGATCCACGGCAAGGCGGACGCGGCGCGGGCGTGGATCCACGGCAAGGCGAGCGCGGCGCGGGCGTGGATCCACGGCAAGGCGAACGCGGCGCGGAGCTGGATCCACGGCAAGGCAGACGCGGCGCGGAGCTGGATCCACAGCAAGGCGGACGCGGCGAAGAGCTGGATCCACGGCAAGGCGGACGCGGCGAAGGGCTGGATCCACGGCAAGGCGGACGCGGCGCGCGGCTGGATCAAGGGCAAGGCGTCCGCCGCGAGCGGCTGGCTGCGCGACAAGGGCCACGGCCTGGTCAACGGGATCGCGTCGAAGGCCCACGGCCTGGTCAACGCGCTCTCGAGCAAGGGCGGGCCGATCATGCAGTGGCTGGCCGGCGCCGTGAACGGCCTGATCTCGGGCGTTGCCAGCGTCGGCAACGGCGCGGTCGACCTGGTCAGCGGCGCGCTCGGCCGGGGCCTGCAGTTCGTCGAGGATCGGGCGACCGGCGCGATCAACTGGGTCGAGAGCAAGGCGACCGGCGCGGTCAGCTGGGTCGAGAGCAAGGCGACCGGCGCGGTCAGCTGGCTCGAGAGCAAGGCGGCGGGCGCGGTCACGTGGGTCGAGAACAAGGCGACCGGCGCGGTCACGTGGGTCGAGAACAAGGCGACGGGCGCGGTCACGTGGGTCGAGAACAAGGCGACGGGCGCGGTCACGTGGGTCGAGAACAAGGCGACCGGCGCGATCAACCTCCTCGAGCGTGCGGCCACCACCGGGGTCAACGTCGTCGAGCGCGGCGCGACCGGCGCGGTCAACTTGCTCGAGCGCGCGGCCAGCGGTGCGGTCACCCTGGTCGAGGGTGCGGCACTGGGCGCGGTGTCGTTCGTCGAGGGTGCGGTCAAGGTCGCGATCGGCGCGGTCGGCCTGATCGGCTACGGCGCGTACAAGCTGGTCGAGGGCGCGTGGCACCTGGTGCAGGGCGCCTGGGACAAGATCAGCGGCTGGCTCGGCCAGGCCTGGGACTGGGCCAAGCAGAAGCTGAGCGAGCTCGGCAGCTGGCTCAACGAGCACGTCATCCAGCCGTCGTGGAACTGGCTCAAGCAGCAGTGGGCGAGCTTCCAGGACTGGTTCAAGTCCACGTTCCCCGGGCTGGTGAAGTGCTGGGAGGTCTTCAAGGAGTGGGCCGGCACGATCGGCGCCTACCTCGGGCAACTGCTCACCGAGCTGATGGCGTGGTTCAACGCGCTGCCCGAGTGGATGCAGTGGTTGCTGTGCCTCGGGGTCTATCCGCTCAGCCAGTTCCCGCTGATCATGAAGGCGTGGAACTCGCTGCCCGAGAACGTGCGCGGCGTGCTGCACAGCGTGCTCGACATCCTCGGGCTGATCCCCGGCTACGGCGCGATCGCCGACGTCATCAACTCGCTGCTCTACCTCGCCGAGGGCGACTTCCTCAACGCCGCGCTCGGCCTGCTGTTCGCGATCCCCGGCCTGGGCGATGTCGCCGAGGGCGGCAAGATCCTCAAGGACACGGGCAAGCTGCTCAAGAGCCTCGCGCCCGATGCGCTCAACGCGCTCCGCAAGCTCGACAAGAAGGAGCTGCTCGCGCTGATCAAGAAGGGTCCCGGCGCGATCCTCGACTGGCTCAAGCGGTTCGGCAAGGGCGGCGAGGACGCCGCCGCGAGGGCGGCGCGGGAGAAGGCCGAGAGGGAGGCCGCGGACCGGGCCGCGCGCGAGGCTGCCGACCGGGCGGCGCGCGAGGCGGCCGACAAGGCGGCGCGGGACAAGGCCGAGAAGGACGCCGCGGACAGGGCCGCGCGAGACCACGGTCACGGCCACGGCGGCAACGACGACGGCCACGGCCACGGCGGCGGCAACGATGACGGCCACGGCCACGGCGGCGGCGGCAAGAACGACGGCGGCGGCGGCGGCAAGGACAACGGCGGCGGCGGCGGCAAGGACGACGGCCACGGCGGCAAGGGCAAGGGCGGCGACGATGATGGCCAGACCATCCCGGGGCACCCGTCCAATCGCCTCGGCGAGCCCAGCTCGGCCGACATCAAGGCGATCCGCAAGAAGTACAACATCGACTCCGACAGCGAGGCTGCGGCGATCTGGGCCGTCGAGCACCAGCGTAGCACCGCGGGCGTGGTCGCCGGAGAGCGCGAGATCAAGAAGGTCCTCGGCATCGATCCCAACAAGCCCGGCGAGAAGATGACCGATCTCCTGAAGACCGATAATCAGGGTCTCAAGATCCCGATCGAGGTGAAGAACCAGAAGGAGATCCACCTCGACGGCAAGGGCAACTCCGCACTCGCGAAGTTCGAGAACATCGCGCGACAGACCAACATGGCGCAGATCGACCACTTCGAGGTCCTCGTCAACACCGGCAGCAAGCTGCCGCCGAACTTCCGCGTCGACGCCACCGGGAAGCTGTCGCGCCTGGTCAGCGGCAGCGAGCCGCCGGTGTTCGAGGTCGTCGAGATCGGCGGCAAGAACGTCTACATCAAGGGCGCGAACCTCGGCGAGATCTCGAAGTAGAGTAGGCCATGACCTGGACGATCGAAGCCGATGTCGAGCTCGGCCCGTCGAGCGGGATGGACCTCGTCCGCGCGCTCGTCGGCTTCTTCGCCGCCGATGTCGAGCGCCTCCAGGTCGAGATCACGCGCGGCGACTGGCCGATCGAGCAGCTCGGCACCCACGATCTCGGCGCCGGCGAACTCGACGCCGTCGCCGCGATCGTCGCCGCGGAGCAGGCGGCGGAGCAGGGCGCGGATCGCACCGTGCTGGTCCGCCCGGTCCTGCGCGGCGCCGGAGACTTCGACTACCGGCCCGAGCCCGAGGTCTCGCTGTTCGGCGCGGGCCTCGTCGCGATGGGCAATCATCGGCGCCGCGCGCCCGCCGTGATCGGCTTTGGCAACCGCAAGGCGTGGCGCGGCAAGGCGGTGCTGCCGTCGGGCCTCGCGCTGAGCGACGACACGATCGCGCGCGCGCTCCAGCACGTCTGCACCCAGGTCCGCCCGGCCGCGCTCCACCTCGGCAGCGAGGAGCAGGTCAGCATCCCGTTCAACGACCACTTCATCTATCACCGCGAGCTCGACGGCTTCGTCCGCGACCTCGAGGACATCCTCCAGCTGTCGCTGCGCGGCGGCGCCGGCCACTACCGCGACGCGCGCGCGCGCTACGAGCCCGCGCTCGCCGAGGACTCACAGATGATGTTCGGCAAGCGCCGCGACGACCACCTCGATGCCGTCCGCCGCTTCCTGTCCGGAAAGCTGCCCCGCCTCGAGTCCCAGGGCCTGCCGACCACGCTCTCGCTCGCGCTCGCCGAGACCGCGGTCCTGGCCAGCGACGACCTGGACTTCTTCTTCACCGACCCCGGCCTCGGCTTCCACTACAAGCCGCTGTTCGCCGGCTATGTCGAAGGCTTCTACCTCAGCCTGATCGACCAGCTGCTCGGCGCGGCGTGACCGCGGCACGCGGGATCGTTGAGTAGGACGAAATCGTTGTTCTCGATCAGGATATTTCCCGCGCATGAACGAGTGACGTCGAGCGATCGTTCCCGGTCACACAGCGGATCGCAGATCGTGCACCGCGCCTGGCCAGCGATCTAGCATGTCGCGATCGGCCCACCCCGCCGCGCACGTGCGGCGATCTGCGGCAGCCTTGGCTGGGCGCGATGCCCCGCACACATCGACGCCCTTGCGACGACCCGCCTGCGCGCTGCGAGGATGCGCGCCGTCTGCGCCGGAGCACCATCTGCGGCGAAGTGGAATGCAACCACCACAACGGACGAGGCGGAAAACCCAGTTTCGTACTGGTGATTCGTTGCGAAAGGCATCGAGCACGTGTTGTCCACGCCGGCGGTGAGGCCGGCCCCGAGCGCCGCCGCCCACGCTCGTGACCATCGCCTGGCCAATGCTACTCGCGACGCAGGACGTGTTATCGGTCTGTGTCGATACAGATTAGGCGAATTGAGGAACGTTTCGCTTGACAAGTTAGCCATCACCTGATCTGCTGTGGTCATCGCAACGAGGATAGAAATGAACGACTTCCAGAATGAAATGAACCATGCAGTCCAGGGGTTCGTCGTACAGATCACCGAGCTCGCCCGTCGCGCCGCGATGGACACGCTCGAGTCGGCGTTTGGCGGCCGAGCGGGGCGCGGAGGCGGCGCCCGCGCCGCGGCCCCGGCGATCGCCGGCGTGCCGCATGTCGGCCGCCCGCGCGGTGGTCGCGGCGCGAAGCGCACCGCGGCCGACCTCGAGGCGCTGTCGGAGAAGTTCGCGAACTTCGTCAAGGCCAACCCCGGTCTGCGCATCGAGCAGATCAACAAGGAGCTGGGCACGACGACCAAGGACCTCGCGCTGCCGATCCGCAAGCTGATCGCCGAGAAGATGGTCAGCGCCAAGGGCCAGAAGCGCTCGACGATGTATTTCCCGGGCCGGAAGGCGAAGTAGGCCGAGGGAATCCACAGGATCCCGTGGTCGAGTCCGGATCGCTGCTCTCCCGCCGCGAGATAGGCCGCGCGCACGACTGCGTTCTTGATGCAGCGACCGGTCATCTCGTAGCGCTGCGCGAGATCGGCGAAGTCGATGTCGGCAGCCAGCGCTACCTGCCGCTCCGGCGATTGATGAGTCCCCGGATCGAGCCGAACGACTTGTGCCGGCGGTCATTGTTCCAGTTGGTGACCTTGACCCGGGCATTCGGGTCCTGGCCGTGCGTGTGCGAGCCACCGCCCGACGCGCCGATGACCTCCGAGCCTTGACCGAGCGCGATCGTGACGTGGCTGATGCCGCCCGACGAGTAGAACACCAGATCACCCTTCTCGGGCGAGCTGGTGCTCGTGGTGTACGGCGCGTGTGACAGCCCCGCGGCGGTGGTGCGGCCCGCGCTGGTGAGGTGCATGTCGGTGTGCAGCACGTACCAGGCAAAGCCCGAGCAGTCGAACATGCTCGGCCCATCGGCCGCCCAGGAATATCGCGCGCCCATGTGGCTCCTCGCCTTGGTGATCACCTGCTCGCGGATCTGTGCCTCTCCACCGCTCGGGTGACTGCCGTTGTCGTGGGGTGCGCCACCGCCGGCCGCGTGGGTTCCATCGCCGGCCGCGTGGGTCCCGCCGCCGTGATCGATCGCGGCCATGGTGTGACTCCCGACGACGCCGTCCACCTCGAGGTGGTGCGCGCGCTGGAACGCCTTGACCGCAGCCAGGGTCTGCGGCCCGAACAGGCCGTCCGCGTCTGCGTGCACATGCTGCTGCACGAAGCGCACCGACGAGCCGGACATGCCTCGCTGGATCGATGCGGTGCCGGCTCGGACGGCCGCGAGCGACGGTGCCGCGCGGTATCCGCCGGCGCGCTTGCCGCCGGTCGCGCGCTTGAGGAGGACGGCGCCCAGCGCCCGGCCACGCGAACTGGAGGCAGCCTTCCGCTGCACGGGGACCGCGGCCGCCGGCGCCGCGTTGCCTTGCGCTGCCGCGGTGGCTGTCTCTGTCCCGCTGGCGGCTGGCTCGGCGCCCTGCAGGTCGCGCGACGCCTCGTCATGCTGGCCATCGCCGGACTCGTGCTCGCCGTGCTCGCTCTGCTCCTGTTGCGCGCCGTCGTCGGATTGTGGGGTCGTCTCCGCCGTGCGCTGCACGGCCTGCTGCTGGACGGCGCCGGTGGTGCCGCCCGGGCCCGCCATCTCCGACAGCAGCGCCTCGGCCGATTGGCCCGCGACGACCTTGTCGGCCACCGCGTCGGCATGCTGCTCGTATACGTCGCCAGCCTGGCCGACTCCGCCCTTGAGCTGGACGCCGCTGCGTTGCTGCACGACGTGCGCGGCCTCGTGCGCGACCGTGTGCAGGTCGGCCTTGCCGAGCACGACGTGGTCGCCGGCCGCGTAGGCGTCGGCGCCCATGGTTCGCGTGGTCTCCGCGGCCTCCGCCCCCGTGTGGGCCTGCACCGACGAGACATCGTGGCGTCCGAACGCGCGCCGGATCGTATCGCTGAACGGCAGCGAGGATGCGGGCGTCGCCACGCCCCGCGCGGCCGCAGCATGGACCGCTTCCTGCGGCGGCTCGCCGCCACCGTGCCTCTGGACCGCGGGAAGGTGGGCCTGCTCGACGAGCGACCGCTTTCCGGGCGCGCTGGCCCACTCGTTTCCACGGCCGGCTCCGCTGCCCGGTGCCGCTGTCTGGTGTCGATTCGCGAGATCGTTGCTCATCGGCTCCTCCGCCGAGACACGCTATCACGGCCGCGTCGCGCGTCTGCCGACAAATCTCGTCACGAGGGTGATTCGTTAACGAAACAGCGAACAGACAATGGATATCCCGGCCGGGTGTTATTCGCTGTCAGCGATGCTCAGGCGGCACCGTTCTCGGTGACAGGAAGGTTCAGGCCGCACGACTCCGTAGGCGCCGCACGAGCTGTTGCGTCGGGAAGCGCTCGTCGGCGGCCGATCCCGGCGACGCGGCCACGGGCTATGCTCGAGCGACGGAGGATGCCGTCATGATCACTCGGTCTCTCGTCGCCGGTCTCGGGCTCGTCGCCGCCCTCGCGATCCCTGGTCGAACCGCGGTCGCGCAGGGCCGCCCGTGGACGCTCCCCGATGCGCTGCAGGTCGAGGCCATCGACGATGTCCAGATCGCGCCCGACGGCAGCGTCGCGCTGATCGCGGTCACCCGCGCCGACGTCGCGCGGAACGCGTTCGCGAGGGCGTACCAGCGCGTCGACCTGATCAGCGGCAAGATGACCGCGCTGCCCGAGCGGCTGCAGAACCCGCGCTGGTCGCCCGGCGGGACCGCGATCGCCTGGCTCCAGCGCGCGCGGACCGGCGCGGTGGCGATCGTGCTCACCGACGCTCGCGGCGGAGCGCAGCAGACGCTGACCGCGAGCCCGCGGTCGGTCGTGGCGTTCCGCTGGTCGCCGGACGGCAAGCGGATCGCCGCGATCGAGGCGGCCGCGGCTCCCACCGCCGCGGACCGGCCGCGGTTCCGCTGGATGACGCTCGAGAGCGACTATCGCGACACGCGTCCGAGCAAGCGCGACGTCTACGTGATCGACGTGGCGCGGCGAACCGAGGTCCTGCTGACCCACGACAGCTGGTCGTACGGCGGGCCGGCCACCGATCACGATCCGTCGTGGTCGGCGGATGGCGCCCGGATCGCCGTGGTCCGCCAGCCGAGCCCGCTCTACGGCGACTTCGAGCATGCCGAGTACGTCGCGATCCGGCTGCGCGACGGCGCGGTCGAGGATCTCGTCGGTCACCCGTTCTTCGCCTACCCACTATCGGTGCCACCGATGTTCGCCCCCGAGGGCGACGCCATCGCATACACGCACACCTGGGACGGCGCGCTGCCGTCGCGCGAGGACCTCTACGTCGGCGGCCGTGACGTCACCGCGGCCCTCGATCGCGACCTGTGGTCGTGCGCCACCGGCAGCGCCGCGTGGCAGAAGGACTCGGTGCTCGTGAGCTTGCTCGACGGCGTGTCGCTGCGCCTGTACCGCATCGACCCGGGCGGCGGCGCGCCGCGGGCGCTGACCTCGCAGGACGGCAGCGTCGCCGCGTTCTCGGCGGCGCCGGGTGGTCGCATCGCCTATGCGTGGACCACGCCCACCGCGCCCACCGAGCTCTACGTCCTCGATCCGGGCCAGGCGCCGCGCCAGGTGACCCATCTCGGCGCGCCGGCTGGCCTCGGGATCGCGCCGACGCGCTACCTCGAGTGGCGCGCCCCCGACGGCCGCACGCTCCACGGCCAGCTCACGGTTCCCACCACCGGCGATCCGCGCACCGCGGCGCTGATCGTCGAGCCGCACGGCGGGCCGCAGTGCGCGGACGACGCGTCGTTCTCCGGCTTCGCGCAGTACCTGGCGACCAACGGCGTGGCGTACTTCCGCCCCGATCCGCGCGGCAGCGACGGCTACGGCGACTGGTCCTACAAGGCGATCGTCGGCAACACCGGCGACGGGCCGATGGCCGACGACCTCGCCGGGGTCGCCGCGGTGCTGGCCAGCGGCGTCGGCGACAAGGATCGCCTGTTCCTCGAAGGCGGGTCGTACGGCGGCTATCTCACCAGCTGGATCATCACGCACGACCACCGGTTCAAGGCCGCCGTCGCGTCGGTGCCGCTGACCAATCTGCTGCTCGACTACACCCTGTCCGAGAGCCCCAACATCACGCGCCGGTTCTACGGCGCCCGGCCGACGCTCGATCCGGCGCTGCTGTCGCGCGAGTCGCCGATCACGTACGCCGGAGCGGCGCACACGCCGCTGCTCGTGATCATCGGCCTGCTCGACACGCGCGCGCCGTACGTCCAGGCGATCGAGTTCTACAAGGTGGTCGCGGAGAACGGAACCGAGGCCCGACTGCTGGTCGATGCCGAGGCCGGTCATGGCCCGGGCGATCCCAAGGGCATCCTCCAGTGGCAGCAGGCCACGCTCGGATGGTTCGCGGCCCACGGCGGGCCCGCGCTCCCCGGCGCCGTGCTGCCGAAGTGACGCGGTGGAGTCGCCACGGGCAGCTCGCCAATCGTGCGCCGGTGCCACGGCGCAGCGACACTCCGGCAGATATGCGTTCGCCCCGGTTGCGGGAGTGATCGCGGCGGACCACCGTGGTTACATGACGCACTGGCGCCCTCCTGTTCGGTTCGGCCTCGGCGGTGTCGCGCTCGGCAACGGCTTCGCGCCGCTGACCGAAGCACAGGCTCACGACGCGCTCCACGCCGCGTGGGATGCCGGCATCCGCTACTACGATACGTCGCCGTTCTATGGCTTCGGCCTGTCCGAGCGCCGATACGGCCACTTCCTGCACACGCAGAAGCGCAGCGAGTACACGCTCTCGACGAAGGTCGGCCGGATCTTCACCGCAGGCGCACCGCGGCCGCACCCGCTGTGGAAGGATCCATCTCCCTTCGTCTACCGCTACGACTACACCGCCGATGGCGTGAAGCGCGCTCTCGAGGACAGCCTGCAACGGCTCGGCATCGAGCGCATCGACATCGTCTTCGTTCACGACCTGTCGCCGGACAATGACGACGAGCTCGGCGGCTGGAAACAGCAGTTCGCGATCGCGGCGAGCGGCGCGTTCCCAGCGCTGACCAAGCTCCGCGAGGAAGGCGTGATCGCGGCGTGGGGCCTCGGCGTGAACCGCATCGAGCCAATCCAGGAAGTCCTGCGCGTCGCCGATCCCGATATCTGCCTGCTCGCGACCCAGTACTCGCTCTCGAACCACGAGCGCGCGCTGCACGAGCTATTTCCGCAGCTCGAGCAGCATGGCGTGTCGATCGTCGTCGGCGCGCCGTTCGAGGCGGGCTTTCTGTCCGGCAAGGATCGCTATGACTACGGCTCCAGCATTCCCGACGACAAGGCGAGGCAGCGCGCGCGCATGGCCGCGCTCGCCAGCGAGCACGGCGTGGACCTCCGCACGGCTGCGCTGCAGTTCGCGGCCGCGCCGAACGTCGTCGCGGCGGTGATCCCCGGCGGCCGCAGCCCGGAGCAGATCCGCGCGAACGCAAGGTCGATGACCGAGATCGTCCCGGCCGCGTTCTGGGAGGCGCTCAAGCGCGAGGCGCTGATCGCCGCCGACGCGCCCGTGCCCGTGTCCGTGTAGCTCGACGATAGATCACGCCCGGCCGTCGCTGTCGATCCTCGGCGATCCATTTCGAGCGCGATTCGATCGACTCGCGCATTCGCGGACCCTGACCGGATCATTTCAGCACGATACGGTCGCCAAGCTCATCGCGGACTGGATGTACAGGGGAGCTCGGGCTCGAACGGCGTCGCCCTGCGAGGTCCCGTCCGGCATCCGCGCGACGGTCCGGTGGCCAAGGCTGCACTCATGCCGAGGAGCCGACAGATCGGGTGTCGGCAACGCGCCATGGCGGCTCTCGTGTACACCCGATCCCTACCAGGATCCACGACAAGCTATGGGCAGATCGGGGTCCGAGCACTCGGTCGCGCCGGCTGTAGCTCCTCCGCGGCGATCAAGCACATGACAGAAATCCGTGTATCCGGCCAGCTGCGCGCATGACACATCGCCATCGCGGCGGTCAGATCCACGGCTGTGACCACCGCGGATTTCTACCATGATCGTCGCCGAAGCTCTGTTCTTGTCCGGCGTCCTGCGGTACGACGTGGTCCTTTGCGAGTGGCCGTTCGGCGCCGGCGTGCCGTTGATGATCGTGCAGCGGCTGGTGACGCACGATCGGCGGTCACGCGCCGAGACGCGGCCGTCGGTCTCCCGCGATCCTGTAATCGCGATTGCCCCTGCGCCGAGGTCCGAGTCCCTGGACACGGAACACGTGCGCAGTCCGACCCGACGACAGGCCCCTAGAATAATGAAGGCGCGGGATGGATGTCAGCGTAACAACCGCAATCGGCTTGCCGGCCGCGACATAATCGAGGCAGAATCGCGCGGGAATCCATACCTCCATTCCTCGAACAGAAGGGCCAAACATGCGATTCGATAGACTTAAAGGCTGTCTTGTGGTCGCGGCACTCGTTGCACAGGCCTCGAGTGCCTCCGCCCAGGCGAATCCCGACGAGAACACTCCCGGCAACACCGACGACAAGGCCGCTCCCGAGCGGGTGGCCCAGGCAGAGCCGTCGCCACCACCGGTCCCCGAGGTGCCTGGCTCGGCGGGACCCGCCACCCCGGGCGCGAATCAGCCGGCGCTGGGCTCCGACGAGCAACTGCGCAAGATGGTCGAGGAGCAGATCGGAAAGATGCGACCCAAGGGTCCGGCCCTCGAGTTCGCGGGCTACGCACGCGCCGCCGTTGGCCTGGCGATCCGGGGAGGCAAGCAGGTCTGCTTCGTCCTCAACGGTGCGGATGCGAAGTGGCGCCTCGGAAACGAGTGCGACTACGTCATCGAGCCGCAGTTCACCGGCCGGCTCGTCCAGCGCGATGACGGCTCGAACTGGGGCGTCGTGGTGATGCCCGGCCTCTACCGCACGTGGGAGGATCCGAATGGCGCCGACCGGACCTGGTTCAACGACGTCCCGGCCGTGTTCCGGCAGATCTACTTCTTCGGCGAGAACATCCCGCAGCTACTGCACGGCAGGGTCTGGGCCGGGCGTCGCTACTACGACCGTCTGCACCTCGACATCAACGACCAGTTCCTCGAGATCCATGACAGCGACGGCGCCGGCATCGAGGATATGCAGGTGGGCCCGGGCAAGCTGTCCGTCGCCTTCCTCATGAACCCGAACAGCGAAGCGGACCAGGTCCCCAATCCCACCATGGGGGGCCCCGGGATCTCGACGGCCAACTTCGCGCCGTTCAAGATCAACGTGCGGTACACCGGCATCAAGACGGCTCCTGAAGGCGATCTGCAGCTCTGGGCGGGATTCCAGGGCAGCTCGACCAGTGCGGACCAGGCCGATGCCGGCGTCACCATCCCGAAGCCCGATAGCCTGGTCAGGCTCGGTGTCTATCACCTGCTCGGCAAGGTCCTCGGCGGCTCGAACCTCGTCGGCGCCAAGTTCGAGTACACGAAGAACCATTTCCTCTGGCGCGCCGTGGTGCAGCAGCAGATGCAGTTCAACAACGGGCACACGGGGGTCGACGTCATCGGCGAGTTCCGCTCCTCGCGGGACCGTCCGAACGAGGCTGGCAGCTTCGCGACGAACAACTGGCTATCGCTCGGCGGGCGCCTCGACACCCAGATCTCCGGGCCGTTCCGCTTCCTCCTCGAGGCGGGCATCGATCGCGTGATGGCGGCGTCGGGCGGCGACCCGCAGCTGATCAAGGTCACCCCTTGCATCGCCATCAATGCCGGCGATGGCCCCGGCGCTCGGCCCACGGTCCGCCTGTACTACACGCAGGGCTTCTGGAACAGCGCCGCCCAGACCTCGCCGCTCGGCGTGTACGTCGGCGGCACGAGCGGGAGGCGGCTGTCTCAGGTGTACGGCGACGCCACCAGCGGTGGCTCGTTCGGTCTCCAGGCCGAGGCGTGGTGGTGAACCGTTCGCCAGGGATGACGCCGAGGCCGAGCAGCGGGCGCTCCCTGCAGACGCGAAATTCACCTGAACACCCTTGACGGCGCCCGGTGCAGGGTGACAAGGTCTGCTCGATGAGAGCGCTCCCACTCTGGCACAGCCAGCTCCCAGTCCGGTACCGGGGCGATACTCTCACGTGAGAAGCTCAGCCCGCCGTCTGTAGCCCGGCGGCGATGCCACCGATGGTGGTGTTGATGATGCGGCTCAGCTGGTCGCCAGGCAGGTTGCCCGCGCGGCGCCGGCGCAGCGCTTCGATCTGGACGTGGGAGAGGATGTCCAGATAGGCGTTGCGCCGCTCGATCGAAGCGGCGAGGTACGGCCGCTGGGCGAGCAGCGCCTTTCGGTCGAGTGTGTCGTGGAGAGCGGCGAGCGTGCGAGCATGCTCGGCGGCGATCAGGGCGTAGACACGCTGGGCGTCGGGGTCCGCGAGCGCGGCGTATTGGCCTGCGACATCGAGATCGGAGCGGACGAGCGACAGCTCGCAATTGGTGACGATCGCGCGGAGGAACCGCGAACGCTCGACGAGGCTGCGCACGCCCTCGGGGCCGAGCTCGGCGGCGAGGGCTTCGAAGGCGGTGCCGACGCCGAACCAGCCGGGGATGCCGTGCCGGCTCTGCGTCCACGAGAATACCCAGGGAATCGCACGCAGCGATTCGAGGGCAATGCCCGATCCGCGCGAGGCAGGGCGCGAGCCGATCGGGAGGCGGGCGACGTCCTCGATCGGCGTCGCGGCGACGGTATAGCGCACCAGGCGATCCTCGTCGGCGGTCAGCTCGAGGTAACGCGCGCGCGCGGCGTCGGCCGCACGCTGGATCGCGAGCTGGGTGTCGACCGGATCGGGCTCGCGCTCGGCGACCGTCGCCGCGAGCACGGCAGCGAGGGTGAGCTCGAGATCGCGCTCGGCGATCTCGGGGTGCGCGTAGCGCGCGGTGACGGTCTCGCCCTGCTCGGTGACGCGCAGACGACCGCGCACGGCGTCGGCGGGCTGCGAGCGGATCGCGTCGCTCTCGGTGCCACCGCCGCGGCCGAGCGCGCCGCCGCGACCGTGGAACACGGTCAAGACCACGCCGGCATCCCGGGCAACCTCGACGAGCGCGCGCTGGGCGTGGCGCAGCGCGACCGACGCCGCGACGTGGCCGACCTGCTTGCCGGAATCGGAGTAGCCGATCATGACCTCGAGCTCGTCGCCGAGCTCGATCCGCAGCGCCGGCAGGGCGAGCGCCGCGCGCGCGATCTCGCCGGCGCGCTCGAGGTCCTCGAGTTGCTCGAGCAGCGGAACGGGACGCAGCTCCCCCGGTGCGAGGCCGGCGGCGCGTGCGAGAAATGCGACCTCGAGCAGATCGGAGGCGTCACGCGTGAAGCTGGTGATGTAGCGCTCGCACGCGGCGGGGCCGAGCTCGCGGCGCGCGCGGCCGACGACCTCGAGGGTTGCGAGCACCTCCTGCGCGTCGGACGACAGCGCACCACGCTCGCGCTCGGGTGCGAGCGGCGCCGCGAGCACCTCGCATAGCCAGGCGCGCCGGCCTGCCTCGTCACGTTCCAGATAACCGCCGCGCCCGCCCCGCGCGAGCAACTCGGCGACGACGCGATCGTGGACCCCGGAGTGCTGCCGCACATCGAGCGACGCCAGGTGAAACCCGAACACCTCGACCCGGCGGATCGCATCGCGCAGGTCCTGAGCGGCGACCGGTCCGAACCCGGCAGCGCACAGGCTGCGATCGAGGACGGCGAGCTCGTCTCGATAGTCCGCGGCGGTGACGTAGCCGTTGTCGTGATGCTCGAGCGTGGCGCGCAGCCGCGCCTGCACGTACCACAGCTTCTCGCGCCAGGGTTCGTGGACGGTGCGAGGTCGCGCCCGCGCCGCGACCTCTGGCATGCGCTCGCGGTCGCGATCGAGCGAGGCGTCGAGCTCGGCGAGCGGCCGCTCGGCGCCAGGGTCGCGATGGCGCGCGCGCAGCTCGGACATCGATAGACTGCGACCGAGTACGATCACATCGTCGAGGTAGCGGGCCAGGACGGTCGCGCGCTGGCGTGCGAACGTCGCGCGGGTCACCGCCGCGGTCACATTGGGGTTGCCGTCGCGGTCGCCGCCGACCCACGTACCCCAGCGCAGGAAGGCCGGCAACCGCCACGGCTGCCCGAACCGCGCGGTCAGCCGATCCTCGATCGTGCGGTAGATCCGCGGCGTGACATCGAGCAGCGAGCGCCGGAATACGTCGAGCGAATTCTCGACCTCGTCGATCGGAGTCGGCCGGCGTACACGGACGTCCTCGGTGGCGTGAAACGCCAGGACATCGGCTTCGAGCGCCGCGGCGACGCGCGAGCGTCCGGTCGCGTCGAAGTCATCGAGTAGCTGCTCGATGCGCATCAGGTGATCGAGCGCCGAACGCCGGCGCGCCTCCGTCGGGTGTGCGGTCAGCACCGGCATGACCAGGGCGCGATCGAACAGCGCGCGCAGCTCGGTCTCCGTGGCGCCGCGGTCGATCAGCAGGTCGACGGCAGCGGCGAGGCCGTCCGCGGGGTGCTCGCCGCGCGCACGGCGCGAGCGGATCCGCTCGCGCTCCTCGGCGATGTTCATCAGGTGGCATTGCAGCGCAAATGCGCGCGCGAGGTCCTCGAGGTCATCCGGACCGAGCTCGCCGATCTGCGCGCCGAACGCGGCGCGGCCGCCGGCGAGCGAGCCCGCACGTAGCTGCTGCGCTGCAACGCCGAGCCGCTGGCACAGCTCGTAGGTGTGTGCGCCGCCGAGGGCCTTGACCGCAGCGGCGAGCGCACCGGTCAGGCGGGCAATGTCGTGATGAAGTTGATGCGACTCGGGCACGGCGATCCGGAGGGCGCGCGGGACGACGACCTTGCAGGTATACGACACCTTCTCGGAGCTCGCCGGTATCGGTCGCCTGTGTCTCGGCGCGCTCGGCCGAAGGGCCGCCGCCCGCCTTCCGAGCGCGCGATCCGTTCTTCGCGACAAGGACGCTGGGCGGCGGTCACCGCCAGCCGTCAAAGTTTTTTTCCTTGACCTAGTTATTAGGTCGGACTAGAAATCAGGCATGTCCGACGCCGCGGTCCTGCTCCGCCCGCTCCGCGCGCGCATCCTCGAGATGCTCGCCGAGCCGCAGTCGGCGGCGGCGGTCGCGCGTCGGCTGTCGGTCGCGCGGCAGAAGGTCGGCTACCACCTGAAGGAGCTCGAGAAGCAGGGCCTCGTCGAGCTGGTCGAGGAGCGGAGATCGGGCAACTGCGTCGAGCGCATCGTTCGCGTCACCGCCCGGGCGTACCTGGTCTCCGCCGAGGCGCTCGGCTCGCTCGCCCAGGGCGCGCTCGAGGCCACGGATCGGTTCTCCGCCGCCTACGTCGTCGCGATCGCGTCGCGCGCGATCAGCGAGCTCGCGAACATGCGCCGCGCCGCCGACGAGGCTGGCAAGCGGCTCGCCACGCTCACGCTCGAGACCGAGATCCGGTTCGTCAGCGCCGCCGAGCGGGGCGCGTTCGCCGAGGAGCTCGCGCACGAGATCGCGCGGCTCACCGCCAAGTACCACGACGCGTCCGCTCCGCGCGGACGCACCCATCGCGTCGTCTCGTTCGCCTACCCGAAACCCGATAAACCCGCCGACCAAGCCGAGACATCATCATGACCGCCCCGAAGAACCCCATGACCCCACCCGCGACCCGCGACCTCGAGCTCACCGTCGAGCTCGACGCCTCTCCCGAAGACGTGTTCCGTGCCGTCGCCGACGGTACCGAGCTTGCAAAATGGCTCGCGCCCGGGGCGCGCGTCACCGCACCGGAAGGCGGCAAGAACGGCCGCATCTGGATCTCGTGGGGCGAGGGCATGAGCGTCGAACACGAGATCGAGATCTTCGACGCGCCGAACCGGATCCGTCATCCCTCTGGCAAGAACGGCGAGACCATGGCGCCGCTCTATGCCGATTGGCTGGTGGAAGCGCGCGACGGCGGCAAGGCCACGCTCCGGCTCGTCCACTCCGGCTTCAGTGCAAATGCCGACTGGGACGCCGAGTTCGAGGCGCATGCCCGCGGCTGGAGGCTGATGCTCGAAAACCTCCGCCAGTACTTCGCGCGGCACGCGCACCAGCCGGCGGTGCACCTCCCGTTCATGTCGAAGGTCGATGCCCCGCGCGGGTCGATCTGGAAGACGCTCCTCGGCAAGTTCGGCTTTTCGGCCCCGCCGAAGATCGGCGACCCGTTCCGCTTCACGACGCCCAAGGGCGACGTCGTCACGGGGGTCGTCGATGTCATGACGGACACGCACGTGCTCGCGCTGGTCGTTCGTGAGTACGACGATGCGCTGCTCCGCTTCACCCTGGAAGGCAAGGCGGATGCGCCCTCCACGTTCGTGTATGGCTACGTGATCGCGTACGGCGCCGAACGCGAGCGCGCGAGCGAGCTCGTCGCAGCCGGCAGCAGCGCACTATGTGCCTGACTACCTTGCTCGCGATTCAGCATCCTCGGGCGCCTGCTCGCGATCGTGCTTGCCGTACGCGCGCACGACTGCCGCGACCCGCAATCGATAATCGCGAAATACGCGGTCACGGCCAAGCGCCTGGGCCTCGCGGTGGTGGACCTGGTTGCGCCACGCCACCACCGCCGCCTCATCGCGCCACAGCGACAGTGACAGCAGCTTGTCCGGATCGGTGAGGCTCGCGAATCGCTCGATCGAGACGAAGCCATCGATCGCGCGCAGCTCGTCGGCGAGCGACGCGGCGAGATCGAGGTAGGTCTGGCGCTCGCCCGGGCCGGGCCAGACCTCGAAGATCACCGCGATCATCGCGCCTCCGTGCACGGCGGCAGGTCGAGCGTCCCGTGGACGGCCTCGCAGAACGTCCGCTCCTCGCGGAGGATGAACCGGCGGTCCTGGGCCAACGCGAAGTTCGCCGCACCCGCGGCGTCGGCGCGCAGCCGGGCGCGATACGCCTCGTACGCCGCCAGGTCTGGAAACGCGATCAGCCCCCACGCGACGTCGTTCGTGCCCTCGTGGGGCAGGAAGTAGCCGACGAGGTGACCGCCGCAACGCGGGATGATCCGGCCCCACGCCGCGGCGTAGGCGGCGAACGCCTCGCGCTGGAACGGGTCGATCTGGTAGCGGATGAAGCACGTGATGGACATGCAGCCTCGATACCACCCCGGCGGGCGGGATGGTTTTGCGCGCGCTGAACCATGCCCGCCGCGCTCTACGCTACGCTCCATGTCGATGACCGCTCGTTATCCCCTCGCGGATGTCGCCGCGCTGATCGGCGAGCCCACGCGCGCCGCGATGCTGCTCGCGCTGCTCGACGGCCGCTCCCTCACGGCCAGCGAGCTCGCGCGCGTCGCGAACCTGTCCGCACCGGCGACGAGCCTGCACCTCGCCAAGCTTGCGCACGGCGGCCTGGTCGACGTGCGCAAGGCCGGCCGGCATCGCCATTACCGGCTGGCGAGCAGCGAGGTCGCCCGCGCGCTCGAGGCCCTCGGCGTGCTCTCGACCGCGGCGCCGGCCACCCGCTCGCCGTCCCCGGAGCGCCGGGCGCTGCGCGCGGCGCGGACCTGCTACGACCACCTCGCGGGCGTCCTCGCGATCGACCTCGCCGACCGGTTCGAGCGCGCCCGGATCCTGCAAGTCGAGGCCGACGATCGCTACGCGGTGACCGGCGCCGGCGCGCGATGGTTCCGCGAGGCGCTCGACATCGATGTCGCGGTGCTCGCCGCTGGGCGCCGGCCGCTGTCGCGCCGCTGCCTGGACTGGACCGAGCGCCGCCCGCACCTCGCGGGAGCCCTGGGCGCCGCGCTGCTCGATCAGTTCCTGCAGCGCCGCTGGGTCGCCCGCACGCCCGACTCGCGCGCGCTGCGGATCACCTCGCACGGCGGCGCGTGGATCGGCCGGCTGGTGCGCGGGTAGCGGGCGCGGGGCGACAGGTCGATATTCCTGGGCGGGTGCTGGTCACGGCGACAGGATCAGCACACCCGCGTCGAGTGACACCTCGTAGTAGCCATGGCGATTCCAGACCAGCGGACCTCGGAGCTGGCGGAGCGTGCCGCCATCGACGCGGACGCGCAGGAACCTGCCCCGAGGAAAGTGGTCCGGCAGCCGCCACGTCCAGATCGTGATCTGCCCCCGGGTGATCGGCGTGAGCTCCGAGAACATCTTCTGAGCCCGCCAGTAAGCGCCGATCTCGAGCAGGGTATCGACCCAGACGTCGCGGAACGACCTGGCGTGCTGCATGCTGCCGGTGATCGCGCCGATGTCCACCGGACCGAACCAGTTATTCGTGGTCGGCAGGATCGTGTGGAACAGGAAGATGAGCCACTTGTCGCCGGCGCGCGTGGTGTCGATGAGGCCGTCGAAGGTCGATTGCTGGTCGTCGATCCCGCCGAACTCGGGGGCGCCCGCCATGAAGCACGGCAGATGGAACGGATCGGTGTTGTCGTTGGGCGCGACCAGCCCCTGGAACACGTCCCTGTGCAAGAGCACGCGCTGCCTGGCGAACGCGTCCCAGTTGGCATCTCCGAACGGAGACGCCATCGTCGGAACGGCGCGCTGGCGCGTGTGGTCGGTGATGTACGCCGCGTTGACGTCGATCTCCGCGAGCGAGCTGTCAAGCGGCGTTCCAACCGCGCAGCCGGTCAGATCGGCATTGCAATGGTGGACGGTGTGGTTACCGATCTCGTGGCCGTCCCGGACGGCCTGCCGCCACGTAGCCTCGTACAGTGGAGAGGTGTCTGCCCAGCCGCTCGACAGATAGAACGTCATCGGCACGCCGGCGGCCTGGAGCTCCGCGTAGTGCTCGATCTGTGACGGCTGCGAGTCGTCGAATGTGTAAGACACGGCGCCGCGGAAGCCCGCCCAGTCGAGCACCCGTAAGTTTTCGGGGCGGCCACGTGGCCTGGGAATGTGGTCGTCTGGCGGCGTCGGGAGGCTGGAGCGAAGCTCGCGGCCCGCCGAGCCCGCTGCCGTGAGCGCCGGCTCGTCGCTGGACGGCGAGGCGGTGAGCACCGACTCGTCGTTGCTCGATGCCGTCACCGCGTCGCTCGTATCGCTCGCATCGCTCGCGTCGCTCCCGCGCACGCAGGCTGCGCTCGCGAGTGCGATGCAGCTCACTCCGAACAGCAATATGGAGAGTCCCGAAGAACGCATCATGGCAGCCTCCCTGTGTCGTCGATGAGGTTTCAAGGCCGGTCCAGGCACAGGGCCTATCGATGTGCCATCCCGCCGAGAGCCAGGTCGTGCTGGACCGCGGCAAAGGCGGGCTTCGGCTGAAAGTTCGCGTCCAGCAGGTTGGCTGCGCCCTCACCATGGAAGACCCCCGGGACCCAGGAATACTTGTCGGTGTAGCCCCACACCGTGAACGAATCGCAACCGCGCGTCAGCAGGCACGGCTCGAGAAGGGAATGGTAGCCCTGGGCCTGCGCCTGTAGCTTGTACACGTCGGTCGGCAGCGGCATCCGCACATCCGCCTCGGTCACCGAGACATCGAGGCCGAGATCGGCGAATCGTTGCATGTTCTCCTGCACGCGGGTGTCGAAGCCGAACTGCGCGCCGAGATGGCCCTGGAACCCGATGCCGTCGATCGGGACGCCCTGGGCGAGCAGCTGCTTGACCAGGGCATAGGCCGCGTCGCTCTTCGGCCCGAAGAATTCGAGGTTGAAGTCGTTGTAGAACAGCTTGACGTTGCGATCGGCCATGCGCGCCCAGCGGAACACGTCGGCGATGTAGCCCGGTCCGAGATTTCGCAGCCAGATGGTATTGCGGAGCGTCCCATCTTCGTTGAGCGCTTCGTTGAGGACGTCCCACTGGTAGAGCTTGCCCTTGAAGTGGCGGGCGGTTTCCAAGACATGTTCTCGCAGGATGTCGCGCAGCTGGTCGGGAGTGAAGGCTTGCTCGTTGACCCACGATGGGTTCTGGTTGTGCCAGACGAGGACGTGACCGCGCACGGCGATCCGGTGCTCACCCGCGAATGCGATGAGCTGGTCGGCCAGCCCGTAGTTGAAGACGCCCTGCTGCGGCTCGAGCGATTCCCACTTCATGACATTCTCGGCCGTGACCGATGAGAACTCGCGGGCGATCGTGTCCCGGTAGGTCTGGTCGCTGGCGAACGCGTTCATGTCCACCGCGGTGCCGATGCGCAGACCGATCGGCTGCGCGAGCTCGCGGAGCGAACGCTGTGTGACAGGTGTGGGCGGATCGTGTCGGTGGCGGCCGTCGGCGAGCGCGGGGGCCAGGGCCCACGTGCTCGCTCCCAGG
>DASWRS010000489.1:0-19708 GCA_036403075.1 Kofleriaceae bacterium
ACCGATCCCGGCCCGGACCGCACCGGGATCGGCGCGCCGCCGATCAACCCTTGATCTGGTCACACGGATTGTCGAACGACAGGATCTGACAGGGCCAGAACGAGCCCCCGTTTCCTGCCGCGGCGACGTCGCGTAGCTCGGTGAGGGTCAATGTAGTGATGGTCTCCCGACGGAGAACGAGCTTGTGCAGTTGTACGGTCCTGTTCGTGATCTTCTTCATGGTCGGTATCCTTGGCTACGGGGAGGTACATCAGCTGGTCAGTGCGATTTGCTTGCGGGCGGCTTCGAGGTCGACCCAGATGAGGCGACCTCCCGAGTCGAGAACGACTGCCGCCTTGCCATCGGCGGTCACCACCGTCCGTCCCAGGTCCAGCGTGCCAGTCGGCAGACACAGCCAGTGTTTCCGGGCGGGCGAGTACAACCAGATCGTACCATCGGCGTAAGACGCCAGGACCAGGCCGTCCGGCGCCAGAGAGATGTGACGCGCGCGCGATGCGAACTCGGTCCAGGCCAGCTGTTCGGGGTTCGACGGCTGGCGCGTGCCGACGTGGAGCGTGTCGTCGTTGGTCACCACGGCGACCGCCTGGCCGTCGTGGGTGGCGGCGATCTCGCGGACCGCGCCGGCGCCATGGAGCAGCGAGGTCTGCTGCCACGATCGGGTGTCGATCGCGATCACGGTCCCGCTCTCGTAGCCGGCGTAGACGGCCTGCCGGCCGGGGACACCGACCAGCCGGTTGACCCGGGAGCCGCCGTCGCGGAGCGCGATCGCCTCGCCGGCAGCGCCGGTGCGCCACAGCGCGCCGTCGACGGTGCTGAACACGATCGAGCGCGCGGCGGGGACCCACGCGAACTTGTCGATCGGTTGATCGGTGCGCGCGATCAGGGTCGGTTCGCCCCGCGGCGTCCAGCGGACCAGCCGGCCGTCGTTGCCCGACGTGATGAAGTCGTCGGTGTCGTCGACGAAGTGCAGGTCCGAGACCGAGCCATGGCCGGTCGGGATGACGTGGATCCGGGCGATCGGCGCGGACGACCAGATCTCGACGCTGTCGTGCAGGCCGCGCGTGGCAAAGCTCCGGCCGTTGCCCGAGCGCTCGAGGAAGATGTTCTCGGGCAGGTGGGGCTCGACCGTGCGCGCGCCGGTGCTCGGCGTGAACACGGTGAGCGCCGGGGCCCACGTGGTCGCGGTCACCGTGGTGGAGTCGTCGTCGAACATCGCGGTGTTGAACCGCGAGCTCGAGGTCGCGGCGACCCGCGCCAGCCGCGACGGCAGCGGCCACGCCCGGATCGCGCCGTGGACGTCGCCGGAGATCACGAACGGGTAGCCCGGGATCGGCGGCGTGATCGAGGTCAGCCGGTAGCCGTGGCCGCGGTAGGACGCCACGAGGTCGGTCTGCAGATCGAGCACCATGACGGTGCCGTTGCCGCCGGCCGCGACGACGTAGTCGCCGGTCGGGCTCGCGGTGACCAGATCGGCGTGGCCTTCGAGCTGGGCGCGCTGCGTGACCGTGCCCTGCTGCAGGTTCCAGATCCCGACCGCGCCGTCGCCGCAGGCGTACGCGGCGCTGTGGCGTCCGGGGATGAGCTGGAGGCTGACGACCGGCCCGTGGCACAGCTCGGCACGCCCGGTGACCCTCACCGGGAAGCTCTGGAGCGCGACCGCCTGGCCCGTGCTGGTGGCGAGCGCGAGATCGTGCTCGCTCGCGGAGGCATCCCACGCGACGATGTCCGCGAGCGAGAACCGCTCGAGCTCGCCGTCCCCGGTGGTCCGGACGAACTGGATGCCGGCCTCGCCGCCGACCGCGACCACGTCGTCGCCGAGGAACTGCACGCCGCGGCCGCCGGGGATCGGCTTGACGAACCGCACCACCGGCCTCGCCGGATCGGTGATGTCGAGGATCTCGAGCTCGGAGCCCGCACGCGTCACCGCGAGCAGGCTGCCGTCCTGGGAGAACCCGGCGCCGGTGACGTGAACGCCCTGGAACAGCGGCGCGACGGGGATCGGCGTGGCGTGAAGCACGTCGAACAGGCAGAGCCCGGGGCTGCAGACGTACGCGAGCAGGTGCCGCGACGACGAGTAGGCCCAGTCGCCGGCCCTGGCCACGCTGCGGCTCAGCACCATGGACTTGCCATCGCGCGAGGTCCGCGTGAGCGTCCCGTCAATGCTGAGCGACAGGATCGTGCCGTCCGGCGTGCCCTGGGTCCAGTACACGTTGTCGGTGTGGGGCAGCGCGCGCAGGAACGCGACGCCGCGCCCGGTGGCCTCGGCGCGGAGCCGATCGGCGCGATCGAGGTCGGTGCCGTGGTAGCTCGCCAGCGCGTCGACCGCGGCGGTCGGGTCCTTGGTCAGCAGCAGCTCGGCGTGCTTGAGCGTGAGCTCGTCGAGCGAGGCCTCGGCCGAGGCGCGGGCGTGCCGCGACGCCGCGTCCGAGGCGTCGGCGCGGTCGCGCTCGGCCGCGATGTTGCGGACGTAGAGCAGGCTGCCGGTGACCGCGATCGCGATCGCCCCGGCCACCGAGATCGCGAGCGCGCGGTGCCGGCGCGTCCAGTGGGCGAGCATCGCGAACAGCGAGTACTCGCGGGCCGCGATCCGCGCGCCCGCCTTGAACGCCTTGAGGTCGGCGGCGAGCGCGCCGGCGTCGCGGTAGCGGCGCTCGGGGTCGGGCTCGAGTGCCTTGCTGATGATCGTGACCAGGTCGGCGTCGATCCCGGCGCTGCGCAGCGTGCGGTGCCGGAGGTGCGGCGCCGGGGCCTTGCGCAGCGAGCACAGCTCCCACAGCATCATGCCGATCGCGTAGACGTCGGCGCGCTGATCGACCGGCTCGCCGCGCTCCTGCTCGGGCGCCATGTACGCCCGCGTGCCCATGATGCTGCCCGCGGACGACAGCTCGTCGTCGGGCTCGGTGCGGAACGGGCCGACCTCGGAGCCGGCGACCTCGGTGCTCTTGAGGTCCTTGGCCAGGCCCCAGTCGATCACGATGGTCTCGCCGAAGTCGCCGACGATGACGTTGGCCGGCTTGAGGTCCCGGTGGATGATGCTGCGGCCGTGCGCGTAGGCGAGCGCGTCGGCCACGGCGATCGCGTGATGCAAGAGGCCGAGGCGATCCTCGACGGTGGTGCGCTCCACGATCAGGTCGCGCAGCGGCCGCCCGGCGACCAGCTTCATCGCGTAGAACGGGGTGCCGTCGCCCCAGCGGCCGGCCTCGTGGACCGGGACGATGCCGGGATGCTCGAGCCGCGCGGTGATCAGGACCTCGCGCAGGAACCGGACCTCGTTGGCGCTGGTCCGCGACAGCAGCTCCTTGATCGCGACGTCGCGGCCGAGCTCGCGGTCGTGAGCCCGCGACACGCGGCCGATGCCGCCGCGGCCGTGCTCGCCGAGGAAGTGATAGCGCTGCGGATCGCGGAACTGCGTCGGCAGCGGCGGCGGATGCGAGTCGTCGGCCGCGGCGCCGAGATCGACCCTCGGGAGTGGCTGGCTGGTGTGCGTCGGGCCGGCGAGCGACCGGGGCGCGGCCGGCGTCGTCAAGAGGTCCTCTTTCCCCCCGGCCGTCATCACGCACAACATAGCGGAGCATCGATCGCCGTGGCTACAGCCATCGAGTGCTCATGGCGAAGCCTCACGATGAGGTCGTGATGACCCCGTGCTGACGCCGCGCGAAGTAGGTATCTCCACCTCGATGTCGAGCGAAGTGACCATCTCGCGCTGGTGCCGCTTCGCCGTGAGTTGTTATGTTTTATCTATTTCGCGGTGTACCGGACAGTACGTATTTTGAGAGGGTGGTCGAACGCTCACATCCCGCGGACATCGACGTGCGATCGCCTCCCGTGCCGCAAGATGCTGCATCCTCGGTGAGGAAGCTACGCCCGGCGGGTGTGACTGCTCGCACGGAGTCGCGCGGATACGACGTGCCCTCAGTCGCGGCGTTCGCGGGCGCAGGCGTGGCCATCGCGCGCGCGCCAGCGTGCTCCGCATATGAGCCGGCAGGCCGGAGGCGAGGTCGTCACCAGCCGCGGCACGCGATTTGACCTGACGGCCGATCTCCGTCGGCACTCGCGCACGTATACCCCGGACGACGCGCGTGCGCCGCGAGTTCTTCGCAGCCACGATGTTGGCCTCGCGCGTGCACAGATCCCGGAGCGGAGGTACACGAACATGCTGCTGGCCATCGCTCTTATTATCGCCATTGCCTGGCTGCTGGGCTTCACCGTATTCCACGTCGCCACGGGCGCGATCCACATCCTGCTGATCGTCGCCGTCGTCGTGGCGATCGTGCACTTCGTGCAGGGCCGCCGCGCGCCGTTGTGAGCGCCGCCGCGCGGTTCGCGAACCGGCCGACGCGCCGGTGATCAGCCGAACCAGTACGACAGCTTGAGCGCCAGGCTGTGGATCCCGGGACGGGTGACCACGTCGGGCGTCAGCGCGTGGAGCGGGCGGGACACGTCGTCGCTGCCCTGGCGGGACTGCTGCCAGACGACGAACAGCGTGCTGCCCGGCCTGAGCTCCCAGCGCAGGACGGCGGTCGATCGCAGCGATGCGATCGAGAAGTCGGGCTCGTCGATGGTGAACCCGGACGAGCCATCTACGATCCGGCGCATCGTCGCCTCGTGGGACGTGGCGTCGTACCAGCGCACGTCGCCGGAGCCCGCCGTGGCGAGCTCGCCGAGCCGGCTGTAGCGCCCGACCGACACGAACGGCTGGGCGTAGAGCGTCAGGACGAGGTCGGGCGATAGCGACCAGGTCGCACGGAGCTCGAGCGCGGCCTCCTTGCGGTGGAGCTCGCCAAATACGTAGCGCTTGGCGCCCGCGTCGGTCACGGTCGCGACGTACTGGCGGCGGTTGTCGAGCCAGGTCACCGATGGCGCGAGGTCGATCCGCAGCGCCGGGGTCACGCGTGCCGACGCGCTCAGCGAGGCCACGACGCCCTGCGGGAGGCTCGCGCTGCGCTGCGCCAGGAGCGAACCCGAGAGCTGCCGCGCCCGGCCGCGCGGCGTCGACGCGGTGAGCTTGACCGACTCGATCCAGTCGGTCTCCATCACCGGGCCGCCGCGGGTGGCGTCGTCCGAGCCGCCCGGCGTCGTGACGTCGAGCGCGATCGACGCCGTGTTGAACGCGGTCGACGTGACGTCGCCGCTGGCGCGCAGGTCGATCGGCTTGTGCATGCCGCCGAAGTTCCACGACGTGCTCGCGCCGCCGCCGGCGTTCCACGCGAACACGCGCTCGCCCGGCCGGGTCACGCTGTGGCGGAGGTCGGTCGAGACGTCGATGTCGTCGGCCGACTGCAGCACGCCGAGGTCGTTGAGCTCGAACCCCGGCGACTCGACGTTGACCAGCGCGTTGCCCTGCCACGCGCCGGCGCGCTTGCTGCCGGTCGCGCCGGCGTGCCAGCCGACCAGCGAGCGCGCGGTGGTGTCGAGGTGGAGGTGCGACGCGTCGGGCCGCTGGAAGTAGTGCGTCGAGCTCTGCTCGACCATCGAGATCGCCTCGGGCGTGCCGAACACCGAGCTCGCGCCGCCGAACACCAGCAGGTCGTAGGTGCCATCGGCGGTGCGCAGCCGCGCATCGCCGCCGCCGACCAGCGCGGTCCGGGGCAAGAGCTGCGCCAGCGGCGATCCGGACAGGTCGCGGGTCACGGCGGTGGCGGTCGCGCCGAGCACCGAGCTGCCGGTCTGGCGCTCGACCCGCGCGGCCGCCCACCCGGTCAGCGGCGCGACCGCGAGCCGCCGCCGATCGACGCCGATGATCGCGTCGGCGTCGGCCGCGTTGGTCACCGCGCCGAGGACCGCGATCTGCGTGCGGTCGGCGATGAACCCGCCGGCGGCCACGGCACCAAGGATCCGCACCTGGGTCGGCAGCGCGATCTCGTCGGCAGTCGGCAGCGTGCGCGGCAGCCCGCCGATCCGGCGGCTGTAGAAGTACGCGCCGCCGGCGTTGACGAACAGCGGCGCGTTCTCGATGAAGAACGGCCGTTTCTCGGTCAGCTGGATCTCGAACGCGGTGAGGTTGACGACCGCCGGGTCGACGTCGACCTGGCCGAAGTCCGGGTTGATCGTCGCCGCGACGGTCAGCCCGCGCAGCGGCCGGAACTTGGCGTCGAGCCCGGCGTCGACGCCGATCGCGGTGCGGTGCGACAGCGCGCCGGTCGGTGACTCGTCGAACGTCAGCCGGCTCGCGGCGTAGGGCAGGAGCTCGAGGCCCATGCCGCGCTCGATCCGCGGCAGCTCGGTGAGCTCGCCGAACCAGCTCGCCCACGCGGTGCGATCGGGCGGCACGGCGCGCCAGAACACGTCCTCGTTGCTGTGCGGGATGTACCAGTTGAAGTTGATGCCCCAGCTGGCCTGCGGCGTCGCGGGCAGCCGGAGCTGCGACAGCGGCATGGCGAGCTCCGCGGTCCAGCCGTCGGCGAGGATCCGGGCCTGGGCGCGCCACACCGGGTTCCACGTCGCGTCGCGCGCGCTCTCGGTGTCGTCGGTGTGGATCCAGTCCGCGCGGACCCCGGCCGCGGTGACCGCGAAGCTGTAGGCGACCCGCCGGGTGTGCGACGGATCGATCGACACGATGAAGCGCTCGGCGCCCTGGGTGTCGTCGCGCTGGGTCAGCGCGTCGTCGATCTCGCCGACCCCGGCCGACCACATCCGCGCCGCGATGTACAGCGTGTCACCGTCGGTCGCCACCGCGGCGATGACCCGGTGCGTCGGGGCCGCGCCGAACGCCGGCGTCTTCTGCTCGAAGTCGTCGACGAAACACGCCGAGGCCCAGGTCGCGTCGTCGAGCACGCCGTCGACGGTGACCGGGCCGTGCGCGATCGGGACCGCCTTGGCGGCGCGCGGACAGTCGGCGCGTGCAGGGGCCGCGGCCAGGAGCGCGCACAGGTACAGCCAGGCCCGCATCAGGCCGGCACTGTACAGCGGCGGCGGTCCCGGGAAAGCCGGTCGCGCTCGAAACCGTCGCTGACCGGCGCGACGCGCAGCCGGAAAAGCGCGGGCTCCCGCGCTACCGGCTGCACCTCCAGGCCGCCGGCGTCGACGTGTGGAGTGACGGTGTCCGACTCACCATGTCGTTATGTGGTAGTTGGTCAATCGAACAGCGCGTGGAGCTCGCCGGCCGCGAGCTCGACCACCGGAAAGCTCCACGCCTCGCCGGCGGCGGGGCCACGCGGCGCCGGTCGGCCGTCCGGGGCGATCGCGATCCGGTCCGCGAACGCGAGGCGCTTGCCCTGCTGCCACGGCAAGGTCGAGCGTTCGATCTGCCAGCCGCGCGCGGTGCCGTACGAGATCTCGCAATCGAGGTACGCGAGGATCGTGTCGCGCGCCGGGTGCGTCCTCGCGATCAGCTCGGTCAGCGAGTCGCCGGGCGGCAGGGTCGCCGCGCGCGCCCGGGCGTAGACGAAGTGGCCCCCGGCAACCGCGAGCAGCTGGTCGACGCGGCCGGCCCGCTCGACCCGCGCGGCGAATGAGCCGCCGCCGCCGCCGCCGCCGCGATCGATGGCAGACCAGCGCTCGACGTAGGAATCGTCGAGTGCGTGCTCGTACATCTGGCCGTCGCCCGCCGGCTCGATGCGGCCGATGTCGGCGCCGCCGCCCGCGGGCTGGAAGTCGATCTCGTGGTGCCAGGTCGCGTTCGCGCCGTCGATCGTCGTGACGCCCGCAAAGCCGTTCTGGTGGGCGAGCGCGGCGAGCTGATCGGCGTCGAGCTCGGCCAGAGAGCCGGCGGCGGATAGCCCGGGGCGGTCGCGCGGGATCCGCAGATCGCCGAACACGCTCGCGGTCTGGACGTAGCGGACCTCGACGGCAGCGTCGGCCGCACCGCCGTGCCGGCGGATCCAGTCGCGCTGCCAGGCGCCGGTCGGGATCGTCACGCTGAGGCCCTGCGCGGGTGGCGCGGGTGGCGGACGGCAGGCGGCGAGGGGCAGGGTTGCGAGCGCAAGGCTCGCGAGTGATAGCGCAGGATGCACCCGCGTGGATCTACTACACGGCGGCGCCTCGCGAACCGCGCCCGCGCTACTTCGCGGCCTGGCGCTGCTCCTCGGTGTACATCGCGAGCTCCTCGCCGAACGCCCTGGCCACGGCAGGGCGGGCGAGCACGCGGCGGTGGAACGCCTGGACCGCGGGCCAGTCCGCCAGGTTGGGGCCGGTGACCTGCGTCCAGTTGAGCACCGTCGCGAGGTACGCGTCGGCGACGGTGAACCGGTCGAGCAGGTAGTCGCGGCCGGTCAGGTGGCGCTCGAGGTAGCCGAACCGCGAGGCGACCTTGTCGCGCGCGAACGCCTTGACCGGCTCGGTCGAAGCCTTGTCGAAGTGCAGCGCGAAGATCCCGGTGTGGAGCTCGGTGCTGATGAAGCTCAGCCACTGGGCGAGCTGGGCGAGGCCGGCGCGGTCCGCGGGCGCGAGCCCGGGTGCCGCGGTCTCCGCGACGTGCTGCAGGATCGCGGCGTTCTGGAACAGCAGCTCGCCGCCGTCGGTGCGCAACACCGGGACCTGGCCGAGCGGGTTGATCTCCGCGTAGTCGCGGCCGTCGGGCAGGCGGTGCGCCTTGAGGTCGACGCGGGTGAACGTGGCGGCGATGCCGGCCTCGTACAGAGACATGCGAGTCGCGAGTGAGCAGGCGAGCGGGGCGAAGTAGAGCTCCACGGGGTCCTCCGTATTTTTGTACCGTTCGGTATATATACGAGTGCGCTACCATCGTGCAAGGCATTTTGTCCAGGACAGTACAAAAACAGGCGACCCGCCGGCGCGGCCGGCCGCGCGCCTACGATCCGGAGCGCGCGCTCGACGCCGCGATGGCCGCGTTCTGGCGCTCCGGCTACGCCGGGACCTCGCTCGACGACCTGACCGCGTCGGCGGCGATGAACCGGCCGAGCCTCTACGCCGCGTTCGGCGACAAGCAGGCGCTCTATTTGAAGACGATCGAGCGTTACCGGGCGGCGTCGTCGGCGGCGCTGGGCCAGGCGCTCGCGGCCGACCGGCCGCTCGCCGAGTCGCTGCGCGCGATCTATCGCGGCGCGCTCGACCTGTACCAGGCCGGCGAGGCCAACCCGCGCGGCTGCTACCTCGCCGGCACCGCGACCACGGCCGCCCTCGACGATCCCGAGGTCCGGGCCGCGCTGCTCGCCGCCCACCAGGCGTTCGACCGCGCGTTCGCCGCCCGGTTCGCCGCCGCCCGCGAGGCCGGCGAGCTGCCGCGCGACGCCGATCCCGAGCTACTCGGCTCGCTCGCGGCCGGCGTGATCCACACCCTGGCGATCCGCGCCCGCGCCGGCGAGAGCCGCCGCCGACTCGAGCAGATCGCCGACGCTGCCGTCGCCCAGCTGTGCGGCGCTGCGCCCCGTGCGCGGCCGGCGCGGCGGGTCCGCAAGCGCTGAGCGTTCGCGGTGACTCGAGCCCGCGAGACGTGACGAAGTGCCGGTTCAATCAAGCCGCGGGGAACGCAGGGTCAACGTCGAGGGCGTCACGTCGTGCCCGGCCGTGGCTAGCAAGCGGCCTCGCACATCCGTAGTCAGCGACTCGAGATCCCCGCCCTCGAAATAGCAGAGCGTTTTTTGCGCGATCAGCGGATTGAACGCCAGACCGAACAGCACACGCGCGCTCCCCAGGATGTCTTCGAGCTTCATACCGTGCTCGAGCAGCGCGGCCACATCTCGATAGTCCTTCGCCTCGACACGCTGGAGCAGCGCCTTGATCTTGGTGCCTGCGAGATCGAGCAGCGACGCTGCCCGCAAGACCCCGTCGTCGGTCGCCTCGGGATCACCAACGCGACCGAATGCAATTCCTCCGAAGAACGAGACCTTGATGTCGCCGCCGGCTCGCGTGACCAGGATCGTTCGAGTGTCGGGACCTTCATCGAGCACGATCGCCCCGCGCACGAAGGGCACGGCGGTCTCGAGCTCGCGATGATCGAGGTGATCATGCGCAAAGAAGTCGAAGTCGACCGAGGGGCGATGCGCGAAGCGGAGCGCGAGTGCAGTGCCGCCGTAGAGGACGTAGCGCCGCGGCACCGCGGCGAGCTCCGGCCACAGCGCGCGCTGCGGCGGCGGTAGCGCATCGAGACGGGGAGCAAACGTCATGGCGGCAGTGGCCGCGACGGTGGGGGCGGTGGTGGTTGGCCGAGCAGCACGAGGTGCCAGAAGTTCCAGGATTTGGCGTCGAGGACTCCCGGCGGCGCCGACCGCAACGCGTCCCGAAACGCGTCGTCGCCGACGAGGCCACGCGCGAGACCGACGTCCTCGGCGGTTCCTAGCTGCATGAGCTGACACAGCAGGAGGTGCGGCCGGGCGAGCGCCTCGGTGGGCGGTAGCCACCAGACGTAACGCCGTGCGAGCTCGAGGAGGACGTCGCTGCTCACGCCGGGAGCATATCATCCGAGATCGGATGCGGCAGACGTGTCGATCCGGCCCAAGCTCGTTCGTCGCTGCCTGGAAGGAGACCAAGCCCATGTCCAAGCTGAGATTCAACCTCTCGATATCCCTCGATGGCTACCTCGCCGGACCGGACCAGAGCCTGGAGAACCCGCTCGGGGTCGGCGGCATGCACGTGCACGACTGGGTGTTCCCGCTCGCGGCGTTTCGCCGGATGCACGGCCTCGAGGGTGGCGAGGCCAACGCCAGCACGCAGGTGGTCGAGGAGTCGGTCGCCAACGTCGGCGCGGTGATCATGGGGCGCAACATGTTCGGCGGCGGTCGCGGGCCATGGCGCGACGACCCGCCGTGGACCGGCTGGTGGGGCGACAACCCGCCGTACCACGCGCCGGTGTTCGTGATCACGCACCACCCGCGCGCGCCGCTCGCCATGCAGGGCGGCACGATGTTCACGTTCGTCACCGATGGCATCGCCTCGGCGCTCGCACAGGCCCGGGCTGCGGCCGGGGACCGGGACATCGTCATCGCCGGCGGCGCGAGCATCGCGCGGCAGTACCTCGCGGCGGGCCTGATCGACGAGGCCAACGTGTCGCTGGCGCCCGTGTTGCTCGGCGCCGGTGAGCGGCTGTTCGATGGCCTCGGGGCCGCCGGGCTGCGCCTCGAGCAGGTCCGGGTGATCGAGGCGCCCGGGGTGACCCACCTGCGGTATCGCGTGATCAGGTAGCCTCGGCCGCCGGGGCGCCGAGCAGCTCGCGGCCGAGGGTCTCGCAGATGCCGTGGACCTCGTCGACGACGTGGGTCAGCATGTCGTGGACGCCGGTGCCGGCGAGCGGCTCGGTCCGGCGCGCGGCGACCCAGGTGTCGAGCACGCGGAGGCGCTCGAGCGCGACGCCGCCGGGCAGGGCGTGCGCGTCGGGCGGCCGGATGTCGCACAGCCGGCTGTAGGCCGAGTGGACGCAGTAGGCGATCGAGCGCGGGAACGCCGGCTCGGACACGAGGAACCGCGCGACGCCCTCGGAGCTGACCCGGCCGGCGGCGCGCTTCAAGTACGCCTCGCTGCCCGACAGGCCGCGGAGCAGCGACAGCCACAGCGCGGTCTCGACGACCTCGTGGCGGCGCGACATCTGGGTGAACGCGTGGTGGTGGACGTCGAGCATGCGCGCGGTCTGGTTGACGCGCTCGAGCAGGACGCCGAGCCAGACGAAGTCGAGCGGCTCGTCGTGCAGCATGGTCGAGCGCAGGAGGCCGAGCGTGAGCTGGGTCGAGCGCCGGATGTGCTGGTAGAACGTGTCGCGGTGCTGGGCGTAGCTCGCCTGCGCGAGCTCGCCGCACATCCACAGGTGGAGCTCGTTGACCGCCTCCCAGGCCTCGTGCGACAGGACCTCGCGGATCGAGCGCGCGTTCCACCGCATGCCCTGGATCGACCGCGCGAGCGACACCGCGCTCTCGTCATCCCACACGATGAAGCGCTGGACCGCCTCGCCGTCGCCCCACGCTGCGTGCTCGTCGTCGCCGGCGGCGATCCGGTCGGCGAACCGCGGCTCCTCGCCCGAGACCACGATCACCGGGCGCCAGACCTGCGACGGCGGCAGCTCGGCGTCGAGCGCGAGCGACACCGAGGCGGCGAGCATGCGCGCGGTGGCCTCGGCGCGCTCGATGTAGCGCCCGAACCAGAAGCAGTGATCGGCGACGCGCGAGATCATGTCAGGCGTCCTTCATGACCCAGGTGTCCTTGCTGCCGCCGCCCTGCGACGAGTTGACCACGTAGCTGCCGCGCGCGAGCGCGACCCGGGTCAACCCGCCCGGCAGGACCCACGGGCCCTCGCGCGAGGTCAGGATGTACGGCCGCAGATCGACCCGGCGGGGCTCGACCGCGCCGCGCTCGGCGATCCAGGTCGGGCAGCTCGACAGCTCGATCCGGTGCTGCGCGATGTAGCGCCGCGGCTCGGCCTCGATCCGGCGGCGGAACTCGTCGCGCTCGGCGGCGGTCGATTGCGGCCCCATCAGCATGCCGTAGCCGCCGGCCTCGTCGACTGCCTTGACGACCATCTGATCGAGGTGCTCGAGCACGTAGCGGCGATCGTCGTCGAACAGGCACACGTAGGTCGGGACCTGTTCGAGCAGCGGCGCCTCCGAGAGATAGAACTCGATCATGTCGGGGACGAACGGGTAGACCGCCTTGTCATCGGCGATGCCGTTGCCGGGCGCGTTGGCGAGCGCGACGTTGCCGGCGGCGTAGGCCCGCATCAGCCCCTGCACGCCGAGCACGCTGTCGGACCGGAACGCCTCGGGATCGAGGAACGCCTCGTCGGTGCGGCGGTAGATCACGTCGACGCGCCGGGGGCCGCGCGTGGTCCGGCAGTAGACCTTCGTGCCGTCGACGAACAGGTCCGGGGCCTGGACCAGCTCGAGGCCCATCGTGCGCGCCAGGAAGCTGTGCTCGAAGTACGCCGAGTTGTACGGCCCCGGGGTCAGCACCACGGCGTTACCGTCCCCGCCGGCGACGTCGCCGGACCCCGGCGACCCCGGCGACCCCGGCGATACCGAGCGCAGGGCCTCGGCCAGGCGCGTCGGGTAGTGATCGACCCGGTGGACGCGCGCGGCGTCGAACATGCGCGGGAACATCCGCTTGCTGATCAGCCGGTTCTCGATCACGTACGACACGCCGGACGGGGTGCGCAGGTTGTCCTCGAGCACGCGCCACGTGCCGTCGGGATCGCGGATCAGGTCGACCCCGGCGATGTGAATCCGGACCCCGCCCGGCGGCTTGATCCCGCGCAGCGTCGGCCGGTAGCCGGCCGCGCCGAGCACCATCTCCGGCGGCACCACGCCGGCGGCGAGGATCCGCTGGTCGCCATAGATGTCGTCGAGGAACATGCCGAGCGCGCGCAGCCGCTGCTCGAGGCCGCGCTCGATCCGGCGAAAGTCGTCGGCCGCGATCAGCCGCGGCAGGAGGCAGAACGGGAAGATCTTCTCGGTGCCCCGGGTGTCGCCGTAGACCGAGAACGTCACGCCCTGCTGGAGCAGCGCGGTCTCGGCGAGGGCCTGCGACCGGGCGAGCTCGTCGGCCGACAGCCGGGCGAGCAGCCCCGCGATCCGCGCGAACGGCGCCCGCGCGGCCCCGCCGGCGTCGAACATCTCGTCGTAGGTGCCGGCGAGGGCGGGGTAGCCGTCGAACAGCCCGGTGACCGGTCCCTGGGACTGGGACTGGCTCTGCGTCATCGGATCATCCTAACGAAAGCCGTGACCAAGATCAGGCGATCCGGCGCTTCGCGCACGCTGGCCGACCCGGCTGACCCAGATCCTCGACCGGCGGGCCGGCCGTGGAGCCTGGCGGATCCGGATCCCGGGCCGGCGCGGCCTGATCGCGTGATCGCGCCGTGATCGGAGGCCCACTCGACCTGGCACTTGTCGATACCAGCAACCAGCGACCGCCCCGAGCTGGCAGTCGCGCTTGTCGAGCCCGTGAGGTCACAGGCAGGCAAGCGTCGCTGACTGACCGGCAGGTGACCCGGATGCGGGGCAGCTCCCGGCGCAGACCGGGCGTGACATGGGCGCTCACGGCATGTCGTTGCATGGTGTGAGTCGACGTACATGGGTGTCGAGTGCCGTCGAGTGCGGCGATGCAGCGGAGTGCAGTTTGCGTGAGCGCGCAACATGACATTCGCATTCGCCACCCCGGATCAGTTACAGTGCAGCGGATCACCTGAATTGACCGTACCAGCCACGGACATCGGCTGGTCCACGTCGTGACTTCGAGGAGAGAGGCTCGCGCATGGCCACGTCCTCTGACCAGAGCTACGCAACGCACGAATCGTTCGGCAAGTATCGCTTCCTCGCCGAGATCGGGCGTGGCGGTATGTCCGAGATCTACCTGACCGTCACGCAGGGCGGTCTGGGCGGCTTCCAGAAGCTCGTGGTGATCAAGCTGCTGCGCCGCGATCTCGCCGAGGACGACGAGTTCCGGCGGATGTTCCTCGACGAGGCGCGGCTCGCGGCCCGGCTCAATCACCCCAACGTCGTCCAGACCTACGACGTCGGCGAGGACCACGGGCGCTACTACATCGCGATGGAGTACCTCGAGGGCCAGACCTTCGAGCGGATCCGCCGCGCGCGCAACGCGAGCCGGCTGTTTCCGCTCGCCCTGCAGCTCCAGATGATCTCGCGCGTGCTGTCCGGGCTGCACTATGCCCACGAGCTGGCGGATTATGACGATCGGCCGATCTCGCTCGTCCACCGCGATGTCACGCCGAGCAATGTCCTGATTACCTATGATGGCCAGGTCAAGCTCGTCGATTTCGGGATCGCCAAGGTGCTCGATTCGGTCCATCAGACCCGGGTCGGCGTGCTCAAGGGCAAGGCCCGCTACATGGCACCCGAGCAGGTCGCCGGTGCGGTGATCGATCGCCGCGCCGACCTCTACTCGGTCGGCGTGATGCTGTGGGAGACCCTGGCCGGCAAGCACATCTGGGCCGGGATGACCGAGGCCGAGATCCTGCGGCGCACCGGCGACCTGCCGGTGCTGCCGCCCGACGTCCACCCGATGCTGCAGCAGATCTGCAGCAAGGCGATGGCGCTCCGGCCCGAGGATCGCCACCCGACCGCCGAGGCGCTGCGCGCCGATCTCGAGCTCTACCTGAGCCAGCACACCACGGCGAGCCGCGAGCGCGACATCGGCGCCGCCGTCGCCGAGCTGTTCGGCGAGGAGCGCGCCCGGACCCGCCAGATCATCGACGCCCAGCTCAAGGGCAGTCAGCTCGGGACGACGCTGCCGGCGCTGCGCGATCCGCGGCTGACGCCGTCGGGCAACTCGATGTTCGATCCGCCCGCGGCGGGCAGCTCGCCCGACCACGGCGGCTCGAGCCTGCAGATCGCCTACACCGGCGATGACCTGCCCAGGCCGGCGCTGCAGCGACGCGCGCGCTCGGCGCTGATCATCGGCGGCGTCGCGCTGGCCGCCGTGATCCTCGGCGTGGTCACGCTGACCCGCGGCGGCGGCAAGCCCGGCGCGCCCTCCGAGCCCGTCCCGGCCGCGGTCGCCGCCGCCGCCGCCGCGGTCAAGCCCCCGCCGATGGCCGAGCCGCCCCGGGTCGCCGTGCGCGGCGTCACCGACGACGCGATCACGCTCGGCATGAGCGCGGCGTTCTCGGGCGCGTCGCGCGAGCTCGGCAACCGGATGAAGCTCGGGCTCGAGACCGCGTTCGCCGTGGTCAACGACACCGGCGGGGTCGCGGGGCGCACGCTCAAGCTGCTGGCGCTCGACGACGGCTACGAGGGCGGGCGCGCGCTGGCCAACGTCAAGGAGCTGATCGACGACCGCCACGTGTTCGCGATCATCGGCAACGTCGGCACGCCGACGACCAAGGAGGCGCTGCCCTACGCGCTGGCGAACAAGGTCGTGGTGTTCGGCGCGTTCACCGGCTCGGGGCTGTTGCGCCGCGATCCGCCCGATCGCTACGTCTTCAACTACCGCGCGAGCTACGAGGAAGAGACCGCCAAGATGGTCAATTACCTGCTCGACGTCAAGAAGGTCCCCGACCGCGGCATCGTCGTGTTCGCCCAGAACGACAGCTACGGCGACGCCGGCTTCGACGGCGCGACCAAGATGCTGCGCAAGCGCGGCCGCGACGACAACGTGCTGCGGGTCGGCTACGAGCGCAACACGCTCAAGGTCGAGGACGCCGTCGCCAAGGTCGTCGAGTACCACAACCAGATGGTGCGGGTCGGCGAGCTCGGCCGCGACGGCTACCGCGCGAAGCACCCGGTCAAGGCGATCATCCTGGTCGCGACCTACAAGGCCGCGGCCCGGTTCATCCAGAAGATCCGCGACAAGAAGATCGACGCGATGTTCCTCAACGTGTCGTTCGTCGGCAGCAACGCGCTGGCCGAGGAGCTCGGCGAGCTCGGCGCGAGCTACGCCCAGGGCGTGATCGTCACCCAGGTCGTTCCCCACTACGACTCCGGCGCCACCGGCGTGCTGCGCTATCGCGACGCGCTCAAGAAGTACCACCCCGATCAGCACGCCGACTTCGTGTCGCTCGAGGGCTACATCGTCGGCCAGCTGTTCGTCGAGGGCCTGCGCCGCGCCGGCCGCGACCTCGACACCGAGAAGCTGGTCGACGCGCTCGAGCACATCGACAGCTTCGATCCGGGCATCGGTGGCAGCCTGTCGTTCGGCATGTCCCAGCACCAGGCGTCGCACAAGGTCTGGGGCACGCAGCTCGACGACCACGGCGCGTTCCGGTCGATCGACATGGAGTGAGCGGCGGGGCGAATCAGCCGGCGCGCAGGTCGATCGTGAACGGCCGGTGCTCGCGCCAGCGCGACGCCGCGGCGACCTCGCCGTCGCGGGTCGTGACCTGGATCCGCTCCTGCCGGCGCTCGATCGCCTCGGCCTCGTCGCGCGGCAGCCCGGCGTAGGCGCCGCCGTTGGGCCGCCACGACCACAGCTCGACGCGCTGGGCGCGGCCGGCCCACGTCCACTCGACGATCAGCGGATCGCTCGCGGCCAGCCCGGGGTGGAAGCCGACGATCGGCTGGTAGATCCGCCGGCGCACACCGACGGCGCGGACGTCGTCGCCCAGGGTGTGGAGCTGGGCCCAGCGCGGCGCGAGCGCGCCGGCGCCGCCGCACGACACGCACACCCGGTCCGGGCCGGGGCCCTCGAGCGAGATCTCCCAGCGCTGGGTCGACGCGTCGACGATCCGCGCGCCGGCGCGCTCCTGCGAGGCGACGTCGCCGACCAGCGGCCAGAACTCGAGCGCCGGGCGCAGGGTCAGCGTGGCGTCGCCGAGCCGGCACGTGATGCCCGGCGGCCGCCACGCCGCGAGCTCGCTGCGCAGCTGGGCGGGGACGCCGAGGCCGTGCTCGTCGAGATCCCCGAGCACCAGGCGCAGGTCGCGCGACAGCGCCGCGGGCAGCGCGAACCGATCGTGGAGCTCGTCGTGCCAGTCGATCAGCGGCTCGCGGTAGTGCGAGACCACCAGCCGCGCGACGATCGAGCGGAACAGCACCGCGAGCGCGGCGAGCATCGCGGGCCGCTCGGGCATGCGGATCGCACGGAGCTCGACGATGCCCATCCGGCCGTGACGCGCGCCGTGGCGCGGCAGGTGCGGGTTCCACAGCTTCTCGACGTTGATCTCGGCGCGGTGGGCGTTGCCCGAGGCGTCGACCAGGAGCGAGCCGAGCGCGCTCCACAGCTGATCGGGGGGCAGCGCGCCGCGATCGGCGAGCTGCTCGAGCCAGCCCAGCGTGACGTCGAGCTCGTCCCAGCGCTCGCGGGTGCCCTCGTCGGGCCGCGGCCCCTGCGACGCCGAGCCGACGCACTCGTTGGCGAACCAGTACGACAGCGACGGGTGGTTGTTGACGTAGCGGATCAGCGCCGGCAGGACGTGCGGGTAGCGCACGAACGGGCTGTGCTCGGGGCGCGGGCCGCCGAGCGAGAGCTGGCCGCCGCCGCCGGCGTCGCCGACATCGCCGTTGAAGCGGTGGCGGGTCGCGGACAGGCCCGCCGAGCGCGCCGCGTGCCAGATCCGCCGCGCCTGGTTGGAGAACGCGCACAAAGACGCGCACGGCGCCATGTTGACCTCGATCACGCCGGGGTCGGGCGTGACGGTGAGCCAGCGATCGCCGTCGGTGTCGGTCGGCGGCGGCTCGGGCTCGGCGTCGATCGCGCAGATCGTGCGGGCGCCGTCGCCGCCGTCGCGCCAGCGCACCCCGAACGCGAACCGCGGCTCGTCTTCGTCGGGGAACTGCCGGCCGATCACGCGCGACACCGCCGCGCCGGGCAGCCGGCCGCCGAGCGCGGACGCCAGCGCGTGGGCGCGCGCGAGCTTGTCGTCGCCGCCCGCCGCGCGGGTCCACGCCGGCTCGAGCGAGTCGGCGCGGGTGAACGTCGGCTCGGCGCCGATCCAGATCTCGACGCCGCGGCGCGCGATCAGCTCGTCGTGCATCGCCAGCGAGGCGGCGAGCTCGTCCCCGGGCAGCTCGCCGGCATCACCGGCACCGCGGGCCCGGGTCACGGCGCGCTCCCGTCCTCGGCATCCGGCATCGCCGCGCCCGGATCGATCCGGCGCAGGTCCAGCGTGTACGGCTGATCCGGATGCGGAGCGGCGGGCCGGGTGCGCAGCGGCCACGGCGATGGACCCTCGTGGCTGAACCGGCGGAGCCGGCGGGACTCGGCCTCGACCCGGGTCAACGGCGGCGCGTCGAACGCCCGGCCCTCGGGGTGCCAGACGTGGTACGCGGCGCCGGCGACGCCGCGCCGGCCCCAGGTGTCGATCACGTCGATCCGCAGCGGGTGGTGGATCCCCAGGTGCGGGTGCAGCGCGTGCGGCGGGCACCACGCGCGGAACCGGACGCCGCCGACCCGGACGTCGCGGCCCGAGACCGCGCGCAGCGGCACGATCGCCTGGTTGACCGCGACCTCGTAGCGCTCGGGATCGAGGCCGATCGCCCGCAGCTCGAGGCGCTCGACCGACGAGTCGACGTAGCGCGCGGTGCCGTGCCCGGTCGCCTCCTCGCCGAGCACGTGCCACGGCTCGATCGCCGTCCGGACCTCGATCCGCGCGTCGCCGACCTCGAGCGCGCCGGCGAGCGGGCAGCGCAGCTCGACGAACGGCCGGTAGCCGTCGGCGGGCAGGGGCACGCCGCGCGCGGCGAGCTGGGCGAGCACGTCCTCGAAGTCGCGCCACAGGAAGTAGGGCAGGAGGAACCGATCGTGGAGCTCGGAGCCCCAGCGCACCAGCGGGTGGCGGTAGGGCTCGGCCGAGAACGACGCCAGCAGCGCGCGGACCAGGATCGCCTGGGCGCTGACCATGCGCGGGTGCGGCGGCATCTCGAACGCGCGCAGCTCGACCAAGCCCTGGCGGCCGTACGCGGTCTGCGGATCGAACAGCTTGTCGATCGAGATCTCGGCGCGGTGGGTCGAGCCGGCGACGTCGACCAGCAGATGGCGGAGCAGCGCGTCGACCTGCCACGCCGGCAGCGGATCGTAGAGCCGCGGCAGCGCGATCTCGAGCTCGTACAGCGCGTCGTGGCGCGCCTCGTCGACCCGCGGCGCCTGCGAGGTCGGCCCGACGAACAGCCCGGTGAACAGGTACGACAGCGACGGGTGGTGCTGGACGAACGTCAGAAGGCTCGCCAGCAGCGCCGGCCGCCGCAGCCACGGCGACTGCTCGGGGCTCGGCCCGCCGATCGTGATGTGGTTGCCGCCACCCGGGCCCGCGGCGCGGCCATCGAGCAGGTAGCGCTCGGCGGTGAGCCCGGAGGCCAGCCCGGCGTCGAACACGGTGTGGTACAGCGCGGTCGCCTCGCGGCAGCTCGCCACCGGCGGCAGGTTGACCTCGAGCACGCCG
>DASWRS010000490.1:0-1545 GCA_036403075.1 Kofleriaceae bacterium
GCTGGTGAGCCGGCCGAGGTCGACATAGCCGATGTTGCCGGGGACCGTCCGGTAGTGCGGGCCGCTGCGCGCCCAGAAGTCGTGGTCGTAGTCGTAGTCGCGGGTCATCGTGACCTTGTGCGGCTTGCCACCGGGGCTGCGCACCTCGATGTCGACCGTGGTGCCGAGGTTGCCCCGGTCGATGAACCCGACCGCCCAGTGCCGCCGGGCGTCGTCGGTGCCGCCGGAGGTCGTGAGCAACTGCTTCGCGGCGGCGTCCTCGGCCGGGACGCCGTCGACGCTGACGAGCTCGTCACCGAGCGCGATCCCGGCGTGACGCGCAACCGCCTCGTCGCGCAGCCCGCCGGCGACGATCGTGCCGCCGATCCGCCGCCAGTAGATCGCGGTGGACGCCTGATGGCCGACCTCCGCCAGCGGGCGGACATAGGTATGCCCGTCGCCGAGCGGGATCAGCATCTCGGCGAGCGCCGCCGTGTAGCGCGTGCTGTCGCCGGCCGCCTCGACGCGGGGCAGCGTGGCGCGCAGCTGCTGGTCCCAGTCGTGATCGAGCCGCCGCGTGCCGTGGAAGTACTCGATCACCGCCCACGCCTTGATCGCGGCGAGCATGCGGCGCTCGCGCGACGGCAACCCGGTCTGCGGCGCGTCATCGTCGTCGGCGAGCACCAGATCGGTGTTGGCAGTGGCGCGGCGCTGCGGGCCGCGCGGTGCGGCGCTGCCCGATGCGATCGACGAGGCGACCGCGATCGCCCGGGCACGGACGTCCTCGCCGCGGCCGACCAGGACGTCCGCCGAGACCCCGCGGTCGCCGGGCACGACGACGTCGGCGATCCGGATCCGGCCGACGAGCCCGTACGGCAGCGCGATCTGCTTGGTCACCGCGGCGGCGCTGTCGTCGAGCGCGGCCGGCGAGACCAGCGTTGCGTGGCCGCTCGCCCACAGCGCCACGGCCTGCACCGGCAGCGCGTGCCGCGGATCGATCGCGAACACGACGTGCGTTGGGCCGGGCGTCGCTCCCGCGGTTGGCGCGCCGCCCGACGTGACGATCCACGAGGTCCGGTAGAGATTGCGGTTGCTGTCACCCTGCGAGCGAAACCCGTCGTGCTCGATGCTGCGCGTCGTTGGCCACGTCGCGGCCGCCGGCAGGCGGGTGAGGATCGACTCGATCAGGCGGTCGTCGCCGTCGGCGCATCCGCGCAGATCGACCACGACCACGCGTGCCTTCGCGATCTCCGGCCGGGCCTCGGCCACGAGCCGCCGGGTCGCGGCGTAGTCCTCGCGTCGGGTCGGTAGCCGCGCGTTCAGCACCAGCACGCCGGCACCGGCCCAGGACATCCAGGGACCGGGTGTGGTGTCGTCGCCGGCGGCGGGATCGACCGTGGTCCGCGGATCGCCGAGCACAGCGAGCATCCGGCCGATCGCGACGCGGTAGCTCGCGGCGTCGTTCGCCGCCTCGACCTCGGGGATCGCCTTGACCAGCGCGCTGTCCCAGTCGATCGCGCGCTGGAACATCGCCGGGTGGAAGAACTTCACCTCGGCCCAGATCCG
>DASWRS010000491.1:0-5831 GCA_036403075.1 Kofleriaceae bacterium
CGCCGACCAGATGCCGTGCGGCATCAGGTTACTGGTCTCGAAGCCGAACCAGTTGACGCCGGTGAACCGGACGGCGTTGCCGGCCGAGTCCACGATCTTCGATCCGGAGGTCGACCAGAACCCGTCGCCCGGCGCAGCAGCCGCCTCCTGCGAAGCTGTAAGCAAGATAGCGGCGGTCAGCAAGAATGGGCCCGCAACACACATCAGGCGTCGTTTCATGATTCTCTCCGAGAGTGGTAGCGTTGACTCGGAGGCGCTGTAGATCTCCGCGTGTGGTACCCGAGTGCGCCGGTGTCGCGGACGCCAGGATCTCCGTGAGCTACGAGACAGCCTCTGTACTCGAGCTCACGAGTACGAACGATCAGGTTGCCGCCGCGCAACGATGTGCTTGTTCCGCAGGCCATGGCGGGATGTGGGGCCGACGATCGGATTGTCGCATGTTATGAGAGCGCTCTCATAGGCCTTGCGTCATCTTTTGTAGCGCCATCGCGGGCCCGAGGAGGAGAAGGTCGAGCCCTGCGGGCCAAGTTGCGAAGATGTATGGACATCACCGGAGCAGAGCGCAATCGCGCAGCGACGGCATGATGGGAACGCAGTGGAACGCTCACATCGAGACTCGCTTCGGGCGCTCGGCCCCCGAGGTTTGGCCAAGGGGGACAAGAAGGACGCGGGCCAGGGCGTGGATCGAGAAGGCTGCCGCCACGGCGTAGCGCGAGCCCGGAGCGTGACCGAGGGCGAGCTCTACAGCCCGACGATCAGACCCGCGGTCCACAGCCGGACGCCGCCGGTGTGCCCGCCGCCGGTGTCGAGCCGGTCATCGCTGACCTCGGCCCAGATGCCCGCCTCGCCGAGCAGCGGCGCCGACAGGCGATACTCGAGGCCGAGCCCGCCGACGATGCCGTCGGCCGTCGAGTCCATCGTCGGCAGGTCGCTGCCCAGCCAGACGCGCTCCATGCCGACCCGGGCGAAGATGCCGAATCCGCCTTGCACCGGAAACCGCAGCCGCAGGTGCGCACCCGCCGCCGTCCCCGTGCTGCTGCCGAGCGCGAACCGCGACAGGCTGCCCTCGATCGCGAGCCGGCTCACGCCGAAGCCGAGCGCGAGCCGCCCGTTGGCCCCATCGCCCTCGCCGCTCGCCGCCATGCGCATGTCGCCGTGCACCGCCGGGTCCCCACCCACGCCGAGCGAGAGGTAGCTCCCTGCCGAGGCGGCCGACATCGAGCCGAGGACAACCGTCAGGCAAATACCGAGGCGAAGCATGATGGAAGGATTCGCAGCAAGTCGCGTGCCCGGGCCTTCTCGACCGCGTCCATGCAGTTGAACCACGGCTGGTATCCTCGTGTTCACAGCGCCGAGCGCACGTGCGCGCCGGCGACACGCGGCCGAGATGGCGCGCCGCTGCGCCGGCGTGCGCCCCGGCAACCCGATCAGCGCAGGTCCGCGAACTCGATCCCGGCGCCCGTGCAGCCCCGGGTGCTGCGGCAGTGGATGCTCGCGGTCGTCGGTGATCAGTTGAACAGCGGCATGGTGGATCTACTTTCCCGGGTCTCTTCGACGACCGGCGGTGAATGAGAGGTCGCCGCACGTCCACGGACGCTGGGTTTCCGGCCAGTCCTCTGGATCGACCCGAGCGGCCCTGCAACGAGTCATCGACAGCGACCATCGCAGCGGCAGGTCTCCGAGATCGCGCACTGGGAGCGCCGCCGCAATCGCGACCGCGCGGGGTATCGATTGGATGTTTACCGTCGAGCGTGCTCGCGAGAAGCTCGGCCGGACCTACCCTGCGCATAGAGGCCATCCGGCCCGCCGCCCCGTCCAGGCCGCGGCGTGAACCGGTCAAATCCTCGGTGGGGAGGTCCTAGGCTCCCCGTGCACTGCGAAAGATCTCGGCGCGGTGAAACTCGAGAAACGCTTCCTGTTCACGCGTGAACGATCCCACCTCGGATGGGCGGTCCGGATCGACGCCCAGCTAAATTTAAACACTGGCGTTCGACGAAGGCGAAACCAGCGCCGAGCTCAAGAAGGAAACGTTCGATCTCGCGGAGGATCGGTTCTCGGTGAGCACCGGCAGGCGCGGATCGCCGGCCATGACGCCTCGGCTCGAGCGCGTCGCGGAGGTGGGACTGCCGCACGTCGAGCTGGGGCACGATGTCCTCCCAGACCAGCGGCATCGACACTGGCGCGCCGGCGACCGGGCGCACGCTGTACGGCGCGACGAGCAGCTGGCCGTACGCGTTCAGACCGTGCTAGTCGTGTTACCCATCTCCTGGGCCGTCGCGATGCGGGTTTTCAAGGCGGGATCCGTTCCGCTCGGCGGCAAGAAACTTGACAGACGGCGCCCGCCGGGAAAGCTCGAGGCATGGACGCCGCCGAACAACTCGTCCCCGTCGCGACCAAGCCGCTGTCGTGGGCGGAGATCTGCGTGCGGTATCCCGATCAGTTCGTCTGTCTGGTCGAGATCCTGCGGGTCGAGCTTCGCAGTCCCGAGATCAAGACGGCGCGCGTCGTCGGGCACGGTCCCACGCATGATGCTGCCTTCGAGCCCATCCGCGACCTCGATGTGCGGTACCCCCGTTTCGCGATCAGGTTCACCGGCATCTGCTCCGAGCCGCTGATTCGACCCTCGCTGGTCATCGATGACGAGACTCTCGAGCTCCTTCGTTCGTGACCGCGAGTTGATCCTTGTCGAGGCGGAGGTTGTTGGGCCAACCGGCCGCACGACAGAGGCTCGGCTCGTGTACCCTCGTCCTCGGCCGACATTGAGACACAAGACATTCAAAAGGACTTTGCAATAGCACGCAGTCCCCACAATTGTATTGGGAAACGACCGCAATGTATTGAACGCGATTAGGAAATCACCCCTGCGGGGAAGGGTTGATCACGTACAAAGTCGAGATCATTCACAGTCAACAGGATTCAGGTTCCTGCGCGCCGCCGAGTAGCAGTCCCCCCCTTGTGACGGGCTCGAGGATCTGTCGTGGTCGGGACGCACCATGCGCCGACAGCGGCCGGGCGATCACCGGCTCGCGTACTGGCGCTGGTGGTTGGTGACGCCGACGAAGCGGAAGTTGCCGTCGAACTCGTGGCCGGCGCGGCGCGCCAGCGGCGTGGTCGGTGGCAGCGCCATGATGCGCTCGTACTCGGCGATCGAGATCCGCTCGCGCGCCGCGAGTAGCTCGGCCAGGTTCGCGGCCGCGATCTGCTCGGCGGCGCGCGGGGCGACCACGCCGGAGAAGAACTCGCTGGTGCAGCCGCTGCCGTAGGAGAACAGGCCGATGCGCTCGCCGACCAGGCTCGCCGCCTGGGCGTGGAGCAGCCCGGCGATGCCGAGGTAGAGCGAGCCGGTGTAGATGTTGCCGATCCGTGCGCACAGGCCGAGCGACGGCTCGACCTGGCGGCGGAACGCCGCGGCGGCCTGATCCTCGGCCGCAGCGTCCCACGAGGCGCCGGCGTCGTCGAGATCGCAGCGCCGGAGGTGGAGGTGGGCCTTGCGCGCCATCTTGCAGAACGGCACGTGGTAGCACAGCCGCGCCAGCTGCTCGCTGGCCAGGCCGTCGCCGCGGATCAGCTCGCGCTCGATCGCGCGCTGCCGCCAGCCGCGGTACGCGGTCGCGACCGCGTCGAGGTAGCACTGCACGCTGTAGTGGCCGTCGACCTGGGCCTCGCGCAGGCCGAGCGGCCGCCAGAAGTCGTGGACGTGGGTCGACGCCGCGCCCGAGATCCCGACGTCGAGCTCGAGCAGCGCCGGGTTGGTCGAGACCACCATGGCGATCGCACCGGCGCCCTGGGTCGGCTCGCCCGGGGTCGCGACGCCGTAGCGCGCGATGTCCGAGCACACCACCAGCGCGGCGCGGCCATCGGCCGCCCCCGAGGCGATCCACTCGACCGCGGCCATCAGGCCCGCGGTGCCGCCGTAGCACGCGTGCTGGCAGTCGTAGACCCGCATCGCCGCGGGCAGGTCGAGCAGGCCGTGGACGAACGACGCCACCGGCTTGCTGTGATCGACGCCGGTCTCGGTTCCGACGACGAGCATGCCGAGCCGCTGGCGCGAGATCTCGCTGGCGGCGAGCGCGCGGCGGGCGGCGAGCGCGGCGAGCGCGACGGTGTCCTCGCCGGGCTCGGCGATGGCCATCTCGCGCGCGCCCAGGCCGTGGAGGTACTTGTCGGGCGGCACGCCGCGGGCGTGCGCCAGGTCTTCCATGTCGATGTAGCGCCGCGGGATGGCAACCCCCAGCGCGTGGATTCCGATGCGAGGCTTCATGGCAGCTCCTCCTTGGAGCGCAGCTCCGTGGTCATTGCGGGCCTCCGTCCGGGCACAACACGAGCCGGCCGGCGACCTCGCGGTTCTCGAGCCGGACGTGCGCCCGGGCGGCGTCGCCGAGCGGCAGCACCTCGGTGACGAACGGCGACAGCTTGCCGGCGCTGGTCAGGCGCAGCGCGGTCTCGAGCTCGCCCAGCGTGGTGGCATAGGCGCCGAGGATCTCGAGCTCCTTGACGATCACCAGGCCGGGGTTGAGCGAGATCGTGCCGCTCTCGAGGTTGCCGACGATGACGACGCGGCCGCCCGGCGCCATCGCCTTGACGGTCTGGGAGAACGTCGCCGAGCCGACGATCTCGATCGCGACCTGGGCGCCCTCGCCGCCGGTCAGCCGGCGCGCCGCGGCGGCGAACTCGAGGTCGGGCGCGACCACGACCTCATCGGCGCCGGCGTTGTACAGGGCCTCGGCCTTGCCCGCGTTCGAGGTCACCGCGATCACGCGCGCGCCGTCGAGCCGCGCGAGCTGGACCGCCTGCAGGCCGACGCCGCCGCTGGCGCCGGTGACGAGCACGGTCTCGCCGCGCTGGATCCGGCCGCGGGTCCGCACGACGTGGACCGCGGTGCCGGCGGTGCAGCACACGGTCGCGGCCACCGCCCACGGCATCGCGTCCGGGACGCGGCCGATGCCGCCGATCGGCGCGACCATCATCCCGGCGTAGCCGCCGGGCAGCTCCTCGCCGAAGAACCGGTTGTCGCGCTTGCACAGGCTGCTCCGGCCGCTGTCGCACGCCGGGCACGCGCCGCACGACATCCGCTGCAGCGTCGCCGCGCGGTCGCCGATCGCCCAGCCGCGCACGCCGGGGCCGACCTCGATGACCTCGCCGGCGACCTCGTGGCCCAGGATCGCCGGGACGCTGGTCCGCGGCAGGCTGCCGCGCCGGTTGATCACGTCGTGGTAGCACACGCCGCACGCCCGCACGCGCAGCAACACCTCGCCCGGGCCGGGCCGCGGATCGGCGACCGACCGCAACCGGAGGTGATCGACGCTGCCGAACTGATCGAGCACGACTGCTTGCATGGCTCAGGTCTCCTGGGGAAAGGCGCCGACCAGCTCGCGGCGGAAGCCGTCGGGGTCGAGCGCGTCGAGGGTGTCGACCACCGACGCCGGTGGATCGGGCAGCGTGTGGAGCGCGGCGGCGTGCGCGTAGCCAAACCCGGTGCGCGCGCGGATCTGATCGAGCGTGGCGCCCGGCGCGATCGCCTCGAGCACCGCGCCGGGCGTGCCGGGCATGCCGAGCGTGCCGAGCGTGAACGTCGCGAGATCGGTCAGGAGCCGGGTCGGGCGCGCGTCGTCCTCGGTGCTGCGCACGGCGACCCGGGCGACCAGGCAGCGCCGCGTCTGGCGCGGCACCACCAGCACCGGGCGCTTGCACCACCGGCGCAGCGAGCACGCGCCGACCACGCCGGGGAACTTGACCACGGGCCGGTCGAGCGAGCCGGCCGCGGACAGGTTGGTGCGGCCCGCGCCGTCGACCTCGACCGCGCCGAAGAACACGGTGTCGATCCGGCCGCG
>DASWRS010000492.1:0-9902 GCA_036403075.1 Kofleriaceae bacterium
GCGATTTCGCGAGCGCTCGATCACCGGAGCGTGTCGCGCGCGTGAAGCGATCTGGTGACCGGGCTGCGCAACATCGATCCGGGCGACGGCAAGCAGTTCAGCAAATTTCTGCGCAAGACCCGCGGCTTTGCGGATCGCAGATCACGATGTAACCAGCGCCGCGCCGCCGCTGTACAACGGGCGAAGGAGAGTCCATGCGCCACGTTACGCTCACGTTGTTGCTCGCCCTCGCGGGCCTGGGGATCGGTCGAGGGTCCGCGTTCGCCACGCCGTTCGAACCCGCCACGGTCCCCGACAGTGTCCAGGCCGTCGGTCACCTCGATGTCGACCTGCTCCGCAAGACCCAGCTGTTCACCGCGGCCGGAGGCCAGGCGGCGATCGATGCCGCGCTCGACCAGGCGCCGCCGCAGATGCGCTCGATGGCCCGCACGCTCGCGCGCACGATCCGCGGCGTCACGTTCTGGCGCGGCAGCGACCACGGCGCGATCTACGTCGAGACCCGCGACAGCCGGGCGCTCGGCCAGCTGCTCGCCAAGCTGCCGGGCAAGCCGGCGCAGCCGGTCGATGGCTACCCGACGTACGCGCTCGGCGACGGCAATGGCGACGACCCCCACTACGCCGCGGTGTTCGCCGACACGCTCGTGCTCGCCGACAGCGAGGACAGCCTCGCGCAATCGCTCCGCGTGCTCGGCGGCAAGGCCGCGACCCTCGCCGGCTCGAACAAGCTGCCGGTGTCGAGCCGCCAGGGCGTGTTCGTGTTCGTGACCGTCGGCGACGACCTGCTCGGCGCGATCTCCAAGGTCGCGCACGCCAAGGTGCTCCAGCTCGGCCTGCGCTCGCTCGCGGTCGACGTCGGCGAGGCCTCCGGCATGCTCACCGCCAATGCCCGGGGCGAGATGCGCTCGGCCGATGCGCTGCAGAAGGCCAAGAGCATCCTCGACGGGCTGCGCGCGCTGGCCTCGCTGTCCGACGAGCCGGCCGCCCGCACGCTGCTCGACGGCGTGACCGTGACCACGAACGGCCTGGCGATCGAGATCGTCTGCCGGATCCCGGTCGCCGAGGTCACCAAGATGATCCAGCATCACCACCACCCCAAGTGAGCCGCGCCGCACCGCGTGATGACCGAGCCCAAACCACCGAGCGCCGCGATCTCCGCCGAGGAGCTCGCGGCGCGTGCGCGTGCCGGGTGCCGGGTGTCGTTCGACGAGCTCGTCGCCCGCTACCGCCCGCGCCTGGTCGCGTTCCTCGCCCGCCGGCTCGGCGATGCCGACGCGGCCGAGGACGTCGCGCAGGAGACCTTCCTGCGCGCCTACGACCACCTCGATCGCTACGATCCGTCGCGGCCGTTCTCGACCTGGCTGTTCGCGATCGGCAAGAACGTCGCCACCAACCACGCGATCGCGCGCAGCCGGCGCGATGCCCGCCACCACGGCGGCCGGCCGGTCGACGGCGAGATCGCCGCCGCACCGGTCGAGAGCGATATCTGGCAGCGCGCCGCAAAGGTCCTGAGACCCGATGCCTACCGGATGCTGTGGTTGCGCTACGCTCAGGGCTTGACCGTTCGCGAGATCGCCACCGAGCTCGACCGCTCCACCGTCGCGGTCAAGGTGATGCTGTTCCGGGCGCGCCGTCGCCTGCTTCAGGAGGTACGTTGATGCGTTGCTGGTACACCCGCTGGCAGATGTCCAGTGCGCTCGATCGCGGCGAGCTGGCGTCGTACATGGCCCGCGGACATGCCGCGCGGTGCGCGTCGTGTCAGGCGTTCAGCCGGGCGCTCGTGGGGCTCGATTCCCGGCTGTCGCGCGAGGCCCACACCGCCGCGGCGCCCGGACCGGTCGCGCGGCGCGCGCGCGCGCGGTGGCTCGTGGCCGCCCCGCTGGCCGCCGGCGCCGCCGCGGTGATCGCCGTCGCCATCTCCGCCGGTGGCAAGCCCCCGCCGTCGCCGGCCGCGCCGCTGGCGCTGCAGACGGCCCCGGCCGTGGCGCAGGTCCGCGTCCTCGCCGACCGGATCTCGCAGGCGGTCGCGAACACGCCGCTCGATCGAGAGCTCGACGCGCTGATCCACGACGGCAAGCGCGGGCTCGAGGCCGTGCTCGCGACCGGCGGCCTCGGCGAATCACCGTGACGCGCGCCCGCCCGCGCGGTGTCGCGCTGTCGCATGCGACCACGAGCTGACGCATGTGACCGTCCACCGCGAGATTGACTATCGATGGTGGACGGCAGTGGCGAGGTGATATCGTCTGCGACGAGATGTCCATTCAACGGCGCACTCCCAGCCGCCGCGATGTCCTGCGCGGCGCCCTCGCCGGCGCGGTGCTCGGCGGATTACCGCTCTCGGCCTGCACGCGGCCGACGGCGAGCTCGGCGAGCTCGCCCACACCCGCTCCGGTCGCGAGCAAGAAGCGGATCCTGATCCTCGGCGGCACCGGGTTCCTCGGGCCCAAGACCGTCGCCTCGGCGGTCGCGCGCGGCCACGAGGTCACGATCTTCAACCGCGGCAAGCGCGAGAAGCTGTTGCCACTCGAGGCCAAGGTCGAGCACCTCTACGGCAACCGCGATCCGGACCTGCCGGCCGACGACGAGCGCGATCCCGACGGCAAGCTGCTGCACCCCGACGCCGGGCCCAAGGGCCTCGAGCAGCTGGCCGGCCGGCGCTGGGATGTCGTGATCGACAACTCCGGCTACTACCCGCGGATGGTGTCGGCCTCGGCCCAGATGCTCGCCAAGCAGGGCGCCGGGCTCTACATCTACATCTCGAGCATCTCGGCCTACGACGTCAATCCGGCCCAGGGCGGCGACGAGGACACGCCGCTCGCCAAGCTCGCCGATCCCGCGGTCGAGACCATGGGCAAGGAGTTCGAGAACTACGGCGGGCTCAAGGCGCTGTGCGAGCACGCCGCGGCGACCGCGTTCCCCGGACGCACCGCGGTGGTTCGCCCCGGCTACATCGTCGGCCCGGGGGATCCGACCGATCGATTCACCTACTGGCCGGTCCGGGTCGCCGCCGGCGGCGAGGTGCTCGCGCCGGGCTCGCCCGACGATCCGCTGCAGTGGATCGACGTGCGCGACCTGGCGGACTGGCTGGTCACGCTCGCCGAGCACGGCACCGCCGGGACATTCAACGCGATCGGCCCGCCGAAGCCTGCGCGCTGGGGCGACGTGCTCGGAGCCTGCACCCAGGCCGCGCACGGCGACGCCAAGCTGGTCTGGGTGCCGGCGACCTGGCTCGAGCAGAACGGCATGGGCGGCGAGGACGCGTTCCCGATCTGGGTGCCGCCGACCGGCAAGTTCGAGGGCTTCCACCGCTGGAACAACGATCGCGCCGAGGCGGCCGGGCTGACGTTCCGGCCGATCGCCGACACCGTCCGGGCGATCCTCGCGTGGTACCCGGGCGAGATCGAGCGCCGGGTGCGCGTGACCCGCGAGCTGGTCGAGGCCGCCAAGGCCAAGGGCCAGCCGGCGCCTCCGGGCGATCCGGCCGCGCTGCGTGCCGGGCCGCCCCGCGCGCGCGAGCAGGAGCTGCTCGCAAAGTGGAAGGCCGCCGCCCGGTAGCGCGCTCAGCCCGCCTGATCGCGCACCGGCCGCGCTCCACCTCGACCGTGGCCGGGGCGGCCGAGCACCCGCAGATCCGCGCGCGGCTCGAGCACCGGCCGGCGCTCGTCGCGCGAGATCAGCGCCGCGTAGCGCCCGTGCAGTGCGTCGAACTCGCGGTGATACAGCTCGGGCAGCTCGCTCGACTCGCCGCGGTTGTAGGCGAGGAACTCGCGATCGGTCGCGAGCAGCTGCCGCATCCGCCGGTAGCTGCGCACGTCCTCGCGCGCGCTGACGGTGCGCGCCCAGTGGATCGCGCGCACGCCCCAGCTCGTCGTGCTGGCGAGCCGCCGCGCCAGCATCCGGTGCGACGACGCGTGCTCGGCCAGCCGGATCAGGTGGTCGAAGTACGCGATCGGATCGTAGTGCTTCAGCGTCGCCACCAGGTACACGGTGAAGTAGAAGCAGAACGGCAGGTGGGGCAGCAGCCGGCCCTCGGCCAGGTACTGGTCGTACACCGGCGTGCCGGCGAGCGGCATTGGCGTGCTGATCGTCGGCCACGCGAACGGCGCCCGCTCCATGAACGCGCGGGTCAGCTCGACCGGCTCGTCGCCCATGTCGGTGTCGAGGCCGAAGATCATGCCGGCCTGGAGGTACGGGACGTGGTCGTGGAGCGCCCGGAAGTGGTCGGCGACGTGGCCGACCTTGTCGGCGCCGACGGTCCGTCGCCCCAGGCCGGTCTTGTTGGAGTAGTCCATCCACGACTCCACGCCGGCCAGCATCGCGACACAGTGGGTATCGCGCAGCCGCGCCATCCGATCGTCGCGCAGCACGCTGAGCGAGCTCTCGGCGATGTAGCGCGGCCGCGAGCCCGGCGGCAGCTCCTCGAGCGCGCCGAGCACCTCGTCGAACCGGACCGCGAAGTTCGGATCGTGAAACCCCGCGATCGCGCCGGGGAAGTGGTCGGCGATGTAGCGCAGATCGCGGACCAGCCGATCGCGGGGAAACATCCGGTAGGGATTGTCCCAGTCGACGCAGAAATTGCAGTCGTACGGGCAGCCCATGCTCGACAGGATCGGGATCGTCGTCATGAAGTAGCGCCGGCCGCGCGCGAACGCCGCGATCTTGATCTCGCGGGCGCGCTCCTCGACCAGCGGCAGCTCGTCGGGCGGCGGGCTCGACAGCACGCTGCCGCGCTCGTGGTGACCACCGACGATGTCGGCGATCAGCGCCCGGTTGCAGTCCTTGACCACCAGGTCGAAGAACCGCAGGCAGTCGGTCGGAAAGCTCTTGGCGTGCGGCCCACCGATCACGGTCAGCGCGCCGTTGCCCCGGAACAGCTTGGCGAGCGCATAGGCCACGCCGCTCGCGTGCGTGAATGCAGAGATGAATACGATATCGAGATCATGCGGCAGGAGCGCGTACGGATCTCCGATGCCGTAGTACGTCGCATAGTGGGTCCGGTGACCGAGCTGCTGGCACCACACCGACACCGCCTGCGGCATGATCGCCGCAAACTGCTTGGACAGGACCATGCGTACGGCAGACTCGAACCTGCCCCGCGCAGGCAACGCCACGATGTCCAGGATGCCGATGTTCATGGACGCTCCTCTCTCCTCTACCCATCACAGGCCCATCACGGGCCATCACGAAGCCCATCACGGGCCCATCACGACCGTAGGCCGGTGGATCTTGCCGCGCAAGCGATGGGACCAGGGTTTTCCGCCGCACACCGGCCGCGCCCGACTACCGCACAGCGTGTTGACCGGTGTTGTAGGCTCTGCCGATGTATCGGGTCGGGATCATCAGCAACGCGAACAGTCGCGCCAACCGGCTCGGAGCGCCGGATTGTGCGCGATTCGCGCGGACGCTGGGGACGCGCGGCGAGCTCGCGATCACGACCTCGCTCGCCGAGCTCGACCGCGCGCTCGAGCGCCATCGCGACGCGGGGGTCGAGTTCCTCGGGATCCACGGCGGCGACGGGACGATCCACCACACGCTCAGCGCCGCGATCCGGATCTACGGCGCGCGCCGGCTGCCGCGCCTGATCGTGCTGCGCGGCGGCACGATGAACACCGTCGCGCGCGGGCTCGACATCCGCGGCCCGCGCGGCGCCGCCCACGCGCTCCTCGCCCACCTGGTGGCGTGCACCGACGCGGGCATCGCGCCCCGGACCACGCGCCGGCGGGTCGTGAAGATCGGACAGCGCCATGGCCTGATCTTCGGCAATGGTGTGATGTACCAGTTCGCGAAGGCGTATTACGATCAGGGCCAGCCGCACCGCTGGTCGGGCGCACAGCTGCTGTCGCGCGCGGTCCTGTCGGCCTTGGTCGGCGGTCCCCTGGCCCGGACGCTGATGCGGCCGTTCACCGCGCGGGTGACGCTCGACGGTGTCACCTGGCCGCACGACCGGTTCCTCGCGATCGCCGTGGCCTCGGTGCCGGAGGCCGGGTACGGCTTCACGCCGCTGCCCCAGGCCATCGACGGCCTCGACGGGATCGCGGTCACCGGGTTTCACACCAGCGCGCGCGGCCTGGTCGCCGAGCTGCCGAGGATGTACTTCAAGGCAGCGCTGCACCCGGAGCGCTGCACCGTCGCCACCGCGCGCCAGCTCACGATCACGTCTCGGGCGCCACTCGGCTACACGATCGACGGCGATCTGTACGCCGGTGACACCCACATGGACATCGCCGCGGGACCCGAGATCGAGATCGTGCTCCCGCCGCCGGCGTGATCCGCGGTCACGGAGCGTTGCCGCGGCCGGCGTTCGAGAACCCCGGCATCATCAGGTCTGCGAACCGCCGGAGGTCGCGCACGCCCTCGGACGTCAGCGTCGCCGACGCGCGCTCGGACATCGCCTGGCCCTCGTCGCCGCGGACCAGCCGGCCGAGCTGGTAGGCCGCCACCGCGGGCTGGATCCGCATGTCGAGCCCCTTGCTCAGCCGGATCGCATTCCTCAGCTGCGCCGACGCCTCGTCCGCGTCGCCGGCGCGGTGGGCGAGCCCGGCGCGAAGCTGGGTCGCGAGCAGCCGGGGATATGGCGCCGACGTCCGCTCGAGCCGGCGAATCGCCTGCTTGACCCGCCGGGCTCCAAGCTCGGGCAGCTCGGGGAACGCGAGCGCGAGCCGGCCGACCAGCCACTCGGTCTCGGTGGCGAACACGGCGAGCCGATCGAGGTGCGACGCCCGGATCGCGGCGAGCTGGCGGTCGACGTGGTCCGCGCTCGGCGGCGCGCGCTCGTAGAGCTGGAGCTCCATCAGCGCGTTGAAGTCGTACCAGTGCTGGACGTGGAAGCCGTGCTCGAACGACACCCAGATCGAGCTCGCGAGCTCGGCGCGCGCCCGCTCCGGATCGTCGTCGACCAGGCACAGCAGGTTGCAAAACCCGCGCGTGGTCTCCTCGGTGTACACGTCGTTTCGGCCCTGGGCGTCGAGCACGTACGCGGCGAAGTACTTGCGCAGCTCGGCGTAGCGGCCGAGCCGGCGAAATAGCAGCAGCAGGAACGTGCGCCCGCCGACCAGCTCCCACGGCGCGATCCGCGTCGCGGACAGCGCCTCGTCGGCCTTGACCAGCAGGTCGAGCGCCTCGAGGTCGCCGCCGCGCATGTTCATGTACGTGCTCGCGCCCTTGTGGACCGCGATCACGCTGGGCGACAGGTCACCGGGGTCGCGCGCGTGGAGCTCGTCGAACGCGGCGATCGCCTTGGCGCCCGCGTCCTGGCGCGAGGTCTCGGACTTCTCCAGATCGGCCTCGAGCAGGAGGAAGTAGCGATAGCTCGGTTGATCGCCGACCTCGCGCGCGAGCAGGAGCCCCTGGCCGATCCACAGCGCGGCGCGGATCGGATCCACCAGCAGCAGGCCCTGCGCGGCGGCCTGGTACAGCGCGAGCCGGGCGTGGTCGGCCGGTGTCGCCGCGCGGTGGCTCGCCGGCAGCCGGCGCAGCGCGCGGAACGCGAGCGAGATCCGGTTTCGCGCGATCCGCAACAGCGCATAGGTCGGCGTCGGCGGGTAGGTCAGGCCCTGCTCGGCGAACAGATCGCGGATCGTGTGCAGCCCGCGCTCGAGGTGGCCGCTGCTCAGCAGCTGGTGGGCGACCTGGATGTTGCACGCCAGCCGGCGGGCCGGATCGGCGCGATCGGCGGCCTCGATGTAGACCTCCGCCGCCTCGACGCCCTTGCCCATCGCGACCAGCGTGGCGCCGAGCTCGACCAGCAGATCGCAGCGCTCGGCGTCGGTCGTGGCGCCGAGCCGGAGCCGGTGGCGGTACAGCGCGACCGCCTGCTCGAACGCGAGCCCCTCGCGCGCCTTGCGCGCCGCCGCGATCGCCATCCGCGCGGCCTCGGCGTACTGACCGGAGGCCTCGAGGTGGCGGACCAGCAGCGCGAGGTCCGGATGCCCGGCGAACACGGTCGCGAGCGACGCGTGCAGCTCGCGCAGCTCGTCTCCGGCGAGCTGCTTGACCACCGCCTCGCGGACGCGATCGTGATACGGCACCAGCAGGCTGTCGCGGGTGCGGATCAGGCACTCGCGGGTCAGCACCGCGCAGCAGGCATGGAATCGCGCCGGCGACTCCTGGATCGCATCCTGCAGCTGCTGGCGCTCGATCGGCACACCGGCGACGCACACATACTTGAGGATCCGCAGCGCGGATGCGTCCTCGTGCCGCGCGCGGGCCCAGATCGCCGCGTCGAGATCGAGCCGGGCGCCCGGCGTGTCGGCGGTGCGCTGGATGTGCCGGACCAGCTCGGTGATGAAGTACGGGTGGCCGTGTGCCTCCTCGATCAGCGTGTCGAACCGGCCGGCATCGACCGCCGGCATCGACGCGTCGAGCGCCTGGCGCGCCAGCACCGCGGCGCTGTCGCGGCTCAGCGGCCCGAGCTCGACGGAGCGAACCGTACCGCCGATCCCGAGCGCGGCGAGGTCGACCGCCTGGCGCGAGGTCACCACCAGCAGCATGCGCGGCGGATCGGGCCCCTCGAGCAGCCGGGTCAGCAGGAACATGCTGTCCTGGTCGGCCCACTGGAAGTCGTCGATGTGGACGATCACCGTCCGGCGTTCGCCGAGGCCGGAGAAGATCTCGCGCAGCGCCGACACCGCGCGGTGGCGCGACTCGTGCGGATCGGTGACCTCCCACGGCGCGCCGTGGGTCTTGTCGAACCCGGTGACCACGCCGATCACCGGGAACAGCATGCGAAGGTAGACCGCGTAGCGCGGGATCAGCTCGGCGACCTCGAGCTTGGGCCGTCGCCGCAGGTAGTGCGACAGCGCATCGACGATCTCGTCGAACGCCTTGAACCGGACCGACTCCTTCTCGTAGCAGCGCCCCGCGAGCACCACGTGGAAGTCGGAGGCGCGGTAGTCGTCGAGGAACTGCCGGACCAGCGAGCTCTTGCCGATGCCCGACGCGCCCTGGACCACGACGGACACCAGCTCGCCGCGCTCGACCTCGGCGAGCGCATCGGTCAACGCGCCGATCTCGGCCTCGCGACCGACCAGCCCCGGGCGCGGGATCACCGGCCGCGGCGCGGGCCCCGGCGCCGGCGCGGACCGGACCCGGGCGGCGATCGCGTGGGCCGCCGGCCGCACCGCCGGATCGCGATCCAAAAGCTCCATGCACAGCGCGGCGAGATCCGCCGGACAGCCCGGCGCCTGATCGCGGACCTCCGGCGCCCGGAGCGCGGTCTTGGCGTAGATCAGATACGGAAATGCGCCCTTGAACGGCAGCCCTCCGGTCAGGGCCTGGAACAGGATGACGCCCAGGCTGTAGCAGTCCGCCGCCGGCGAGACCTTGCCCGACTCGGCGCCCTGCTCCGGCGCCATGTACTCGGCGGTGCCGACGATGTTCTGCGTGGTCGGCGCGCCCCGCCCGGCGTGGTCGACGATCAGGCCGAAGTCGAGCAGGACGAGCCGGCCGTCGGCGCAGACCAGCACGTTGCTCGGCTTGATGTCGCGGTGGATCTTCCCGGCGTCGTGCAACGCGGCCAGCGCGTCTGCGAGCTGCGCGATCGAGCTGCGCAGCCGGTGCTCGTCGTAGCGATGCTCGCCGGTGCCGGCACCGGGGCCGTCGCCGTCATCCGCCGGCAGTGCCGCCGCCGCGCCGCCGATCGGGACACTCTCGGTCGGGCTATCCGCGCTCACCGGCGCGTCGGGGCCGGTGTCGCCGCGGATGTAGCGGATCAGGTCGCAGCCGCGGACCAGCTCCATCGAGAAGAACCAGTCATCGTCGACCTCGAACAGCTCACCCAGCTTCACGACATTGGGGTGGTCAAAGCCCTGCAGACTGCGAAACTCGGTCTTGAACAGAAACAGCGCCTGCGGAGACAGCGACGGCAGCTTCTTGATCGCGACGTGGTCACACAGCTGACGATCGTA
>DASWRS010000493.1:0-21093 GCA_036403075.1 Kofleriaceae bacterium
CAGCCGACGAGCTTCAAGATGGCATCGAACACGACGTCGGGCGATGCCTCACCGTCGATCGACTCGATCCGCTCGCCCAGCACGCGCAGCTCCGAGATCGTCGCCTTGTAGCCGGCGGCCACTTCTTCCTGCATCCGGAGATCCTCGAACAGCTCCTGGACGCGCCCGGCATCGACCCGGCGCTTCGCCGCGACCTCCGGCCGGACCTCGAGGAAGATCGTCAGGTCGGGGCGGCGTGCGCGCGCGTTGAGCGTGGCGATCCAGTCGCGCTCGGCGCCGGTGCCCTGGTACGCGAGCGACGAGTGGTACCAGCGATCGGAGATCACGGTGTTGCCGGCGGCGAGCTGGGGCTCGACCTCGCGCTGGATGTGATCGAGCCGGTCGGCCGCGAACAACAGGCCGAAGGTCGACTGGGCGATCGCCTGATCGGGCAGGCTGTGGTGGCCGGTCAGCATCTCGCGGATCAACCGGCCGATCGGTCCGTCGCTCGGCTCGCGGGTCAGGTGGGCTGGCTGCCCGTGGGCACGCAAATACTCGGTCAGGCGCCGTGCCTGGGTCGTGGTGCCTGCACCGTCGAGGCCTTCGAGGACGATCAACCGGGTCATGCGCGCCGCCGCATCGTGGCTGCGGCGAATAACAGCATCGCGAGGACCGCGGCGCCGGCGGCGGCGTACAGCATCCACGCCGGTCGGCCGGCGGAGGCGACCTCGCGGGCCGCGCTCCGCGCCGGGGCGTAGTCGGGCTTGAGCGCGATCGCCCGCCGGAAGTCCGGGCCGCCGTCCTTGCCCTCGGCCTCGAGCGCCTTGCCGAGCGTGTAGTGGTGGGCGGCGAGCGCGTCGCGGGCGGACGCGCCCCTGGGATCGAGGCCCTGGGCCTTGGAGTAGGCGGCGGCGGCCTCGGCCCAGCGCTGCCGGGTCTCGAGCTGCTTGCCCCACGCGAGGTAGAGCCCGGCCATCGCCGGCCGCTCGCCGCCCTGGCCATGTTGCGGATCTGCCGCGAGCATGCGGTCGACCAGCTGGACCGCGGTCGCGAGGTCGCCGGCGTCGGCCTTGGCCTTGGCGGCGGCCCACGCGGCGGCGTCGCGCTTGGCGCGCTCGGCGTCGTAGTACGCGAACAGCCGGTGGGTCAGGTCCTCGAGATCGACCTTGACGGTCTTCGACCTGCGCTCGTGGCCGTCCTCCTCGTCCTCGAGCGTCGGATCCTCGAGCGGGTAATCCTCGTGCAGCAGCTCGTTCGCGGCCTTGCGCAGCTCGTTGTCGGCGAGCTCGCGGTAGGTCAGCCACAGCGGCTTGGGCTTCTTGGTCTTCTTGCCGCCGGGCAGGTTGAGCTTGGCGACCGGCGCGGGCGGCGGCGGCGGGCCGGTGACGTAGCCCATCCACGCGGCGCGCGCGGCGGCCCGGACCCGCGGCGAGTCGTCGTCGACGTGCCGCCACACCGCGTGCACCGCCTCGCGGTGGTGGGTGCGGCGGAACGTGTCGAGGATCGCGACCGTCAGCGCCTCGTCGCCGAGCGCGGCGTCGAGCGCCTTGCCGGGCTCCTGGCGGTCGAGCCGCTCGAGCTGCCAGGTCGCGTAGCGCCGGCGATCGAAGTCCTTGGCCAGCGACTCCTGGGTCAGGGCCGGGATCGACGCGGGCTCCATCTTGCGCAGGTAGCGCCCGCACTCGTCGCGGTAGATCATCGTGTCGGCGGCGAACGCGGCGTCGAAGATCAGCTGTGCGGCGCGGATCTCGCGGGTCCCGGCGAGCGCGCGGATCGCGGCGTCGTCGGCGATCACCTCGCCGGCGCCGGGCAGCGCGGTGTCGACCGCGAGCAGCTCGGCCTGCCAGTCGAGGTCGTCGTCGGCCTTCTCCTCCTTGCCGGTCTGGCGCGCCGGCTGGCTGAACTTGCCGGTCTTGTCGGGCACCGAGGCCTTGATCGCGGTGAGCACCGCGCGGCGCTCGGCGACGTCGGAGGTGTGCGGGCGGCCGAGCCAGGCGCCGATCGCGTCGATCGCGCGCGGCGCGATCTGGGCGAGCTCGGCGATCGCCGCCTTGCGCGCGGCGGCGTCGGGGCCGGCGGCGATGCGCTCGAGGATCGCCACGGCCTTGGCGTCGTCGGGACCGGACGGGGTGGGCGCGGGCGCGGCCGCCGGGGGCGCGTCGCCGGGGGCCGCCGCCGCCGGCGCGGCATGCCCGGCCGGGGCGGGCTCGGCGGCCGGCGCGTGCTTCTTGCGGGCGGCGCGCGGCGCCGCGGCGACGCTGGTCGCCGCGACAAGAACCAGGATCAACGCACCCCGCATCGGGGAGGACTTAACCAATCGAGCCACGGCACGCAAGCTGGTGGTGCAACGTCGTGCACCGCCCGGTGATTCCCGGCGCGGCTAATGCCAGCGCTCGCGCGGGATCCGGTCGTCGGGATCGAGGCACTCGAGGAAGCGCAGGCCGATCGCGCGCGAGCTCGCGGCGTCGTTGCCGCCGGTGAAGTTGAGGTAGTGGTGGTGCTTGACCTCGGCGCGGAGCACGATCTCGTCGAGCTGCTCGTCGTCGCGGGCGTGCTGGAAGTGCACGGTGACCACCGTGCCCAGCGGCGGGGCGTAGGTCATCTCGACCAGGATGCCGCCGGCCGACACATTGCGGGCGACCGCGACCGAGTCGCCGTACTGCTCGCTGCCGATCACGACCAGGAACGCCTTATCGAAGCGGGTATGGATGCGCTTCTCGGGGACCGGCATCGGGATCGCGGAGGGACGTCGGTCTTCGAGCACATGGGCGAGATTCAGGGGTTCACGGCGCTTCACCTTTATATGATCGAAGGCAACGTGGATGGAGTCAAAGAACTTACTTTGTCCTACACCAACCTTGGAGCTGGCTACCCGCGCGGTGATCAGGCAGATTCTCGGCGTGCGCTGGGTCGGTCTCGTGATCTGTTTCGCCGCGTCGTCGGCGCTGGCGGCGCCGCGTGCCAGCAATCCGGCCTTCCTCGGGGTCCAGATGATGGACGCCGGCGGCCGCGGCCCCTGCATGATCCAGGTCGCGACGCATGACGGCCCGGCCGAGGCCGCGGGGCTGCGCAGCGGTGACCTCGTGCTCACCGTCGACAGCAAGCCGATCTCGAACTGCGCCGCGCTGCTCGACGAGATCACGGCGCATGCGCCGGGCGACACCGTCGAGGTCAAGGTCCAGCGGCTCAGCACCGCGCTCGCGGTCAAGGCCCAGCTGACCACGCGCGATGCGCTGCTGCACAACGTGATCGGTAAGCCCATGGTCGCGACCGACTTCGTCGGGGTCGAGGACGGCGCGATCTACGATCTGTCGGCGCTGCACGGCCGGATGGCGATCGTGGGGCTCTACAACCCGCTGTGCTCCGACTGCGCGTCGCTGTTCGACAAGTTCGTCGCCTGGTCGCGCGACCAGGCCCGGCGCGGCGGCCCCTCGCCGCTGGTGCTCGCGGTGATCCAGGGCGAGGCGACGCGCGACCTGCGCAGCCTGCAGAAGTCGATCGACGTCCCGCTCGCGGTCGGCGAGTTCGCCGCCGGCCAGGATCTCGGCGGCTCGCCGTTCGGCCGCGACCTCGTGATCTCGGACCGCGACCGGCTCGGCGTGGTGGTGATCGACGGCCGCGGCATCGTCCAGTACATCGGCCCGATCGCACCCAACAGCGACGACACCGAGGCCGTGCTCGACGAGCTCTTTGCCGCCGCGGGCCAGGCATCGCGGCGCTCGAAGTAGCGCGCCATGACTGCGGTGCTCCGGAGCATCGATGGCAAGCGTCCCCAGGTCGGACGCGGTGTGTTCCTGGCGGAGACCTGTGCGCTGATCGGCGACGTCGTGGTCGGCGACGAGTCGTCGATCTGGTACGCGGCGGTGCTGCGCGGCGACGTGATGGCGATCCGGATCGGCGCGCGCACCAACCTGCAGGACGGCACGATCGTGCACGTGACGTCGGGACAGTTCGCGACCGCGATCGGCGACGACTGCACGATCGGCCACGGCGCAATCGTCCACGGATGCACGATCGAAGATCACTGCCTGATCGGAATGGGCGCGACGATCCTCGACGGTGCGCGCGTCGGGCGCGGCAGCCTCGTGGGTGCAGGTGCGCTGGTCACCCCCGGAACCGACATCGCACCGGGGAGCCTGGTGCTGGGCGCGCCCGCGCGCGTCGTGAGACCGATCAATCCCAGGGAGCGGGAGCAGATCGAGTACGGCGCGACCCACTATGTCGAGCTAGCCCGCAGGTACCTTGCGGGTGACGGCTGATCCTCGGTACGTTACCCCGTCGAGTGAAGCACGGCGGTGATTCGACGTCTGACGGGACGAGCCGGGCTGGCCGGACGAGGCAATCCAGGGGAATGAGATCGTCACGCGTGTTCCGCATCGTGCGCGGCGCGGCGGTTCGCGCCGCCGCGATCGCCGCGCTCCTGGTCGTGATCGGTCACGCCGCGCCGGCGCACGCCGACAACGTCGGCGAGCTGGTCCGCCAGCTCGAGAACGACGACTCGGACAAGGTCCGGCTGTCCGCGGCGCTCAACCTGACCAAGCTCGGCGACGCGCGCGCGGTCCTGCCGCTGACCAAGGCGCTGGGCAACGACACCGACAAGACCGTGCGCGGCGCGGCCGCGGTTGGGCTCGGCAAGCTGGTGACCGACAAGACCGACGCGCGGATCAAGAAGGCCGCGGTCGCGATGCTCACCCAGGCCCGGGACTCGGACGAGAGTGGCTTCGTGCGCGGCGAGGCCGACAAGGCGCTCAAGGCGATCGGCGTCACGTCCGGGACGCAGGTCCAGGCTCCGCCGCCCAGCGGCGGCGCGATCTACGTCAATATCGGACCGATGGCGTCGCGGACCGGCGATGCGGCGGCGGACGCCAAGCTCCGGGCATTGATGGTGAAGATCGCGAACCGGACGATGGCCAAGGTCGCGAGCCACATGGCGATCACCTGGCCGGGCGGGGTGCCGACCAAGGCCATGCTCGATGCCCGGGGCGCCAGCGGGTTCTATGTCGATGGCACGGTGAACGACGTCAAGGTGAAACAAACCGGGTCGTCGATGACGGTTTCTTGTAAGATCAACATGTTGCTCGCAAGCTTTCCGGACAAGAGCATCTTTGGCCTGCTCACCGGCGGCGCCTCGGTGCAAGCCAGCGGTGCCAGCACGGCCATCGCCCTGGCCAGCGAAGATTGCGTGTCCGCGGTGGTTGAAGACTTGATCGCGAAGAAGATTGTTCCGACGATCAGCAGCAAGGCGGGATCTCCGTGAACGCGAAATCGGCCGACCGCAGCTACAAGCGGAGCTGGAAGAACCTCTTGATCAACAAGCGGTACCAGCTGCGCTTCACGTTGTTCATGGTCGGGCTGAGCGCGGTGCTGATGGTCGGTCTCGGGATCTGGGTGATGTGGGTCGCCAACGAGACCACGGCGGTGTCGATGACCAGCGTGCGCGGCGACGCCTGCCCCAGGCTGCCGTCGCTGCATCCGCCGGCCGGCGATCCGGAGGACCGGGTCCCGGCGCCGTCGATGCACCTCGAGGAGGCGCCGGAGGGCGCGGCCCCGCGCGCGGCCCCGCGCGCGGCCCCGCGCACACCACCGACCACGCCACCGGCAGCGCCGGCCACCGACGAGCCCCGCCACGTCAACGTCCAGATCGACGAGAGCTCGATGACGCTGACCACGACCTTGCCGCCCGATCTCGCGGACCGGATCGCCGCGCACTGGACCTGCGAGCTCCGGCAGGTCGCCACGTTCGATCGGCTCGAGCGCGGGCGGCGGCGGATCCTGTGGGCGATGATCGCGACCGGCCTCGCGCTGGTGCTCGGCCTCGCGCTCTACGGCATCAAGATGACGCACCGGGTGGCCGGCCCGCTGTTCAAGGTCAGCCTGTACCTCAGCAAGATGCGCGAGGGCCGGTTCGACAAGGTCTACAACCTGCGCAAGGGCGATCAGCTGGTCGAGTTCTACGATCACTTCAAGCTCGCGCACGGCGGCATCGTCACGATGCAGCAGGACGACATCGCCCGGGTCGCGGCGGTGATCGCCGCCGCTGACGCGGCCGGCATGGGCCCGCACCCCGCGATCGCCGAGCTCCGCGAGCTGATGGCGCGCAAGGAGAAGTCCATTGAGTGATCCGACCGCAGCCACGGGGCTCCCGACGCCGGCGGCGCGCGTGAAGCACCAGCGCAAGCTGTCGAACTACCTGCTCGACAAGAGCTTGCAGCTTCGCTACATCCTGCTGGTCACGATCCTGTCGGCCGTGATCTCGGCGGCGCTCGGCTACATGATCTACGACCAGCGGCGCACCGCGTCCGAGTCGATCGAGCGCGACCTGCAGGCCCTGACCCAGGCCGACTCGAGCCGGCAGGAGTTCGAGCAGCACGTCGCCAGCGTGCTCGAGTCCGACGATCAGGCGCTGATCTACAAGATGGTCGCGGTCGGCTTCGGCCTGGTCGTGATCCTGTCGGCGTACCTGGTGATCATGACCCACAAGGTCGCCGGGCCGCTGTTCAAGGTATCGAGCTACTTCGAGCACATGGCCGACGGCCGGCTCGGTCCGGTGACCCCGCTGCGCCGCGGCGACATGCTCCAGGACTTCTTCGGCGACTTCAAATCGATGCACGAGTCGCTGCGGGCGCGCGCGAGCGCCGACGTGGTGGTGATGGAGCGCGCGCTGGCGGCGCTGCGCACGGCCGAGGGCGACGCCGCGGCGCGCGGCAAGCCCGATCAGTCCCTCGACGAGGCCCTCGCAGCGCTCGATCACCACGTCGCGAATCGCAAGAAGCAGCTGGCGTAGGCGGGCCATCGTGGGCGGCAGCAGGACGGCGGCATGGGTGCTGGGGATCGTGGCCGCGGCGAGCGGGTCGGTGTCCGCCGACGCGATCGAGCTGCCGGTGGCGCGCTACGCGCCCAAGGGCCGGCCGTCGCAGTCGCAGCCGCGGCGCACCGGGCCGAGCGCGCTCGACGCCACCGAGTACCTCTACGCCGGCGTCCGCCAGGTCGTCAGCCTGCACACCACCGGGGCCGGCGCGACGATCCTGCAGGCCGATCCGGCGGTCGGCGTCGGCGACTTCCACTCGGTCGCCGAGATCGCGGTCGAGTCGGCCCGCGGTGATCAGATCGTCGAGCTCGGCTGGACGGTCGACGCCGGCGTCAACGGGGACCTGCAGCCCCACGTGTTCGTGTTCCACTGGGTCGACGGCAACCAGACCTGTTACAACGCCTGCGGCTGGGTCCAGGTGTCGCCGACCAAGCGGCCCGGGATGCGGATCGTCCCCGGCGAGGCCCATCGCTACGAGATCAAGCGGGTCCACGACGACTGGTGGATGTTCTACGACGGCGAGGCGATGGGCTACTTCCCGCAGTCGCTGTGGAAGACCGGCTTCCACGAGGCGGGGCTCGTGCAGTGGTTCGGCGAGGTCGCGGCGGCCGGGACCTCGCCGTGCACGCAGATGGGCAACGGCAAGCTCGGCGCCGATGCCGCCGCCGCGAGCTTCGACGATCTCCACCTGTTCGATCCGGACGGCGCGACCGTGCGCGCCGCGGTCGTGGCCGGCGCGCTGACCAACCGGGCGCTCTACGACCTCGGACGCGCCACGCCGACCAGCTTCGGGTTCGGCGGGCCGGGCGCGGCCACCGGCTGCTGCACGCCGTCGAGCTGCCTCGGCGTGCAGGCCGACTGCGGCTCGATCGCCGATCCGATCTGCGCCGGCAACACGCTGGCCTGCGGCTCGTGCGCCGGCGAGGCGTGCACCTCCGATCACCGCTGCCTGCATGGCATCGGGCCGCGCGACGACGGCGAGCAGTTCGACGCGCCGCCGCCCGAGCGCACCGGCGGCGGGTGCTGCGACGCGGGAGCGAGCGGGACCGGCGCGCTGGTGCTCGGCGCGCTGGTGGCGCTGGTCGTCCGGCGCCGGCGCGCGCCCGGGGAGCCGCCGTGTTTTGGCGGCGGTCGCGGCGCATCACCGCGCCGCTCGAGTTAAGATGTTGTGGTGGGTACTCAGAGCACGTTGCTCGAGCTGGGGGATCGGTACTGGGCGCTGGGGCTCCCGGCGGCCGCCCGGAGCGCGCTGATCCGTGCGCTGGGTCAGACCGACGACGTCACGCCCGCGCTGAGGCTCGCAGATGTCGCGCTCGCCCAGGGCGACATCCAGGCGGCCCGCAAGTACGCCGCCGAGGCGGTCAAGCGCGCGCCGGGGCCGGCGACCCGGATCCTGCTCGGCCGTGCCCAGCTCGCCGCCGGCGAGCTCGCGGCGGCGCGGATGTCGCTGCTCGCGGCGATCGACTCGCCCAAGCTGACCCCGTGGGACCGCGTCCGCGCGCACCTCGAGCTCGCGCGCGCGGCCGACGCGCACGGCGACGCCCCGGGGGTCGCGGCCCAGGCCGCCGCGGCATTCGAGGCGATGCTGCGCGCCGCGTCGCAGCTGCCGCCGGACCTGAACCTGATCGAGGAGGTCGCGGCGGCGGTCGTCGCCCACGGCCGGGCCGCCGACGCCCAGGGCATCGTCGACGGCGCGCGCGATCAGAGCGGCGCGGCGATCTGCGCGGCGGCGCTGCTCGCGGCCCGCCAGGCCGCCGGCGACGCCGGGGTCACCGACGCCGCGATCGATCACGAGCTCGCCGGCCTGGGCGACGGCGCGGCGATCCGGTTGCGCCGGCTCGAGCGCCGGGCGCGCAAGCCCGCGAGCGCCGATCGCGCGGCGCTGCTCGCCGAGCTCGAGTCGCTGATCCAGGCGGCGCACGGCGAGGACCTCGCCGCGGTCGATCGCGCGCGGCTGCAGTTCCTCTACGGCTCGCTGTGCGCCGAGGATCCGGAGATGCGGGCCCAGGCCGAGGACGCCTACCGCAAGGGCCTGGCGTTCCAGCCCGGCCACACCGCCGCGGCGTGCCGGCTCGCGCTGCTGATGCTCGATCGCGGCGACCAGGCCGGCGCGCTGGCCGAGATCGAGCGCGCGCTGCGGATCGACGCCAGCCATGGCCTGGCCTGGCGCAACGCCGCGCGCATGCTCGACGCCCAGTCGCCGAGCCTGGGCGTCGTGGTCGGCCGCCTGCTCGACGCCGCCAACCCGGGTGCGGGCAGCGCCGCGGGCGGGGTCGCGCCGCGCCTGGTCACCGCCACCGCCGAGGTCGCGCGCCACGACGTGCTCGCCGGGGTCTACGCCCACGGCCACCGGGTCAAGAACCTGCTCGGCATCATCGGCGCGCGGGCGCGCTCGGCGCGCAAGCTGGCCGGCGAGCGCCCGGCGGCCGGCGACCTGATCGACCGGCTGCGCGACCTCGAGACCGACGTCACCACGCTGTACGAGGAGTGGGCGCAGTACCTGCGCTCGATGCAGGCGCCGACGCCGACGATCGAGCTGGTCCCGCTGTCGCCGCTGGTCCACGAGGTGGTCGTCGCGGCCCAGGCCCGCAGCCAGCACGTCGCGATCGCGCTCGAGACCGCGGCCGGGCTGCCCGACGTGCGCGGCGACCGCATGCTGCTGCGCGAGGCGCTGCTCAACGTGGTGTCGAACGCCGCCGAGGCCTGCGCCGCGGCGCACGGCGAGGTCTCGGTCCGCGTCCGCGCGATCGGCGCGCCGGGCAGCGGCACCGCGCCGCTGGTCGAGCTGGTGATCACCGACACCGGGCCGGGGATCCCGCGCGCCCACCTGAGCCGGCTGTTCGTCCCCGGGTTCACCACCAAGGAGACCGGCTCGGGCGTCGGCCTGGCGATCGCCGAGCGCGTGGTCGCGGCGCACCACGGCCGGATCACGGTCGACTCCGAGGAGGGCCGCGGCACGACGATCACGATCACGCTGCCGACCGACAAGACCGGGCTCCAGCAGCTGCCGCTGTGGACCTCGGCCGAGCGAGGCCTGCCGTGACCATCGGCACGATCGTCTGCGTCGACGATCAAGCCGAGGTCCGGCGCCTGCTCGCCGACGTGTTCCGGGTCCGCGGCTCCAACGTGGTCAGCTTCGACGACGGCGAGGACGCGATCGCGTGGCTCGCGACCAACGACGCCGATCTCGCGGTGCTCGACCTCGACCTCGGCCCGGGCCGGCGCAGCGGCATCGAGATCTGCCGCGCGATCCGCGCCCGGCTGCCCGACCTGCCGATCATCATCCTGACCGGCCACGGCACGATCGACGACGCGGTCGCCGCGGTCAAGGCGGGCGCGGTCGACTTCATCACCAAGGACCCGTACCTCGAGGACAAGCTCGAGATCTCGGTCGAGAAGGTCGAGCGCATCCTGCAGCACGCGCTCGATCGCAAGCGGCTCGAGGACGAGAACCGCGAGCTGCGCGCGACCAACGAGCGGTTGCGCAAGGCGACCGGCCGGCGCTGGCAGATCGTCGGTGATTCGCAGCCGATGCGCCAGGTGATGACCAAGATCGAGAAGGTCGCGCCGGTGCCGCGGCCGGTGCTGGTGCTCGGCCCGCGCGGCACCGGCAAGGAGCTGGTCGCGCGCGCGATCCACACGCTGTCGCCGCGCGCGTCCGAGCCCTACATCACGATCAACTGCGCCGCGGTCGCCGAGAGCCTGCTCGAGAGCGAGCTGTTCGGCCACGAGGAGGGCGCGTTCACCGGCGCGACCAAGCAGAAGGAGGGCAAGTTCGAGCTCGCCGACGGTGGCACGCTGTTCCTCGACGAGATCGGCAACATGTCGCTCGAGTTCCAGGCCAAGATCCTGCGCGTGCTCGAGTACCAGCGGTTCGAGCGCGTCGCCGGCAGCGAGTCGATCCAGGTCAACGTCCGGGTGATCGCCGCGACCAACCTCGATCTCAAGCAGGCGATGCTCGACGGCAAGTTCCGGCCCGATCTCTACGACCGGCTCGCGTTCGAGGTCATCAACCTGCCGTCGCTCGCGCAGCGCATGCAGGACGTGCCGGTGCTCGCCGCGCACTTCCTGTCGCGGTTTCGCCTCGAGGTCGCCGGGATCAGCGTCAAGGAGCTCAGCGCCGGAGCGCTCGATCGGTTCGCGTCGTACGAGTACCCGGGCAACGTCCGCGAGCTCAAGAACATCGTCGAGCGCGCGGTCTACATGGCGCAGGGCGAGGTGCTGACCGCGGCCGATGTCGACGCCGCGCTGCCGCCCGAGGCCGGTGCCCTGACCTCGGCCGCGGCGCTCGCGTTCGAGGACGACGTCCGCCTGCCGCTGCCCGAGCGGGTCGAGGCGTTCGAGGCCTGGCTGTGCAAGGACGCGCTCGAGCGCACGCGCTACAAGCAGAAGGAGGCCGCGGCGCTGCTCGGCCTGTCGTACGATCAGTTCCGCCAGCGCTACCGCAAGTATGGCCTGGGCAAGGACTGAGGCCGCCGGCGACGTCGCGGGGGACCCGACCGATCAGCTCGAGCCGATCTTGTTCAGCGCCTCGCTGAGCTTCTGGTTCTTCTGGCAGGCGCCGATCGCCGGGCCCGCCGCCGCCTCGAACGCCGTGGTCTTGTCCTTGGTCGCCGCCTCGGCCTTCTTCTTGGCGTCCGGGTGCGCCTTCTCGTAGGCCTGGAGCCCGTTGATCGTGGCGCTGCTCTCGGCCGCGAGCTTGTTGAGGTCGTCGGCGATCTTGTCGCAGTTGGTGCCGCCGGCCTTGAAGATCTCGGTCAGCTTGTCGAGGAACGCGGTGCCCTTGGCGATGTAGTCATCGTCCGACGCGATCGTCGTGGCTCCGGCGGGCGCGGCGGCCGGGGCGGCCGGCGGGGTCATCGCGGCGCCGGTCGCGCTGCCGGTCTCGGCGGGCTTGGCCATCGAACCGGTCGCGGCGGCGCCGGTGGCCGCGTCGTCCTTCTTCTTGCAGCCGAAGGTCGCGAGCGACGTCGCGAGGAGCAAGATCGGTAGCGTCTTTTCGAGCGTCATCGGTCGTTCATCGCACGACGGGCGCGCACCACGGCCGGCGAACCGGCGGATTCGCCGCCGCGAGCGACGTTTACGGCGAGGACCGGTTCGGCCGTTACCGGCCTTGCACGCGGTCGGAGTACGTGATTCGAGCTAAGCTTCGCGCCATGGGCATCTTCTCGCGGATCAAGGGAGGCATCTCGAGCAAGGCGAACGCCGCGGTCGACAAGGCGATCAACCCGGCGAAGGAGCTCGAGATGGCGATCCTCGAGCTCGAGGATGGCCGCAAGAAGGCGCTCGCCGAGCTGGTGTCGTACAAGACCACCACCAAGCAGCTCGAGGCCGATCTCGAGAAGCACCGCGCCAAGGCGGCCGAGTGGGAGCGGCGCGCGATGCTCGCGGTCAAGGCCGGCGACGATGACGCCGCCCGGCTCGCGCTGCGCGAGAAGAAGGCCGCCGAGGCCGAGGCGGTCAAGATCGAGCGCGACAAGCACGAGGCCGCGAGCTACGCGATCCAGCTCAACAAGAGCCGCAAGGAGTTCGAGACCAAGCTGCAGATGCTGAAGATGCGCAAGGGCACGCTGGCGACCCAGCTCGCGGTGGCGCGCTCGGCGGGCGGCGACGCGTTCGGCAACGACACATCGGTCTGGGACCGGTTCCAGGCGGCCGAGGACCGGATCGACGCCGAGGCGATCGCGACCGAGGTCGACGCCGCGATGCGCGGCGAGGAGGCCGAGGCCCAGGCCCAGGCGTTCGACGCCAAGCTCGCCGCGGCCGTGGGCGCGGACAACCTGGTGGCGGCGCCCGACGACGCGCTGGCCAGGCTCAAGGGCAAGATGGCCGAGCAGAAGGCCGCCAAGCAGAAGCAGATCGCGGCCGCATCCGCCGAGGCCCAGGCCACGCCCGCGACCAAAGATCCCAAGGCCGGGTCGTGACCGAGCGCCGCCTGTCGTCCACCGCGGGGGTCGGCGGCTCGGGCCACGCGCCCGACCTCGACGAGGCGCTGTCGACCCGGCTGCGCGACCTCGCGCTGGTCGAGATCGATGCGCTGATCGCCGGCGACCACACCCACGAGCTGGTCGCGGCGTTCGCCGACGACGTCGCCGACGCGCTGCGCGAGGCCCGGACCCGGATCGCGACGCTGCGCAGCCAGCTCGGCGGCGCCGATCCGCTGTCGGTGCTCGACGCCGCGCCGCGGCAGCGCGCGTCGGATGCCGGCACCGCGGGCGTCGAGCGGATCCGCGCCCGGCTCGCGGCCCACGCCGACGCGTCGCGCGCGCTGGCGCGGCTCACCGATCTCGCCGCCGGATTGATCCCCAAGCTGTTCGAGGCCGATCGCCGGCGCTGACCCGAAGCCCGGGCGCTCGCTTCGACGACATTACCCGCTCTCGGACCAGGACGCTTGTCGATCCGCGGGACCGGGGATAGGGTCGTCGTCTTGTCATGAGGAAGGTAACGACCGGCCGGATGTTCGAGGACTTCTCCGTGGGCCAGCGGCTCTTGCACGCGGTGCCGCGCACGCTCCACGGCGGGGACATCGCGCTGTATATGGCGCTGACCGGCGAGCGCCCGCCGCTGGCGTCGTCGACCGAGCTCGCGCGATCGCTCGGGTTCGTGCGCGAGCTGGTCCCGGATCTGCTGGTGTTTCACATCGTGTTCGGCAAGTCGGTGCCCGACGTCTCGCACAACGCCACCGCGAACCTCGGCTATGCCGACGTGCGGTTCCTGCGCCCGGTGTACCCGGGCGACACGCTGATCGCCGAGACCGAGGTGATCGGGCTGCGCGAGGTGTCGAGCGGCGATGCCGGCGTGGTCTACGTGCGGACCCGCGGCACCAACCAGAAGGGCCAGGACGTGGTCAGCTTCGTGCGCTGGGTGATGATCCCTCGGCGCGACAAGGCGGTCGCGGCCGGCGCCAGCACCGTACCGCAGCTGCCCTCGGCGGTGACCCCGGACCGGCTGCCGGTGCCCGGCGCGATGAACCTGCAGCGCTTCGGCGACCTGACCTGGGCGTTCGGCGGCGCGGCGCGCTGGGACGACTACGATCCCGGCGAGCGGCTCGATCACCCCGACGCGATGACGATCGAGGAGGCCGATCACGTCCAGGCGACGCGGCTCTACCACAACACCGCGCAGGTCCACTTCGACGCGCGCGGCATGGCCGAGTCGCGGTTCGGGCGCCGCCTGGTGTACGGCGGCCACGTGATCAGCGTGGCGATGGCGCTCGCGCGCAACGGCCTCGCGACCGCGCTCGGGATCGCGGCGTGGAACGGCGGCGCCCACGTCGCGCCGACGTTCGCGGGCGACACGCTGCGCGCGTTCACCGAGGTCGTCGAGCGCGCCGAGATCCCGGGCCGCGCCGACGTCGGGGCGCTCCGGCTCCGGCTGTCGGCGGTCAAGAACGTCAGCCCGGCCGAGCTCCCGGCGGTGCCGTCGCTGTTGTCGGGGACCAAGGATCCGCGCCTGGTGCTCGAGCTCGACTACTGGGCGCTGTTCCCCCGGCGGTGACGGCGGCCGCGAACCGCCAGCGCGCCGCGAACCGCCGCCGGAGGTTGCCGCGCACGGCGCGAACGTAGCATGCTGGCCGGCACCGCCGTCCGCGCGCTCGGGGCGGTGGATCCTCATGAACGCGGTCGCACACATGGTCGCGCTGCTGCCGTCCGATGCGATCCGGCGGCTCGCGGCGCTGCGGCGTCCCGGCGCGGCGGATCCCGGCGCGGCGCCGCGCGGCGCGATCGACACCGGCGAGGCGGTCGCCCGCGTGATCGCGCGCTGGGGCGGTGATCTGTGCGGTCTGCTCAACGCGATGACCCGGGCCGAGCTCGCGGCGCTGGCGCTCCAGCTCGGCGTGGCGGCGGCGGGGCGCTCGCCCGAGCTGCGCGAGGCGCTGTGGCAGCGCGGCGCGGCGCTCGAGCGCGGCGACACCGAGGTCTCGCCGGCGGTCCAGCCCCGGCCGATCGTGCTCGGCGGCCACCTCGTGATCCAGGCGCCGCCGCGCGGGCTGTATCCGCCGACCCCGCGCTGGCCCCGGCCGGTGCCGCCGCCGCGCGCGCCCGAGCCGCCGCCCGGCGAGCCCGACACGCTCGACGAGCTGCTCGCCGCGGCCGACCGCGCGATCGGCGTGCGGCTCGGGCCGCGCGGCCGCGACAAGGGCGCGTGGGGCACGCGCGCGGCGCGGCTGCTCGGCGTGGTCGAGCGCAACGACGGCGAGCCCGACTGGCGCGGCGACGTCGAGGTCAAGACCGTGGCGATCGCCCGCGACCCGAGCGGCTGGTGGCGCGTCGCCGAGGATCCCGCGATCGCGATGCTGAACGAGCCCGCGCTGGCCAAGCTGGCGCGCACGCTGTGGCTCGCGCGCGGCGATGTCGCGGCCGGCGCCGCCGGCCCCGGCGCGGCCGGCCCCGGCGCCGCCGGCGACGCGACGATCGTGTCGTGGTACCTGCTCGACTGGGATCCCGAGATCGCGCGGCTGGCGCGCCGCGACCTGCACGATCGGCCCAAGGGACCGGCCGGCAGCTCGAGCCGCGGGCTCTACCTCCACAAGCGGTTCTTCGCCGATGCCGGGCTGCTCGCGACGCTCAACGGCGACGCCGCCGGCCGCGCGTCCGAGGAGGCCCGCCGGTGATCGTCGACGAGCTTCGCATCGTCGGCTCGACCCAGACCAACGTCGTGATGGCGGCCGAGGTCACCCGCGTCGCCCAGCGCGCGCTCGGCCGCCGGCCGCCGGCGCCGCGCAAGGAGGGGCTCGGCCAGCTGATCTATCCGTTCGATCCCGAGCTGGCGTGGGCCGCGGTGACCTACCTGCGCACGCCGACCCGCGTCATGTGGGACGTCTACCGCTCGAGCGCGACCCGGCTCGAGCCGCTGTACCACGAGCTGGTCGCCGACATCCGCGCCGACACCCGCCCGCTGGTCCGCGATCGCGACGGGATCTCGGTCGAGGTCCGCCGGGTCGAGGCGATCGAGGCCGGCGAGCGCCAGGTCGTCGGCACGGTCAAGAACGCGCTGATCGACGGCGCGGCGCGGCGCGGCCTGCGGCTCCACGTCGATCCGGCGCACCCGGCGACGCGCTGGGTCGCGCGCGGCGACGAGCGCGGCGAGCTCGTGGTCTCGATCGATCTGGGCGGCGGCTCGCTGTCGCAGCGCGGCTGGCGGCGCGACGCCGGCGAGGCGCCGCTGCGCGAGCACCTGGCCGCCGTGCTGCTCATGCTGGCGCGCTTCGATCCGCGGCGCGACGCGCTGGTCGATCCGATGTGCGGCTCGGGCACGATCCCGATCGAGGCGATCCACGCCGCGCGCGCGACCCCGCGTCCGGCGCCGGTGCTCGCCGCGCTCGGCCTGTCGCGGCCCTCGCCGCCGCTGTTTCCCGACGCCGCGCCGCTGGTGATCGGCTGCGATCTCGATCTCGGCGTGCTCGCGGCCGCGCGCGACAACGCCCGCGCCGCCGGCGTCGCCGACCAGGTGATCTGGCAGCGCGCCGACGTGACCCGGCTCACGCCCGAGATCGTCGCCGACATCGCGCGCGAGCGCGGCCGCGAGCCGCCCGCGACCGGCGTCCTGCTCGCCAACCCGCCGTATGGCGAGCGGCTCGCCGCCGCCGCTCTCGACGAGCTCTACCCCGCGATCGCCGAGACCTGCCGGCGGTTCCGCGGCTGGCGCGCCGGCTTCCTGGTCGGCAGCCCCGATCTCGAGCGCGGCTTCCTCCGCGTGATCGGCGCGCCGCGGATCAAGAAGCCGCTCGCCAACGCGAACCTGCGCGCTTACTTCTATCTCTACGAGCTGTGAGCTCAGTCGTGGCGGGCCGCCCACGCCGAGATCAGCTCGAAGTCGTCGATGATCCGCGAGTGGTAGTGACCCCAGACGTCGCTGACCATGACCATCGAGCCGCGCGACAGCTGCGGTGTGAGATAGATCGCGTAATACCGCGCGCCCGAGCCATCCTCGACGTCGCTGATCACGTCGAGCGGCTGGCCGGAGACCGGGCAGAACAGCTCGCAGCGCGTGCCGGCCGGGATGTCGAACGGCCGCGCCTTGCGGTCATCGCCGTGGATCGGCGACAGGTGGACGAGCCCCTCCTGGCCGAGCGCGCGGATCCCGACCGTGACGGCGGGGTGGTCGTCGAACGCGACGTCGGAGATCCCGACCAGGTTGTCGCCGCGCGGACCGAACGCCTGGGTGACGATCACCAGGACGTCGTTCTCGACCGTGATGTTCGGCCCGGTGACCGCACGATGACGACCGGTGATGGTGAGGTTACGGCGATCGACGGGGTCCATGCGGGGTCCAGCTGGCCATGGCTCGGGACACTTGGCAAGCGTTGTGTGAGCCAGGCCGCAAAGTGGGTAGCTCGTGTCGTCTACGTGTATACTCGTCGGCGCCGGCTCAATTCCGGGATGAGCAGGCACCGGAGACACGAATGATCCGATCACTGGCGTCGATCACTTGCGCCGTAGGCTTCTGGTTATCGATCGGTGGGCACGCCGCGCTGGCCAAGCCCAAGGTCGCGCTCACCCAGATCGAGGGCGACGCCACCGGCGACATCCGCGACGCGGTCGCCGAGGCGATCGAAGGCAAGGAGCTGTCGCTGATCGGCAGTCGCGAGGTCAACCGCGCCGTCGACAAGCTCGGCGATCTCGCCGACCTCACCGAGAAGGACTTCAAGAAGCTCGCGAGCGAGCTCGAGGCCGACGCGATCGTCGCCGGCAAGCTCGACAAGGTCGGCAGCGCCAAGACGCTGAGGTTCCGGCTGTTCGTCCACAAGAAGATGGCCAAGGGCTTCACGATGAGCTTCAAGGACGCCAAGTCCGAGAAGTTCCGCACGCTGCTGCACGACAAGCTGCTCGACAAGATCGGCGTCACCGCGCCGGACGGAGCGGGCGACGACGACGACGCCCGGGCGGCCAAGAAGGCCAAGGCCAAGGCCGGCGACGACGAGGACGACCCGGTCGCGTCGAAGAAGGACAAGAAGGACAAGAAGCTGGCCAAGAAGTCCAAGGGCGACGCCAAGGCCGGCGACGCCAAGGCCGGCGACGACGAGGACGAGGCCCGGCCGGCCAAGAAGTCCAAGGCCAAGGCCGGCGACGACGAGGACGCCCGGCCGGCCAAGGTCGCCAAGGGCGACAGCAAGGGCGACAGCAAGGGTGACGACGATGCCCGGCCGGCCAAGAAGGCCAAGGTGGCGGATGCCGACGACGACGCCCGGCCCCGCAAGAAGGCCGCGGACGACGACGCGCCGCCGGCCAAGGGCGAGGACGACGCGCGCCCGGCCAGGGGCGGCGACGACGCCGATCCGCCGCGCAAGACCCGGAAGAAGGTCGCGGCCGCCGACGACGGCGACGAGGTCGAGGGCGGGGTCGTGGCGACCGCGGATCCGCCGCGGCGCGGCGCCAACCGGGTCGCGATCCGGCTCGACGTCGGGGCGTCGCTGCTGCAGCGCAGCCTCAAGTTCAACAGCAACATCGCCAACAAGCCCAAGAACGTGGCGATCTCGCCGGTTCCCGGAGTCCGGATCGAGGCCGAGGTGTTCCCGCTCGCGCTGTCGAGCCCGCAGGGCGCGCTGGCCGGCCTGGGCGCCGCGGTCGCCTACGACAAGACCCTGCGCGAGAACCTCACCACCACCAACCCGACCACCAACATGAGCTTCACGGTCCCGGTGAAGCAGAGCAGCTACTCGGTCGGGGTCCGCTACCGGCTCGCGTTCGGCAAGACCGAGACCAGTCCGACCCTGACCGTCGGCGTGGGCTACGGCAAGCGGCTGTTCTCGACCGACATGTCCAAGCTCGATGCGGCGGCCAAGGCCGACGTCCGCCGCGACACCCCCGAGACCGACTACACGATCATCGATCCCGGGCTGTCGTTCCGGCTGCCGGTGACGCGGATGATCGCGTTCACCCTGGGCGGCCGCGGCCTGCTGGTGACCAGCGCCGGGCCGATCCAGAAGCCGGAGTCCTACGGTCGGGCCCGGGTCTACGGGGTCGACGGCCTGGCCGCGGTCGATGTCGTGATCGGCAGCCGGTTCGCGCTGCGGTTCGCCGGCGAGTTTCACCAGATCGGATTCACGTTCCTCGGCGGCGGCCAGCTATCGAACGGGCTCGACGGAAACCTGATGACCAAGGAGGTCGGCGGGCTGGCCGACCGATCGATCGGCGGCGCGGCCACGCTGGCCGTGATGTACTGATCGCGCTTCGCACCGAGCGTGTCATCGGCGTGCCGGGCAGGCCCCGCGACCGACCCGGTGCTGATACATTCGCAGCCGTGGAGCCGCTCTCGACCCCGCCGGGTAAGCTGGTGGTCGCACACCCCGAGCGAAAAGCACAGCGCGCGCTGCAGCGCCTCGTCGGCGCCACGCTGTCGCCGGTCGAGATCGTCGCGGATGGTCCGGCGCTTTTGGCCGCGGTCGATCGCGACACGATCGCGATCGTCGACGCCGGGATCGCGCAGACCACACCGGGGCTGCGCGATCGTCCGGCGCGCGCCTGGATCGTCGTCCCCGGCGAGGGCCTCGCGCCGGCCGAGGCGGCCGCCGTCGATACCCTGCTGACCGATGGCTGGTGCCATGTCGTCGCCCACCCGATGCCGATCCTGGCGGAGGAGCTCCTGGCGACGGTGCAGAAGCTGCGCCGCAACGACGTGTTCGGGCTCGAGAAGTACATCGCGTGGGGCGCCGAGACCCGGAGCTACACGCTCGGGGACGCGCGCGAGCGCGACGACGCGGTGACCACGCTGGCCGGCGATGTCGTCGGGGTCGGCCTGCCGGATCGCGTCGGCTCGCTGGTCAGCGTGATCGCCGACGAGCTGATCGCCAACGCGCTGTACCTCGCGCCGCTCGACGAGAACAAGCAGCGCTACCGCGCCACCGAGGTCCGCGAGCGCGGCCGTCCGCTGCGCGGGCGCGACGTCGTCACCGTGCGGTGGGCGACCGACGCGCGCTACCTGGCGATCGAGGTCCGCGACCGCTGGGGCACGCTCGATCCCGCCGAGGTCGCCAGCCGCCTGGTCAACGGCAAGTCCGGCGCGGCGGCCACCGAGGGCGGCATGGGCCTGGCGCTGGCCTACGCGTGCTGCAACCAGTTCGTGATCAACCTCCAGCCCGACGTCATGACCGAGGTCATCGCGCTGCTCGACGTGCGCTACAAGCCGACCGAGCTGTGCCGGTCGGCCTCGTTCCACACCTTCGTGGTCGACACCCCGGAGGAGCCGTGACCGCGGTGCGCGGCGGCCGCCTCGACGTCGAGGTGACGGGCGCGCGCGCCGTGCTGATCGGCCGGATCGACGACAGCGCGCGGCTCGGCGAGGTCGCGGCCCGGCTGCCCGCCGGCGACACCGTGCTCGACACCGCGGGCGTGACGTTCGTGAACTCGATCGGGATGCGCGAGTGGGTGCGGCTGATCCGGGCGCTGCGCGCGCGGGGCACGGTGACGCTCGAGGCCGTGTCCGACGTGCTGATGGTGCAGATGAACCTGCTCGCCGAGTTCACCGGCGGAGCGGTCCGGATCGCGTCGTTCCACGCCGGCTACGTGTGCCCGGCGTGCGGCGGCGAGACCGCGCCGCTGGTCGACGCGATCGCGCACGCCGCCGAGCTCGCCGCGATGCGGATGCCGCCGCTGCCGTGCCCCGAGTGCGGTGCGGCGATGGAGCTGGCGGACTTCCCCGAGCGCTACCTCAGCGTGCTCGGCGCGCGCCGCGCGTGATCCCCGGCCGCGCCGGGCCGCGGCGGCTTTCCGGCTATTCTCAACGGCTTGCCGTCGCGGTAGGGTGCGCCGGTGCATTCCGACATCCTGGCACCGTCCGACACGTTCGCGCGCCGCCACATCTCGCCCGGCCAGGCCGAGATCGACCAGATGCTCGCGGCGCTGGGCTACCACAGCCTCGAAGAGCTCGCGACCGCCGTGGTGCCCGCGGCGATCCGGCTCGGCAAGCCGCTCGCGCTGGGCGAGCGCCTGCCGCTGGGCGAGCACGAGCTGCTCGAGGAGATGAAGAACCTCGCCGCCGACAACATCGTCCTGCGCTCGTTCATCGGCCAGGGCTACTACGACACGATCACCCCGCCGGTGATCCTGCGCAACGTGCTCGAGAACCCGGGCTGGTACACCCAGTACACGCCGTACCAGGCCGAGATCTCGCAGGGCCGGCTCGAGGCTCTGATCAACTTCCAGACGATGATCGAGGACCTCACCGCGCTGCCGATGGCCAACGCGTCGCTGCTCGACGAGGCCACCGCCGCCGCCGAGGCGATGACGATGTGCGTCGAGCACGCGCGCGGCGACGGCGCGTCGCGCCGCGTGTTCTGGATCCACGCCGAGACCCACCCGCAGACG
>DASWRS010000494.1:0-18806 GCA_036403075.1 Kofleriaceae bacterium
GCGTCAAGCGCCACGCGGATCGAGCAGGGTGACGCGATTGACGCGGCGTCGGCGGCGGCCCTAGGCTCGCACGGTGCGGTCGCTGTGGATCTTCGCGCTCGCGGCCTCGGGCTGCCGCTCGATCCTCGGGATCGGCGATCCGCCGGCGCTGATCGACAGCGGCGGGCCCGGTGCGTGCGCGGACTGGCACCTCGATGACCTCGATCCGTGTGCGCTCCCGCCGTCGACGCCGGCGCTGACGCTCGGCGACGGCACGTACACCTACGACACCACCGGATCGGCGGGCGGTACCCTGTACGACGCCGCCCACCAGGTGGTGCTGCAGTCCCGCCAGGCGATCCAGCTGACCGATGGCTCGCCGATCGCCGTGCTGTCGGTCGGCCAGCTCGCGAGCTCGGCGGGCACGCGGCTCGCGGTGATCGGACCGCGGCCGCTGCTGATCGTCTCGTGGTCGTCGATCGTCCTCGACGGCGTGATCGACGCCGGCAGCCACCTCGGCGTCACCGACGCGACGGCGCACATCGCCCAGACCGTCCAGTTCGGCGCCGGCGCCAACCAGCGCTGCGATCCCGGCGCCGGTCACGAGGGCGGCGATGCACCGGCCACCGGCGGGTCGGGCGGCGGCGGTGGCGGCGGGCTCCACGCGGCAGGCGGCGCGGGCGGTCGTGGCGGCAGCACCGGCAGTGGCTCCGGCGGCGCCGGCGGCCAGGCGGCGGCGCCGGCGGCCGCGCCGGGCTTCCACGGCGGCTGTCCGGGCGGCAACAGCGGCGTCGCCGGAGGAGTCGCCAAGCTGCCGGCGAGCCCGGCCTCGCGTGCCCTCGGCGGGGCCGGCGGCGGGGCGCTCCGGCTGGTCGCGCGCGACGCGATCGAGGTCCGCGGCTCGATCAGCGCCAACGGTGCCGGCGGCGCCGGCGCACCGCTGCGATCGGCGTGCGGCGGCGGCGGCGGCGGCGCCGGCGGCTACCTCGGCTTCGAGGCACCGATCGTCCAGCTCGGCGGCTCGATCACCGCCAACGGTGGCGGCGGCGCCGGCGGCGGCGACGTCGACCTGCCCGGCAACGACGGTGCGGACGGCGCGGTCAGCACCCAGGCGGCCCCCGGTGGCGGGCTGGCATCGAGCGGCTGCGGCGCGGCCGGCGGCCCCGGCGCGGCGGCCGCGGTGCTCGCCGGGGCCGACGCGGCCAGCACCAGCTGCAACGGTGGCGGCGGTGGCGGCGGCGGCGCCACCGGCTTCATCGTGATCAAGAGCCCGGGCTACACCCCTGGCACCGTCACCCTGTCGCCCGCCGCGGTGCTCCAGTAGGCGCACGGAGCGCACGGAGCGCACGGACCGCACGGACCGGTCACATCGATCTGGTGCCTCGTCGCAGATCCGCGGATCTACCTGTTCACGGCCCAGGCGCGGTGCGGCGGTGCGGCGGTGGGGAGAACGCCACCACGCGCGCTTGCGACGCGGTTCTGGCCCCTCACTCCGTCTGTTAACGGCCGTATTGCGATCGCGCGTCCGTGCCATCCTCACGACCGACCGACGAAAAACCACCCGGCCTGGGAATCTATCTTCGCTCGGGGCCAGACCGTCGTCGCTGCGCTGCGCGTTGGCGAGTGCGCGGTCTCGCGATCGTTCGGCACCTCTCCGGCAGCGAACCAGTTGAGCTGGTCGTGCGCGGTTCCCGACGGCAGACCGCTCAGTGCTGGCAGGCCATCGGGTCGGCTTCGCAGTCGGCCTTCTTGATGTCCACGCCGAGCTGCTTGCAGTTCACAGCCAGCGGATCGCGGCGCGCCGCGGGCACCGCCGTGATCAGCCGGCGCGCTGCGGCCTCGTCGTGCAGGTGACACGCCGCGAGGAAACACAGCGGCGCGTGGTCGGCGCTCACCGGACCGCCGCACTGGGTGATGACCCGATCGTAGTGCTCGGCGGCGTAGAGCCGCGCAAGGTCGTCGGGCGGCGGCTCTCGCTTGACCGTCGCGTGCCCCGGCGCCGTCGGCGCTGCGCTGCGCGGCGGCGCCCGGGTGCCCGGTTTCCCGACCGGCGCCGGGTGCACGCCGCTACCCGCGTTGGTCGCGCCCGCCGGGGCCACCGCGACCGGCCCGCTCGGCACAGCGCCGGTCGGCGCGCGCGACGGTTCGCCCGCCCGCGCGCCTGGGCCAGCGCCGGGCGCAGCGCTCTCCACAGCGGCCGGCACCTCGCCCGGCATCGCCGTCGTCGGGGGGTTCGCCGCGGCGCCCGGCGTGACGTCGATGGGCTCTGCGGTGATCGAGCTGCGACGCGGGCCGACTGCGGGCGGTCCCGCTTCGCCGGCCGCGAGCGCCGCCCGCGCCGCGTCGGACGCCGCGCTCGATCCGGCTCGCATCAGCACCACGACGGCGATCGATCCGACCAGCGCGGCGCCGCCGATCACGGCGACCAGCGGCCAGCCCAGGCGGCGCGGCCGCGCGCGGCGACGTGCAGCGTCGTGCGCCGACGGCACCGCGGCAAACGCGGCCGATGCCGACGCCGCGGCAAATGCGGCCGATGCCGACGCCGACGCCGCGACAAACGCGGCCGACGCCGCGACGGCGACCGACCCCGACCCCGAGGCCGACCCTGACGCCGAGCCCGAGCCCGACCCCGCCCCCGACCCCGACGCCAGCGGCACCGAGGCCGGCGACACCACGGGCACCGGCCGCGGCCCCGATAGCGGCGACGGCCCCGATAGCGACGACGGTGACGGCGAGAGCGACGGCGGCGGCCGCGACGACGGTGACGGTGACGGTGAGAGCGACGGCGGCGGCCGCGACGACGGTGACGGCGGCGGCGAGAGCGACGGCGGCGGCGCGACGTCCGCGTCCGGTGGCGGCACCACCACGGGCGCCGGGCCGCTCGGCCGCACCGAGGTCGATCGGGATGCGCTCGCCGCGGAGACGGTCCCCGGGTGAGTCGGCGGCGGAGCGGCGAGCGGAAACCCGCGCTTGGCCGGCCTGCCGAGCTGCGCGGTCGGCACGTCGAACGGCGCCGGCTCGGGCTGCAGTTCATCGAGCGACGCGGTCACCGAGCGCGGCGAGCTCAGGTCGACCACGCTCGATAGCTGGTGATCGACCTCCTCGGCCTGTGCGATCCCGAGCTCGCGCGGGATCGGCTCGCTCGTCACCGTGACCGCCTCACCCGGGCCGTGCTGGCTCTCGAGCTCGAGCCACGGCTCGGGCCGCTGGCCGAACAGCTCGCGCACGAACCGGCCGAGCCCCGACGCCGACAGCACCGAGCTGGTCCGCGACGCCACCGTCTCGATGGTCTCGACCACCTCGTCGGCGGTCTGGAACCGATCGTCGGGGCTCTTGGCGAGCAGCCGGAGCACCAGGGCGTCGATCTCGGGCGGCACGTCTGGCCGGCGCGACGACGGCGGCGGCGTCGGCTCGCTGACGATCGCGTTCATGTTCTCGAAGTCGCTCGATCGCCGGTACAGCCGCTCGGTGGTCAGCATCTCCCACACGCAGATCCCGAGCGAGAACAGATCGCTGCGGCGGTCGACCCGCTTGCCGCGGCATTGCTCGGGCGACAGGTAGCTGATCTTGCCCTTGACCGTGCCCGACTTGGTCTCCTGCGAGCGGTCGTCGGCCTTGGCGACCCCGAAGTCGACCAGCTTGACCCCGCCCTCGTAGCTCACCATCAAGTTCGACGGCGACACGTCGCGGTGCACGATGCCGAGCGCGCGGCCGTCGAGCCCGACCCGGACGTGGGCGTGGTGCAGCCCCGCGGCGGCGCCCGCGGCGATCGTCAGCACGCTGGTGATCGGCAGCGTCCGGCGCAGGCCCTGGGCGCGATGTAGCAGCGCGCGCACGGTCTCGCCGTGGACGTACTCCATGGTGAAGAAGTACGAGTCGCCGAGCTTTCCGATGTCGTAGACCTGCGCGATGTTGGGGTGCTGGAGCTGTGCCGCGAGCCGGGCCTCGTCGAGGAACATCCGGACGAAGTGGACGTCGCTCGCCCGGTCGCGCAGGATCCGCTTGAGCACGCAGTAGCGCTCGACCCCGGCGACGCCCTCGCCGCGGGCCAGGAAGATGTCCGCCATCCCGCCGCTCGCGAGCTTCGCCAGGATCTGGTAGCTGTTCGCGGTCGACCCGACCTCTGCGGCAGCCCTCGACACGGACTTGATTGTCCGACTCGATCCGCGCGAGTGTCAAACCACCCCGCCGGGGAGGTGTGCCCCACGCCCGCGGCCGCAAGTCCCCGGGAAGCCAGTGACCCGCGGGGCACGCCCGGTGCAGCCTGCCTGCACCGCTGTTCGTCGTGGTCTCACTCCTGGGAGGTCTGCATGCGTACGATGCTCAAGGCTCTGTCTCTCACCGTCGCACTCTCCGCACCGCTCGGGCTCGCGCTGGCCAAGGAACCGGCCAAGAACGTCAGCAAGGAGCGCCACCCCAACCTCGCCGCCGCGCAGAAGCTCGTCGGCCAGGCGTTCGACAAGCTCGAGGTGGCCCAGAAGGCCAATGAATACGACATGGAAGGCCACGCGCAGAAGGCCAAGGACCTGCTGAAGACGGCGGCCGACGAGATCAAGCTCGCCGCCGAGGCCGCGAACAAGAACGCCAAGTAAACGATTCGCGCAGCCCCGGGGTCACCCCGGCTGGACCGTCCGTCCCGGAGCTGCCATGAAGTTCACTCGAATTGCGCTCGTCGCCGCGGTGATCGCCGCCACAGCCGGCGGCTGCATCGTCCGCACGCCGCTGCTAGCAACCCAGGGTGCGCGGTCGCGCGATCACGGCTCCACGGCGCCGGAGCCGCGGCGGACCCCGGAGGTCCCCGCCGGTCGCGCATGCGCCGCGAGCTGGGCCGGCGCGGTCGGATCGATGAACTCGGTGACCTCGCTGGTGATGACCACGCTCTGCGGCGGAACCACGTCCGGAACGTTCTGCACGGTGAGGTCGCGGTTGTAGGACTGGTCGAACGAGATCGTCCACGCCGGCTGGAACCCCGGGAGGTCGGCGGCCAGCGTGAAGTCGTGGATCCGGGTCGCCGCGAGGAACCGCGGGCTCAGATCGACCTCGTAGTTGACGGGCAGCGCGCCACCGGCCGCGTTGCCACCGACGAACCCCGAGAACAGCGTGAACGCGGGCAGCTGCGCCCAGTGCAGCGTGATCTGGCCGCGGGCGATCGTCCACTGCACGCCCGCGAGCGCCGGCGGCAGCGTGTACACCGCGTCGCCGCCGACCCGGAACGGCCGCCGCAGCGCGCGGAACCCGCCGGCCGCCGTGAACGCCCGGACCGAGACGCTCTGGATGTCCGTGGCCAACAGCGCCGCGTCGGGCGCCGCCTTGGCCGTGGCGAGCGGCCCGAGGAACACCCGCGCCGGGATGAACGGGATCGTCGGGTTGAGCAGGCCGACCGAGACCTGCGTGGTCTCGTCGGGCGTGGCGTTGGGCGCGGAGAACGCGACGTCGACGAGCGGGGTGCCCTCCTGCGCGAGGTCGACCGGCGGCGTCACCGCGAGGTCACCGGCGATGGTGAGGCCGCGCCGGAAGCCGATCGCGTCGGCGCTGCTCGCGATCAGATCGAACGAGCCGTCCGGCACGCCGATCGTGAAGTCCCAGTCGGCGACCCTCGAGCGAGCATTGTTGTCGCCGATCTGCACGAAACCGGGCTGCACCATGTGGCCGGTGACCGTGTGCTCGCTCGGCCCCAGGCCGGCGCAGAACGACAGCTCGTGCGCGTCCTCGAGCGTGCGGCCGACCTGCGTCGTGATCGTCTCGGTCAGGTCGACGAACACCGGATGATCGACACACACCACGCTGACCTCGTACGGCCCGCGGACCCGGGCCTCGAACGTCGTCGCCGAGGTCCGCCGGGCGCGCTGCCAGCGGCCGCGCGTGCCCTCGCGGAACACGACGAGCGCGGGCGGAAACTCCGCGGTGATCTGGATGGTCGCCGGCCTGGCCAGCGGCACCACCGCGTCTTCCACGGCCGGCGCGTCCGGCGCTCCGCCGTCGATGCAACCGACGAGCGCCTGGGACAGTAGGAGCCAATACACAACAGGATTGCTTCGCATGGCGGCGGCCTGAGCAAGCGCAGCGCCAGTTCGCGCGACCGTGATTCTCCACCCCTGCGGCCCGCGGCATCGAACTCTGCCGGTCGAGGCCGACAATCGTGTCCGGATCCGCACGCCGTGGCCGGCGAATCACCACGCCCCGTCGAGCTGGCGAGGCTCGTCGTGCCGCCGGTCGCCCGGGTTTGCCGGTCACTCGCGTGTCACCCGATGCCACCGCCGCCCGTTCACGAACGCCCGCTCGAGGTCTCGCCGGCTCAGCGGTACGTGCCGAGATCGACGAACGCCTGGTCGGTCATGATCACGTACGGCCGGTCCTCGAAGCTCAGGTTGCCCTGGCCGTCGAACTTCTGGATCTGCAGGAGGCCCATCCCGTAGCCCATCGGCCCCTGCGAGAAGTAGTTGATCGACAGCCGGTACGGGCCGGCGGTCGGCGTGCCCGGGATCGCGAAGCACTCGGGGCCGTAGCCCGTGGTGATGTCGGCGTAGAGCTCGCCGCCCGAGCCGAGCTGCTTGTGGCTGTACCAGGCGTGGCCGCCGCGCGCGTCGCGGATGTGGAAGTCGACGTCGTTGGCGTCGGTCTCCCAGTACATCAGGAACCGCGTTGACGGCTGGGTCGCCAGCGCGATGCGGCGCCGGGCGAGCTGCGCCAGTACCTCGTCGCGCTTGCCGCCGTGCGCGAGGTACGCGGCGGCGATCATGCCGACGTCCTCGGCCAGCACGCGCTCCGCGCCGGCGAACCGGTTCGACGGGTACTGGCGATCGATGCCGGCGAGGATCGCCGCGAACGCCTCGGCGTACTGGCCGTCGCGGACCAGCGCGTACGCCAGCAGGCGGTGGCCGGTCAGGTGATCCGGGCGCTCCTCGACGGCGCGGCGGTAGGTGTCGACGATCAGCGCGCGCTGGGCCTTGCCGAGCCGCTCAAGCCGCTCGCCGGCGAACCGCCGGAAGTCGGCGCGGGCCGGGAACAGGTCGATGATCGAGCCGTAGACCCTCGCCGCGGTGTCGAGATCGCGCCGGGCCTCGAGCGCGTCGCCCAGGCCGATCAGCGCGAGCACGTCGCCGGGCTCCTGCTTGTGCCAGGCGGTCGCCCGGGCGAGCGCGGCGTCAGCGTGGCCGGTCGCGAGCGCGCGCTCGATCTCGGCGAGCGGGCCGTGCAGCGCCGGCCTGCGCCGGTTGTTCGCGAGGCCGTCGGCGTCGCCGTCGCCGTCGACCTCGGAGTCGCGCGCGACCTGGGCGTCCGGCACGCGGCGGCGGAGCGCGGGGCGGGACGGCCGCGGCGGCTCGGCGAGCGGCGCACGCGGGCGGTCCTCGCGTGCCACCGACACCGACACCGGCGCCGCGGCGCCACCGGTGGCGCCGGCCATGTCGGCGGCGCTGATCCGGATCCCGGCGCGGCGCTCCTCGGCGGCGGAGCCTGCCGACGGGCGCGGCGCACCCGCCGGGGGCGGCGGCACCGGCGCAGGCAGCGAGGCCCCGAGGGTCCCGCCCTGCACGCTCGGGCCGGATTGCTCCTGGGCCGTGCTCCGGGCCTCGATCCGAGCCTGGGCCGGAGTCTCGGTCGGAGCCTCGGTCGGAGCCTCGTCCGCAGTCCCGCGCTTGTCCTCGTCCTTGTCCTCGACCGCCCGCGCGTGGTTCCCGGGCGCGCGGTCGAGCTTCGCCGTCCTGGCCAGCGCGCCGTCGTCGAACCCCTGCTTCTTGGCCTTCTCGGCCTCCTTGGTCGCGGGCCTCTTGCCGGCCGGCGTCGGCACCGGGATGGCGATCTGGACCGGCGGCGCCGCGCGGTGCACCAGCTCGACCCCCGACGGGCCGATCGCCAGGATCTCGGCGAGCGCCTTGCGATCGATGCCGTAGCGCGCGTAGTCGGCGTCGGACTCGAGCACGAGCATCGACGTCTGGCTCGACACCACCCGCGCCGCGACCGAGCGCCGGACGATCTCGGCGCGCAGCTTGTCCGCGGCCGGGCCGGTCGCCGTCGCGAGCTGGTGATCGAGGTCGGTGATCTCGGCGCCCGCGACCGCGCGGCCGAGCAGCGCCGGGGTCGCCGCCACCGGCGAGACCTCGGTGCGCATGCCGGCGAGCGTCACCGCGAACGAGGCGGCCGGGCGCCGGCGCACGAACACCGTGACCTCGTCGCCGGCCTGGGCCGCCGCGATCGTGCGCGGGAACACCCAGCGCGCACCGTCGACCGCGACCGGGATCTCGGTGCGCACCGCGAGCCCGATGCGGCGCGCGGCCTCGGCGGCGCCCTGATCGAGATCGACGATCGCGCCGGTGTGGGCGAGCCCGGCGTGAGCGATCGCCGCCGCCGCTTCCTCGTCGCGGATCCCGCCGGTCAGCGCGACGTCGATCCGGTCGACGCCGCGGCTCGCGAGCTGGCGAGCCAGCCCGCCGAGCGCGTCGATCTTCGCGCCGGCGGTGATCACCCCGTCGGTCACCACGACGATCCGCGATCTCGGCGCATGCGCCGCGAGCCAGGCCAGCGCCTGGCCGAGGTCCGAGGCGCCGAGCGCGCCGCGCGCGGCCAGCGCGGCCTCGAGGCCGCTGATCTTGTCGGCGCGGCCATCGTACAGCGGCGCCGTGGTCTGATCGAACGCGACCACCTGCACCGGCAGCGCGCCGCCGTAGGCGCGGGCGAGCTCGTCGACCAGCTGGTGCACCGCGCGGGCCTCGGCCGCGAAGCCCAGGCCGCGCGACGCGCTGGTGTCGACCAGGATCGTCACGGCCACCGGGCGCGCTGCCGCGTCGGGCAGCTCGACCCGGACGCGCGCCACCGCGAGCTCACCGGCCGCGATCGCCGCCGGTGCGCCGATCGAAGCCCCGTCGACCACCACGTCGCGATCCGGCGTCCAGTTGCGCTCGGACAGCGTCTGCTCGGCGACCCCGCCGGTCCGGCCGCGGACCTGGACGCGGACGTCGACGCGCTCGCTCCGGGCCAGCCCGCGCAGCGGCAGCGTGTAGTGCCCCGGCGACACCTCCTGCGAGTAGCTGATCACCAGGTGCTTGTCGGCGCCGGCGGGGATCGGGAACACCCGCGCCGAGAACTGGTTGCCCTCGGCTTTCTCGAGCAGCGCGGGATCCTGCCGGCGGTGCAAGAAGTCTTCGTAGGCGCGGCGCGCGAGCTGCTTCTCGACGACCTCGGCCTCCATGAACTGGCCGTTGCTCTCCATCGCGAACCGCGACACCGCGGCGCCGGTCGGCAACGTGATCGAGAACGTGCCCTCGCGGGTCCGCGCCTCGGGGTTGTGGAAGTAGAGGTGGAGCTCGGTGAACGCGAGCGGCCCTTCGACGACCGCCTTCGCATCGACCCGGGTCAGCCGCAGGCCGCTGCCGTCGGACGCGGTCAGCGACCACGGCGGCGCGACCTCGCCGGCAGGCCCCGGCTGCGACGCGATGAACAGCGTCGTGACCGGGGTGACCTTGCCCGACGCGAGCGGCGCGGGCGCGGCGGCCACCGGCCGCTTTGCAGGCGGTGGTGGCGGTGGCGGTGGGGCACCCGCATCGGCGGTGCCGGTGCAGGCGCCGGCGCAGGTGGTGACGGCGAGGGCGGCGATCAGGCGGGCTCGAAGGCGCATCGGTGGGACTTTCAACGCGCGGCGCGCCCCGGCGGTCTCGCGCGAGTTCGCCAGCCCGATCAGCCACTTCGCCGCCCGGCCCGGCCGTCACTGCTGCGGGAACTGCGCCCGCACCATCTGGAAGAACGTCTGGCCGGCGGGCTTGTCGGGCTCGTCGCCGATCGTCCAATACGTGATGCCGCCCAGGCCATGCTGCTGGGCAAAGCTGACCTTCTCCTCGAGCGACAGGATGTCGTCGAAGTACGCGTGATTGCCGCCGGCGAAGCCGTTGGGCGACCGGCCCGCGCCGTAGTGGGTGTCGACGTTGAACGGGCAGCTCGCCATCTCGGTCGACGTCGTCCCGTAGCCGGGATGGTTGGCGATCCAGACCTTGAGGCCCCGCTGCGGCTCGCCGATCACCGGCTGGCCGTCGGGCGCCTCGACGCCGTAGTTGGGCAGGCCCCAGATCAGCTTGCCCACAGTCGCGCCGTTGTTCAGGTTGGCCATGAACACCATCGCCGCCTGCGTCCAGCCTAGCGGGTCGACCGGGCCCGGGTGGTTGGTGCCGATGCCATGATAGTCGTAGCCCATCACGTGCAACTGGTCGGCGACGTTGGCCAGCGCGCTCAGGTCCCACATCGAATTTGCATCGCTGTGGTCGAACGCGCCGACGGCGATCGACACCGTCTTGCCCAGCGGATGCAGCGCGTTCGCGAGCCTGGTCATGAACGTCACCAGCTGCGACCGGACCTGCGGGTTCGAGCCGTCGTCGAGGTGCTCGAAGTCGATGTCGTAGCCGTCGTAGCGCTCCGACTGCGCGAAGCCGACCAGCGTCGATACCCACTGATCCATCGTCGCGGAGTTCGCGAGCATCTGGCGGACGATCGCGACCTGGCCGGCGTTGGTCGCCGCCACCATGGGGATCAGCTTGGTGCGCTTGCCGCCGTACGTCGTGTTCGACCGGACCTGCTCCGACACGCACGGCGCGTACGTGCTCCGCGGGTTGCCGAAACTCTCGCAGAAGGTCCCGCCGCCGGTGCAGCAGTTGCCGCCGCCGCCGGCGTTGACCGACCACCACGTCGGGTGGACCGCGTCGAACGTGGCGGCGTTCGCGGCGAAGTCGTTGAAGTACGGATCCTGCGTCGCCGGGAGGTTGCCGTCGCCGGCCAGCCAGCCGCAGAAATGGTGGCCCGCGGGTGGTGGCGGTAGCGGGGTGCCGCCGCTGTCGATCGTCGCCCCGGCGATCGTCGAGCTGCCCTCGATCATCGACGCGATCACGTACAGCGGATACACCGGCGCCTGCGCGCTCGTGAACTGCAGCGCGCCGTTCTTGTAGTACTTCGCCACGCCACCGGAGATGTCGAGCTTCATGACATCACCGATCGCGACCAGGATGTCGGTGCGATAGCTGTTGTGCTCGTAGACATCGGCATGTCCGGACTGCAGCCGGAACGAGAAGTCGATGTTCGCGGCGCCCTGCCAGGTGGACGTGTGCCCGAAGCCAACGAACCGGAACCGGCTGGTCTCGTCGATCGTGAACTGGAACGTGGCATTGCCCGACGCGATCGACTGCTGTGACGCCGCGCCGGCGTCCTCCATGTCCGGCTGCCCGCCGGTCTTCTGCAAGGTCGCCCCGGAGGCCGACGTGTTGACCCGGTTGACCCACGTCACCGCGCCCGCCGGGGCGCCGCTGATCAGCGCCTGCGAGATCGTCGAGCTGCCCTCGATCATCGAGGTCGCGACCCGCAGCGGATACACCGGCGCCTGCGCGCTGGTGAACTGCAAGGCGCCATTCTTGTAGTAGCGAGCGACGCCGCCCACGATCTCGAGCTTCAACACGTCGCCGACCGCCACCAGGATGTCGGTGCGATAGCTGTTGTCCTCGTAGACGTCCGCGTGGCCGGCCTGCATGCGAAACGAGTAATCGATACTGGCCGCTCCTTGCCAGGTTGACGTGTGACCGAAGCCGACGAAACGGAACCGGCTGGTCTCGTCGACGGTGTACTGGAACGCCGCGTCGCCCGACGCGATCGATTGCTGTGACACCGCGCCGGCGTCCTCCATGTCGGGCTGTCCGCCGGTCTTCTGGATCGTCGCGCCGGTGACCGTCGTGTTCACCTGGTTGACCCAGACCACGGGAGCGGTCGCCGCGATGGCAATACTTGCCTGGCCCAGCATGGGCTCGCTCTCACTACGACATCCTCCGATGATACCGAGCGCGAAGATCCACAGTACGCAACCACGTATTCCGTTCATCGTACACCTCCTTGCTCGCTATCGCGAGCGTGCCGAGTCCAGCAGCAACGCACGTGCCCGGCGCGATCACGTGTGTCCACGTCGATCGCGACTCCGTGGTTGCGGCGACGGCGCCCGCGTGTGGCGGCGATGCGGTCGGCGATCCGACCGGTGATGTGATCGCCGGACCCCGAGCGCGGTCAGCGCAGCGCCGCCGTGCGCTCGCGCCGCGACACCACCACGCTCGCCACCGCCGCGCCGCCGATCACCAGCGCGATCACGGCGACCGACACGATCGGCGAGATCGTGACCCACGACGCGGCCAGCATCTTCACGCCGGCGAACGCGATCACCGCCGACAGCCCGTACTTCAGGTAGCGGAGCTGGACGATCGCACCGACCAGCACCACGTACAGCGCGCGTAGCCCGAGCACCGCGAGCACGTTCGAGCTGTAGACCACGAACGGCTCCTCCGACACCGCGAACGCCGCGGGGATCGAGTCGAGCGCGAACACGATGTCCGACAGCTCGATCGCGACCAGCGCGACCAGGAGCGGCGTTGCCAGCCACTTGCCGTGGCGTCGGACCACGAAGCTGTGCCCGCTGCGCTCGCGCGTCCACGGCAGGCGCCGCTCGAGCCAGCCGAGCAGCCGGCCCGGCTCGCCGCCGCCATCGCGCAGCAGCTTGAACGCGGTGAACACCAGGATCGCGCCGAACACGTACGTGATCTCGTGCCAGCGATGCAGCATCGCTGCACCGAGCGCGATGAACACGCCGCGCGTGACCAGCGCCCCGATGATCCCCCAGGTCAGTACCCGGCGCTGCTCGGCGGCGGGGATCCCGAGCGCGCCGAACACCACCACGAATAGGAACAGGTTATCGACGCTCAGGCTCTTCTCGAGCAGGTACGCGGCGAAGAACTGCTCAGCGACATCCGCGCCGAACCAGATCCCGACGAAGACTCCGAACACCACCGCCGCACCGACCCACACCATGCTCCACACCAGCGCGCGGCGGCGCGAGTCGACCCGATCGCCGCGGTGGGCGACGAGATCGACCGAGATCAAGACCAACATGACGCCCGCCAGCAGGGCCCAGGCCCAGGCGGGCACGACGAGTTCCGACATGCCACCTCCAAAAGGTTCACGTTTCGCAAAGCACGATCAGCGAGACGTGAATCAGCGCGGCGGACGGAACACCCAGACCCGATGCAAGCGGCCCGGCGACGCCTCGGACGGCGCGATGACCGCGCCCAGCTCGCGGCGCACCGGCGGTACGAGCGCGATCGGCGACGCGGTGATCGCCGGATCGAGATCCGGCGCACCGTCATCGACCAGCGCGGCCGCGTCCGGCGACCCGCCCAGCACCGGAGACGCGACGCCTGCCGCCACCAGGATGGCGAGCAGGACGGCGAGCACCCGGACCGGCATCCACGCAATCTAGGCCCGCCCCGGCGGATGTCCATGGCAAGCGAAAGCTGCGTGGCCGATTCTGGAGGAGCCGAACGATCTCCCGCAGATGACCACTGCGTCCGGGCGTCGCAGCCGGCGGCGACGTCGTCCCGGCGATCCTGCCGCCCCCGAGATTCTCTCGAGCTCCGGCACGATACGCTCAGCTCGGCGGTGGCGCCGCGGCGGCGAGCGAGGCGAGTCGCCCGCATGGCGCCGCCGGCGCGATGATGCCGGCCGCGAGCTTCCGTGACCTGCGGAAGAATCTGACGTGCCGGGGGGTGGGTGCCAGCACGCCGGCTCCATCACGGTGCACACGCCGCGGCCGCGGTCGGTCCGCGGTTCGAACGAACGAACGAACGAACGAACGGAACGTCCGAGATCCGGACCACCTCGGCCGACGTTGAACGAACTTTGCCAGCCGCGCGCTCGCGCCCGCACCTCGCCGATCGATGCAACGCGCAATTGCTGTCTCGACGCCACCCGTGATGCACCGGGAACACGCGACACCATGGGCGTCTCCGAGATATCGAGTGCCTCTCGTTGACGAGACATGTCGCCATCTCCGGATCGCGCCAGCATGCCACACACGTTTCTGTCTCACGTGAGCGAGGGCGACCGTGGCCACGATCGCGGCGGGCGGCAATCAATCACGCCGGATGACGATTCCATCGCACGCACTCGCGGGCTCGCACCGCACCGCTTCTTGCTTTGCCCACGGCAAACAATACAGAGGCAAGACATGGTGAGACGTCGGAGGTTCCGGACATACCGGATCATGGCAGTGACCGCTTACACAGCCTTCGCGGCCGCCGGCTGCGCCGCAGGAGGTGAGGACACCCCGAGCGGCCCTGCCCCGGCTGCGGCCGCCGCGCTCCAGCCGGCGACCACGCCCGCCGCCGAGTGCTCGGTCGCGACCAGCGGCAGCTGGACCGATCATTCGTTCCGCGAGCAGAACGTCGACTTCCTCGCCGAGTTCGACGCCACGCCGTCGGCGGGCTCGCCGGCAAGCGCGATCGACGCCGTGGTCGGCCTGGGCGATCACCCCGCGGCACGGTTCTCGGATCTGGCGGCGATCGTCCGGTTCAACCCCGCCGGCATGATCGACGCCCGCGACGGCGACACCTACCGCGCCGGACGGGCGTTTCCATACCAGGCCGGCCAGCGCTACCACGTCCGCATCGTCGTGTTCCTGAAGGACCACACGTATGGCGTGCTGATCCGGACCAGCGACAACGCCGATGATCCGTACACGGATCTCGGCCTGACGTTCCGGTTCCGCACCGATCAGGCCGGCATCACGCGGATGTCGCACATCGCCAGCACGGTCGACTCCGCCACCGGCACGCTCGAGGTCTGCGGCGCCGTGGTCGCGCCGCCTGCGCCGCCGCCACCGGGCTGCGCGGTCGTCAGCGCCGGCGAGGGCCTGGTCAGCTTCCAGGTGCCCCGGACCGACGTGCTCGACGTCGCCACGTTCACCGCCCAGCCGAGCGCGCCAAACCTCGATGCCGTCATCGGCCTGTCCGACGGCATCCCGACCGGGTTCTCCGATCTCGCGACCGCCGTCCGGTTCTCGCCGTCCGGAACGCTCGACGCCCGCGACGGCGACACCTACCGCGCCGACAGAAGCCAGCCCTACGATCTCGGCGCGGTCGGATTCCGCATGGTCTCGGACCTGACCTCGCACACCTATTCGGTGTTCGCCGGCGCCGTGCACAGCGGCTCGATCCCCGACGCGTCCGAGATCGCCCGGCAATACCATTTCCGGACCGAGCAGCAAGCCGCGCGGCACCTCGGGTTCCTGAGCGCGATCGTCGATGGGCCGGCGGGTAGCATCACGATCTGCGGCATCGAGAACCCGGTGACGAACCACGTCGCCTATACCCGCGAGGGCCGCCGCACGGTCGCGCCGCTGCCCAGCGACGAGGCGATGATCTCCGATGGCAACGTCACCGAGCACGTCGATGCCAGCGGCCATGTCCTGGCCAGCCTGGTGCTCGGCGGCGAGCTCGCCACCGACGCCGCGAGCAACGTGTTCATCGCCCGCCTCACCCCCGATCGGTTCGCGATCGACAGCTACACCGTGAACTTCGGCTTCCGCTGGAGCGTGAACGTCGACGACACGTTCCCGGCCGGCTCGTCGATCGCGGCGATCGGCGCCACGCGTAGCGGCGACGCGCTGGTCGCCATCGCCGCCCCGCGCGGGCAGCAGCCCAGCACCCTCGACGTGTGGCGGTTCGCGCCGTCGAGCGCGAGCCCGCGACTGACCGCGGTCACCGGCACCGCGGTCGCGTTCGACGACGATCAGATCATCGTCGGATCGAGCGATGGCACCACGACCCGCATCCGGCGCTACGACGCGACCGGCCAGGTCGTGTGGACCCGGGAGTTCGCCGGCAACGCGCACATCACCGCGATCGCGGCGGACGCCGATCACGACATCGTGTTCGGCGGCGACCTGCTGACCTCGATCGACTTCGGCGGCGGCGTCATCGTCGCCGGGCACCCGGCCGAGAACCCGCCGAACAACGGCTTCGTGGTCGAGCTGTCGAGCACCGGCGCGCACATCTTCTCGCAGCGCACCGGCGACTCGCTCGTCGAGGGCATCGCCGCCGGCGGCGGCCGGATCGCGGTGTCGAGCACCTTCGTCAGCCAGATCACCCGCGAGCACCTGCTCGAGTACCGCACCGACGGCACGTCGATCAGCACCGGCCTGTCCACCGGCCTGGGCGAGCTCGGCCGCGGCGATCGCGTGTGGATGGGCCCGACCGGCCGCGTGTGGTGGAACCTCGACACCCAGTGGCCGCGGTTCCCGCGCTGGCCGTACCTGATCGTGGTCCAGGAGTGACGCCGCCCCGCCTCGCCGCGTGACCGCGCGCGCTCAGCTCGCCTTCTTCGAACCCTGGGCGCCGGCCTTCTCCGCCTGGGCCTCGGCCCACGTCACCACCCGGTTCCGGCCGGTGTGCTTGGCGTGGTAGAGCGCCAGGTCGGCGCGCTCGATCAGGCTCGCGCGGTCGCGGCCATCGTCGGGGAACGCCGCGACCCCGATCGACTCGGTCACCGACAGCGGCCCCTTCTCGGTCTCGACCACGACCCGCGAGATCTCGATCCGGATCCGCTCGGCGACCTGCTTGGCCTGCGCGACATCGACGTTGTCGAGCAGCACCGCGAACTCCTCGCCGCCGTAGCGCGCCGGGATGTCGATCTTGCGCGGCACCTCCTGCAGCACGCGCGCGACCCGGCGCAGGACCTCGTCGCCAACCGGGTGGCCGTAGCCGTCGTTGACCTTCTTGAAGAAGTCGACATCGCACAGGAGCAGCGCGACCCGGTGGTTGTGGCGCGCCGCGCGCTCGAGCATCTCGGCGAACCGCTGCTGGAACGTCCGGTGGTTGGTGAGCCCGGTGAGCCCATCCGTCGTCGCCATGGTCTCCATCTTGCGATACAGAAACCCGTTCTCGAGCGAGACCGCGACCTGATTGGCAATCACCGCGAGCATCTCGCGCACGTCCTTGCCAAACCGCTTCTCGGCCCGCGCCATCAGGGTCAGCGTCCCGACCGGCTCGTCGGCGGCGAGCAGCGGCAAGACCAGCAGCGACTTCGCGTCCTCGATCTTCACCTTGCGCGTGTAGATCGGCGCCGACACCTCGCGCGGCTCGCCGCCCGCGGGCAGGTAGTGCCGGTTCTTGACCACCATCGCCGCCAGCCCCGCGTTGTCCTTGAACTCGAGGTTGATCAGCTGGTCCGGATCGATGATCCCCGCCCCGCCCTCGCGGACCCGCACCGCGGCGATCTTGTGCCGCGCCTTGGGCTTGTCGTAGAGCCCGATCACCGCCGCGTCGTACTCGACGATCGCCGCGGCCGCGTCGAACGCGGTCTCGATCACCTGCTCGACGGTCAGCGCGCGGCCGAGCATCGCCGTCGCCTGGTAGAACCGCTCGTGCTCGTACTTGGCGCGCTCGACCGCGCGGAACACCTGCTCGGACTGCACCACGCGCAGGACCTGCGCGCTGGCGTCGGCGAGCAGGTCGCGGTCGGCCTCGGTGAACGGCGCGTCGCGATCCGCCGCCAGGATCCCGCGCAGGTGGCCGAGCTCGATCAGCGGCACCGCGACCAGCGCCACCCCGGCGCGGCCCGAGTCGTAGTACGGCAGCTGCCCCGGCTTGGTCGCCGCGCAGAGCAGCGGCTGGCGGTCGCGCACCACCGCGCCGAGGATCCCCGCCGACGGCAACCGCGGCAGCTCGGTGATGTCGTCGGCGTCCGACGCGACCTCCTTGAGCTTGATCCGCTCGCCGTCGTCGTCGAGCCAGAGCAGCGCCACCGTGGTCGCGCCGAGCGAGCGCTTGAGCGTGCCGAGCACCCAGCTCGCCGCGTCGCCGATCATCCCGACCCCGCCGATCGCGAGCAGCCGCTCCTCCTCGTCCCGGCCGCGCGGCGCCCGGCTGCTCGGGCCCAGCGCCGCCGCGATCAGCCGGTAGTCGCGCGCCGAGTCGCGCAGCGCGGACAGCTCCTCGTCGAGCCGCGCCGCCCGCCGCCGCCGGTAGCGCGACGTCAGCCCGCGCAGCAGCGCGACGTGCGCCGCCGCCGCGCCCGCCAGGTACGCCGCGTGGATCGCCGCCGCGAGCACCGCGGCCTCGGTGAACCGGCCGCGCGCCACCAGCGCCGCCTCGAGCAGCAGCGCCGCCACCAGCGTCGCCCACGCCCCCGGCCGCGCCAGCACCGTCATCGCGAACGCGACCAGCCCGTAGAGCAGCGGATACGCCGGCGAGCCCAGCCCGCCGGTCACCGCGATCACCACGTGGATCCCCGCGACCAGGGTCAGCGCCAGCTCGAGGTCGGCCAGGTCGCTCGCCGCGGCCAGCCAGAACGACACCCGCTGCGCCCGCGCCGACGGCGGCGAGAACTGCACCCGCCGGATCACCGCGATCACCACCAGCGCGGCGATCGCCACCGCGATCATCGTCTGCGCCAGGCTCGGCCGCCGCGCCAGCACCGCCGCGCCGTCGACCCCGCCGGCCGCGACGACGGCGCACGCGACCCCGCCGCCGACCGCGCCGATCGACACCTTCAGCGCACGCCGCGCCGCTCGCTGCAGCGCCGGAAGGCTCATCATGGTGCCCGGGGGCCCTCGGGCGCCTCGGGTGCCTCGGGCGCGTCGCGTGCCTCGGGCGCCTCGGGCGTCTGCGGCAGCCGGAGCACGAGCTCGTCGGGGTACACCATGCCCAGGTCGGCGCGCGCGTGGTCCTCGACGGCGGCGATGTCGCTGCGCAGCGCCGCGATCTGCCGCCGCAGCTCGGCGTTCCTCGCCGCGACCTCGCGCCCCTCGGCGGTCAGCTGATCGATCTGCGCCTCGAGCCGTCCGGCCCGCGGATCGCGCCGCGCCACCTGGCTCGGCACGTAGCCGATCGCGATCGCGATCCCGATCGCCAGGGCGAACCGGACGCCCCAGCGCCGGAACGCCGGCCGGACGTACATATCCGCCACGATCTTTCGCACCGTGCACCGACGTTACGGATCGCGCGCACCCGGGCAAGTTTGTGGCAGGAGCCGATCCC